>NZ_JAUOSD010000049.1:0-10556 GCF_030548265.1 Marinovum sp. 2_MG-2023 | reverse complement strand
ATACCGATCCCGGCGAACGGAAAAACCGCGCCGACGACCCGACCCTGGCCGAGGAAAAAGCCCGGCTGAAAACCCGGCTGTTCGACTGGATGCGCGCCGAAAACGACGCCCTCGCCCACGGCGGTTACCAACTGCCCGTCGGCAGCTACATCGACGGCCGCCCCGCATATGAACAACATGACCACCAACAACACCTAAACCCAGCGTTGAAACAATGAAAATCACTGAAATCAAAACTTATATGCAGCGGGTCGATGACCGTCCTCGCGTGCTTGTCGCCATCAAGACCGACGAAGGTATCACCGGCTGGGGCGAGACATATGCCCATGGTCCGGAACGTGCCGTTGCGCCGATCCTTGACTATTTTGCCACGCATCTTCTGGGCGAAGACCCGCGCCGGGTGACGTTTTTGCATGAAAAGCTGATGCATGTCGCACGTTTTCCGCCCGGCGCATTGGGGCTGGCGGCGTTTTCCGCGGTCGATCATGCGCTTTGGGATATTGCCGCCAAGGCGATTGGCGTGCCGGTTTACCAGATGCTGGGCGGCCATATGCGCGACAAGGTGCGGGTCTATTGCACCGCCATCGGCGCGCCGGACAATGGTGTCGAGGTTCTGTCGAATCTGCACGCGGAATTCGGCTTTACCGCTTTCAAACTTTCGCCTTATCGCAAACATCCGTTTGAGCATCGCTGGGGCGAGGTCTGCGCCGCGACAGCGGATTATTTCCGCACCCTGCGCGAAGGTCTGCCCTCGCATTTCGAGATCGCCTTTGATGCCCATTCGGTGCTGATGGAGGGGATTGATGCGGTGCGTCTGGCGCGGGCGATCGAGCCTTATGATCCCTTCTTTCTGGAAGAGCCATTGCGCCCGGAACATATGCCGGCTTGGCGCGACATGAAGGCCAAGATGAACATCCCGCTGGCCACCGGCGAGGCGCTATATAATCGCCATCAATTCCTGGCGCTGCTTAATGCGGGCGGGGCGGATATCGTCCAGCCGGACATTGCCGTGGTCGGCGGTTTGACCGAAATGCGTCGCATTGCCGAGGTGGCGGATGCCCATTCCGTTCCGGTGGCGCCGCACAATCCGATGGGGCCGCTGGCGACCGCGCACAACGTGCATTTTTCGGCCGCCTGCACCAATTTCAAGATCCTTGAGTACAAGGTGCACCGGGATGTGCCGTGGATCAAAGATCCCTATATTCCGGTTGATGGCTATCTTGAGCTGCGCCCTGATCGCCCGGGTTGGGGTGTCGAGATCATCGAAGAGGCGTTGCAGACCGATGAATATACCCATTGGTCCCGGCCATTGATGCGCAAACCGGACGGCGCAACCAGCTACGCCTGACCCCGGTGCTGGCGCGGGGCAAAGGTCCCCGCGCTTCACCTGCCTTTAGGATTTTAGCCCTGCATCGCCTTGACCGCCGCCACTGTCGTCAGCTCGATATGGCGGGCGGTCAGCGCGCAGGTCGTGTCGATATCGCGCGCGATTGCCACCTCATAGATTGCGGCATGTTCGGCGGGTGTATCGCGCCCGCTGGGGCCGAAATTGCGCGACAGGTGGCGATAGCGTTCGTGATGGGCATAGATCTGGTCGCGCAGATCCAACAACCAGTCCGAGTTGGCCGCCGAAACCAGCGCATCGTGAAACGCCCGGTTGCGCGTTTCGATTTCCTGCAGGCTGGTGTTGCGATCTTCGGCCAGCCGCAGACTGTGATAGGCGGCGACAAGCTGCGCCTCCCAGGCGTCGTTGCCCCGGCTCAGGCTGTCGCGGATCGCTTCGTTTTCCAGCAGGATACGCACCCGGCCCAGATCCTCGACCTCTTCGGCGGTGGCGCTGCGCACATAAAAGCCGCGGTTGGAATGTTGCACGACCGACCGCTCGCCGATCAACCGCGACAGGGCCTCGCGCAGGGGCGCGGCCCCAAAGCCAAATTCAGCGCGCAGTTCCGCGATCTTGAGCTTGCGGTCCGGCGGAAGATCGCCGGTGACGATGGCCTGCCGCAGCGTGGCATAGGCGCTTTCGGCATCGGTGATAAAAGCGGGCTTTTCCATTGAGCGGCTGACAGGTCCATAGTTTAAAGGTGCCCTTATGTACGGGCAGGCGTGTTACAAGCCAAGCCCAAGCGCGCGGGTCGAAGTTTGTCGTAATAAGCTATTATAAATTCTGACGTTTTGCAGCACTTCAATCCGCCGCTTGCAACTGCGTCACATATTTGTCGACGCCGCGCATCGGACACTGCGCTGACCACCGTTTTCCTCAGCCATGACGCGATGGTGTGGCCCGTGCCGGTGCCGGTGCCCGTGCCTGGGGCGGCACGGGCGCAGTCCTTTGGTCCGATCCGGGTTAGCGAAAGGCCGCCATCCGGTCCCGGGTGTTAAAGTTCGACGCAACCAGCCATTCCAGCATCACGTCTTTCAATCGGGCCTTTTGCGCGCTGTGATCGGGATCGTCCCACAGATTGCGCATTTCATCCGGGTCGGTTTCCAGGTCAAACAATTGACCCTCGTCACAGCCCAGAAGATGAACCAGCTTCCAGCGTTTTTCCCGCACCATGGTGATGAAATCCGCCCCGGTCATCACCATGTCGCCGGCTTGTTCACAAAACACATGTTCGCGTGGTGTGTGATCGGTTTCGGTCAAAGCCGGCAGCAAGCTCTGCGCCTCCATATCCGCCGCCGGGGTGACCCCGGCAAGTTCCAGGATCGTTGGCCCAAGATCGAACAATTGCACCAGATCATCGACCGTGCGATCGCCCTGAAACCGTTGCGGCGCCCAGACAATCAGCGGCACCCGCGTCACCACATCATACATCGACCATTTCTGCGACAGCCCGTGATCACCCAGACAATCACCGTGGTCCGAGGTGAAGATCACCACCGTGTCATCCATATAATCGTTGCGCTCCAGCGCCTGCATGATGTCACCAACGGAATTGTCGATCATCTCGACATTGGCGTAATAATAGGCGCGCATGCGGCGTTCGTCTTCGGTGCTGCGATCTGGGTTCCAGAGGATGGAATCGTGGTCAACCTGACCATCATGAACGCGCTTTTCCTCTAGGTAAGAGGGCTGTCCGGCGCGGTCTTCGACCGAGTCGACCGGCAGGGGGATGTTGTCCTTTGCCATGTATTTTTCGGCCAGCTCGGGCGTCGGATCATAGGGCGGGTGCGGTCCGGGAAAGCCGACCTGCATGAACAGCGGCGCGGATTTGGGTTTGGTATCCAGCCAGAATTTCGCGAAATTGCCGACAAACATGTCGGAATGCAGATCCTCTGGCAAATCCCATTCAAACGCGCCAAGCCGCTGGCCGTAATCGTCGCGTTTGCGGTAATGTTCGCGCTGTTGCTTGACCAGACCATGCGCGGCCAATGCCTTGTCCCATTCATCCAGATAGTGACGCCCCTGAAGATAGCGATCCTTGTTCTCGACGTTGAAACGTTCGGTGAACCCGGCCTCGGCCAAAAAGGGATTGGTGTGCATTTTGCCAACATTCACACAGGTATAGCCAGAATCCCGCAGGCTGCTGACCCATGTTTTTGACCAATCTTGTTCATTCTCCATCACGCCGGTCACATGCGGATAATATCCGGTGAACAGGCTTGCCCGGCTGGGCACGCAGCTGGGGGCGGTGATGTGGCATTGGGAAAACGAAACGCCCTCTTTGGCAAGCCGATCAAGGTTCGGCGTGTCCATATGGGCGTGACCATGGGCGCGAATGGTATCAAAGCGCTGTTGGTCGGTGATGATCAAAAGAATGTTCGGTTGTTTTGGTGCCGTCGAATCGGGTGCATTTGTCATGTGGCGGCCTGACGTTGGTATGAAAAGTTGCGCCCAAGGATAATTGGCAGGACCAAAATGTCAATGTTTCGTAACTGGTTTTTGTTGTGGTCTGGTGCTTTTCTGTATTGGCCCAACCAGCCAGCGAAGGGGCGATGACCCGTTAAGGTGCTGAAACTGCCCGGTAAGTGGCTGAATCATGACTTGATCTGGCCGGGTTTGGCGATTTTCCCAATGATTTGGATGGACCAGTATTGGGAATTGGTTTAGATTTGGATCAACCAATATGGATGGGGGCCCTTGACCGAAACCCCGCCGGGCATTGGAGGATTTTGATGACGCATTCTGACCTCGCGCCCTGGCCGCTTGCGGTTTTTGACTGGGGGACATCCAATCTTCGCGCCTATGCGGTGCAGGAAGATGGAACCATTTTGGGCCGGGTCGCTGGGCGCGGCGCCAAACAGACCGAGCGCGAGGAATTTTCACGAGCCTATGATCGCACCTTGATGCGGTTGCATCGCAAATATGGCTGTGAACAGGCGCTGCTTGTCGGCATGGTGGGCAGCAATCTGGGTTGGGTGGATGTCGACATGTGCACGGCCCCGCAAACGCGCGCCACGGTACAGGCGCGGCTTGTGCCGGTGGCCGGAACCGGGGCGCATATCGTGCCCGGCGTCAGCGCAAAATCCATCGGTGGCTTTCCCGACATGATGCGCGGCGAAGAGGTTCAGGTTTTTGGCGCCTTGGCACTGGCGGCCCGCGACGACGCGCTTTTGTGTTTGCCGGGCACCCATAGCAAATGGGTCACCTGCGAACAGGGGGCGATTTGCCGGATTTCGACCGCGATGACCGGAGAGATCTTTGATCTTCTGTGCCACGCCAGCGTGCTGAAGGGGCATGTGACCAGCGAATTGGGCGGAACCGGCCTTGCGGGGTTTGACGACGGGATCGAGGCGGCGAAATCCAATCTCGGTGTCTCTCTGTTGGCGTTTTCCACGCGACCGCGCGCTTTGCTTTCGGGGGCGGTCAATCCGGTTGATGGGCGCGGCTATCTGTCGGGGGTGTTGATCGGATCAGAGATCCTGTCCATGCAGCAGGCCAGCGGCGCGCAGGACGTGTTGATCGTCGGAGAGCCAGAGCTGGCGCGATTTTACGCGCGGGCGGCGGGCGCGTTGAACATGGCGGCCCGGGTGATCGACGGCGCGGCTGCCATTGCCGCCGGGGCAGCGGCGATCCATCACGCGCGGCTTGCGGCGGTCTCCGGGGTCAATAGCTGAGAAAGCGGGAAATCATCCAATCGATGTGCCGTTGCATTGCGGTACGGGCGGCCTGGGGGCGGCGGGCGACGATGGCGTCGGTGACTTCCTGATTGTTGGCCAACACGGCCAGCCGGTTTTGACGCGACCGGGTGCCAGCATACCAATTTTCCCAAAGCGGGCCGCTTTTTTGGTCCCACAGATATTCCAGCAGCTCCACGAACAGGCTGTTTTCCGACCCCTGCGCAATGCTGAGGTGAAACTGTTTGGTGGCTTCGTGAAATTCCGGCGTGTCATTTGGCGGCACTTCGGCATTGGCGATATTGGCATCGACAATCGCGTCAATCGCCCGTTTCGATCCGTTCAGGGCGACAAGAAAACAGGCCTCGCCTTCGATCAGACGCCGCATCTGCAGGACTTCATGCGGGCCTGGTGTCGCTTCTATGGATTGCAGGACGCTGGCACTTTTACTAGCGGTGGGAAGGACATAGGCCCCCGAGCGGTCCTTGATCTTGATGACGTCTGCGGCCTCCAGCACCATCAGCGCTTCGCGAATTGTGGTTCGGCTGACTTCGAATTGCGCAGCAAGATCGCGTTCGGCCGGCAGGCGGCTCATGGGTTTCAGCTCGCCTGACTGGATCATTTTTTCCAGGTCGCTGGCAATGCGTTGATAGACTTTCTGACTCATTCAACTGCCCTACATCGGTTCAGGGGACGATACCGTTTGGCTGGACCAGTATCCAGCCGAGAATTTAGGTTAGACCAAAATCCGCCCCTATTTCGTTTTGGACTAGACAAAAACCATACCAATTGATATTGGTTGGTCCAATTACTGGTACACAAGCCAGGTGAATTATCATCAAGGGAGGACTTCATGACATTCATTCAAACCATGGTGCGCGGGATTGGCGCGGCATCCATTGCAGCAACGCTCGGGACGGCGACGCTTTTCGCTAGCGCGACCACCGCAGTGGCGGAATTTCCATCAAAGCCCATTCAGGTCTATGTCGGGTATCGCCCCGGCGGGCGCACCGACACGGTGGCGCGCAAGATCTCGACCCATATCAATGAAAACAACCTGTTGCCGCAACCATTGGTCATCGTGAACGTGCCCGGCGCGGCGTCGGCGAATGCCGCGCGAGAGGTTCTTGCAGCTGCGCCTGATGGCCATACCATCATGATGTGGTCGCACAGCATTTTGGTGTCCAATGCGCTTGGGGTGAATGAAATCCACCCCAATGACTTTACCTCGCTGGGCTTTACCGGCGGCGGCAGCCCGGTTTGGACCGTGCGCGATGATGCGCCTTATCAATCCCTGGAAGAGCTGATCGAGGCGCTGCGCGCCGAACCCAAAAGCCTGACCGAAGCGGTCGGCATCGGCACCGTGCCGCATATCGTCGGCCTGATGCTGGCGGGTGAAGCCGGGTTTGAAACCCGTCTGATCGGTGCGCCGGGTGGGGCCGACCGTTTGGCGCGTCTGCTGGGCGGCAATGCCGATATCGCGCTGTTTTCCGGGTCTGAATACCTGAACTATCAGCCCAACGGCATTCGCGCGCTGACCTATTTCGGGGCCAGCCGTCTGCCTGCGATTGGCGATGTGCCCACCGCCAAAGAGCTGGGATATGACGTGGTTTGGGCCAATCCGCTGTATTGGCTGGCGCCTGCCGGTCTGGATGCCGACGCCGAAGAAATGATCACCACCGCATTGCAAACCGCCGTTGAAAGCGATGAAATGCAGGCATGGTTCACCGAAAACACGCTTGAACCCTATTGGACGGATGGTGCTGCGGCGCTTGAAAGCTCGATCGAAGTGCTGGGTCAACTGGATGCTGTGGCAGAGAAGGCCGGGCTTAAGAACTAAGCCGGGTCATCCCGAAATCTCGCCTGCGCAACCACCGCGCGGGCGAGGCCAACTTACAGGTGAGATCATGGAAAAATCTGTTGCAAACCCCAAGGTCGAATTGGCGCTTGCGCTTGCGTTGATCGGCTTTTCCGGGGTGATCTTTGTCGGCGCATCGGGCCTGCCGGAACCACGGTTTGAACCGTTGGGCTCGGCGGCGGTGCCCCGGATGCTGGCCGGTCTTATGGCCTTTCTCTCGGCGATCTGGGTGGTCCGTATACTGTCGGCCCTGCGGGACATCCCCGCCGTGCCGCAGCAACCGGTGGCCCGCGATCCCGACACGCCCAAACCCCACCCCGGATTGGCGGTTGCGGTGTTGGCGTCGGTCTTTGCCTTTGTCGCGGTGATGGATTTCGGATTGGCCAGTTTCAAGGTCGCGGGGATTGGCTTTGTCATCCTTTGCGGGTTTCTCATGACCCACCGCGATCTGCGCAAACTGCCCTGGATCGTCGGTTATGCGGTCGTTCTGGTCCTGGCCTGCGATTTCGCGTTCACGCGTCTTTTCTACATCAACCTGCCTTAAGCAGGAGGAACCCAAATGCCGTTTTTTGATGCGCTTTTCTATCTGTTGACGCCCTTGCCGTTTGCGCTGGTCTTTCTGGGGGTCGCTTTGGGCATTGTTGTGGGCTCGATCCCCGGGCTGACCACAACCATGCTGATCACCCTGACCCTGCCGCTGACCTTCTTCATGGACAGCGTGAATGCGATCATGCTGTTGGTCGGCATGTATGTCGGCGGGGTGTCGGGCAGCCAGATTTCGGCCACGCTGTTGCGGATGCCGGGCACGCCTTCGTCGATCATGACCACCTTTGACGGCTATCCCATGACACAACAGGGCCGGGCGGCCCGCGCCCTGGGCCTTGGCATTACCGCGTCTTTTGTTGGCGGCATGATTTCCTTTCTCGTGTTGGCGCTGCTCGCGCCGCCGTTTTCGCGGCTGGCGATCACCTTTGGCCCTTGGGAATATTTCACCATGGTGTTGATGGCGCTGGTCATGTTGTCCAGCCTGAGCCAGGGATCGCTGCTCAAGGGGTTGATCGCCGCCTGTCTGGGCATGCTGATCCATATGCCGGGTATTGATCCGTCTTCGGGTACGCCGCGGCTGACCTTTGGCATTGACGCGTTCGAAGGCGGTCTCAGCCTGCTTCCGGTGCTGATCGGGGCCTTTGCCATCAGCCAGATCATCAAGGATATCATCAACATCGACATGCGCCCGCCAAAGGCCGATTTGGCCGAGGGCCGGATGTTGTTGTCCTTTGCGGATTGCAAACGTCACAGCGGAAATTTCCTGCGCTCCAGCCTGATCGGGACGTGGATCGGCATTCTGCCGGGGATCGGGTCGAACATTGCCTCGATGCTCAGCTATTCCGCCGCCCGCAGCGCATCCAAAGAACCGGAAAAGTTCGGCACGGGGCATGAGCCGGGAGTCGTTTCGGCGGAAACCGCGAACAATGCGGCGGTCGGTGGCGCGTTGATCCCATTGATCACGCTGGGCATTCCCGGATCGGTGGTGGATGCCATCCTGATCGGTGCGCTGATCATTCACAATCTGGAACCCGGCCCGCTTTTGTTCATCAACGCGCCCGAGGTGGCCTATGGCGTGATCGCCGCCTATCTGGTCGGCAATATCATTATGTTCGCCATCATGATGCTTGCCGTGCGCCACATCGCCAAGGTGCTTTATGTGCCGCGTGCCTTCCTGCTGACCTCGATCCTTGTGTTCTGTGTCATCGGCATCTTTGCCGTCGGCAACAGCTTCTTTGATGTCTGGGTGATGCTGGGGCTGGGTCTGTTGGGTTTTGTGATGGAGCGGGCGAAAATGCCGCTTGGGCCCTTTGTCATCGGCTTTGTCCTGGCTCCGATTGCCGAGGAACATCTGCGCTCTGGTCTGATGTCCACCGGCGGCAGCCTTGAGCCGCTGTTCACCCGGCCCTTTGCCGCCAGCTTCCTGGCGATATCCATCGCCTCGCTCTGTTGGCCGATGGTCAGCGGCTGGATCAGAAACCGCAACACTGTGCGGACGGCCAATTGATGCCGGCGGAAAACCAAGAGGCAAAAGCGCCAAATATCCTTTGGTTTTGCGCCGATCAGATGCGCTATGATACGGTTTCGGCATTGGGAAATGCCGAAATCCGCACGCCGAATATCGACCGCTTGATTGCGCGCGGCACGGCCTTTGAAAACTGTTATGTGCAAAACCAGATTTGCACGCCCAGCCGGGCCAGCTTTCTCACCGGGCGGTATCCGGCGGCGCATAATGTCTATCGCAACGGCAATGCCTTTTTCCCGACGTCGGAAAAGCTGGTGACGCGGACCTTGGCGGATGCGCGCTATGATTGCGGATTGATCGGCAAATTGCATCTTTCCACGGCGTCAAAGCTGGAGCAGCGGGTCGATGATGGATACCGCTTGTTTGAATGGTGCCAGAACCCCGGTTGGGAACGGGTGCCCGACAGCAACGCCTATTGGCGGTGGCTGCGTGACAAGGGTGTCGATCCGCAGGAAATGTTCCCCGGCAAGCCGCAATATCTGTCCACCGGCACCCCGGCAGAGTTGCATCAAGCGGCCTGGATCGCGGAACGCACCATAGATTTCATTGGCGAGGCCCGCGATGGTCCCTGGATGCTCAGCCTCAATCCGTTTGACCCGCATCCGCCGTTCAATCCGCCGCCCGAAGCACTGGCGCGGTTTGGCGATGGCCGGGATCTGACGCCGCCCCTGTTTCGGCAAAGCGACATTGCCCATCAGGCGCGGTTTTTCGATGTGCGCACGCAAAAACGCCGCGCCGTGAACCCGGTCCTTTCGGCCGCGGAACGCGCGCAACATATCATCCCCAAGGGCGATGCACGCGGCGCGAAACCGCCAGAGAATTTTGACGGTATGGCCGTCAAGGCCGCCTATTACGCGATGATTGAAAATCTCGACACCCAGTTCGGTCGCATTCTCGATCATCTTGAGGCAACCGGCGAAATCGACAACACGATCATCGTCTTCACCAGCGATCATGGCGAAATGCTGGGCGATCATGGTTTGCTATACAAAGGCTGCCGGTTCTTCGAAGGTCTGATCCGGGTGCCGTTGATCATGGCTGGCCCCGGTATTCCCGCCGGCCAGCGGTCGCGCGCTATGGTGGAAAGCATCGACATCGCCCCGACCTTGCTGGATCTGATCGGTCAGGATGTGCCCGACGCCATGCAGGGGCAGAGCTTTGTCAAAACCATCTTTGCGGGCGCATTGACGCATAAGGAAACCGTTGTCACCGACTTCAACGATTCCCTTGGCAGCAGCGAGGTCACCCATGACACCCGCGCGACGATGACCTGTGATGGGCGGTACAAGCTGGCGATCTATCATTCCCATCCCGGTCTGGGTGAGTTGTTTGACCTGCAAGAAGACCCGGACGAATTCAACTGCCTGTGGCAGGATCCGGGTTATGCGGCGTTGAAGGCCGATCTTGTCGCCCGGCATCTGGACCGCATGATGGGAACCATCCCGGCGGGCCCGCATCGGGTGGCGGTTGCCTGACGATCTACCTGTCTTTGTTTCCGCGTTGTTTGATGCTGAGTCTGTCGACGAGGTGTTGTCCTGCGTCTGAGACGTGTTTGTAGAGGGTTTTTGC
>NZ_JAUOSD010000048.1:0-11137 GCF_030548265.1 Marinovum sp. 2_MG-2023 | reverse complement strand
TTTCGCATCTGTCTGCTCCTTCAGAGTTGGCGCAGACTCTACATTACGGTGAGGGATTTCGCGGGGGGCAGGTCAGGCGGCGCAGCAGCCGGAGCTGGTGAGTCAGCCAGGCACTATGACGTTCCCGGCCCAAACCGGACTCTGAGCACGGTGCTCCGATGCTGCACACAGTCTACATTGCGGCCTTCAAGTATGTTGGTCTAGGTAAGGAAATAGTCTTAATCGCCAGAGACCCGCGAGGATCAGAGGTGCTCGCTGGATTTCGGACCACCTTTCTGCATGTGATGATAAGACGAACCCTATACCGCTATGTCGCGCGAACCATGCGCACGTTCGCTACGGTTTCACAACTAGACATCTAAAATCACGGTCTAGTCTGTCGGCTCCATCGGTTCACCTGACAACCAAATATCATACCCCCTTACAGGATGATCGACATCATAGCCAACGGCACTCAGAAGAGCTTTGGTTTCATCTACCAGTGATTTCCTTAAAACTAGGTCGTTTGAAATCGTCTCATCTATGTTTTCGATTTCGATCGATTTGCGAAGCGCTCGAATATGGTCGGAAATCGGTGGTTGGCCTGTCTGAGGTTGGGCATTCGGCGTAAGTCCAGTGTTATCAACAATCGGTATCTGCCTTGGCGAAAATAGATAACACGTTGAGATCATGTTCGGAAGATAGGGCTCTCTCCTGAACATTGAATAACAAACCGCGGGCAGTTTTTTGACATTGAAGTTTGCCTGTTCAGCTAAGTGAACAAGCCACTTTGAGACCCCGAGGGTTATGGTTCGCACAAACTCGTGTCCGTTTTCTTGAGATACACGTACCAAATACTGATCAATGTCTTCGCCATCAGCATACCGCCCTGCTAACTCATCGGCAAATTCAGTATCGGCGGCAACATTTTGTCGCACTTGGTCATAGAGCGATCTTTGTGCATCTTCTGATACGCTGTCGATTTGAACTGGCGTGGTAAGATACAGCAACCAGGGCTGACGGTTTGCGTTCAGTTGATAATCCAGAATCGTTCGTATGGCATCAACGAGCCGCCCGGTTTGGTTTCCGTCTACATTGGCTATAGGCTCACATGCATCGATGTTAACGATGCTGTATGGGCCACCTCGTTCCATCAGTGTCTTTGCTTCGGACTTGGCTTTCGTAATTTCTTCAAGTCGCGAGATATGGACACCAGATCCCGGTAGAATTTGGGCGCCTCTATCTAATTCGAATTGCTGGGTGTTGCGTCTTAAGCGGACTGCTTCAGTTTCACGCACATAGCAGAAACCAGTATAGTGTAGACCAACCTTTTGGTCCGCACACACGTCTGCCATAAGTTTCACATCAAGCAAATCCGGACCGGGCAAAGTTAAATACCTGACCGGAGAATTTGCGTCCAGATGACCTTCATTTTTCAAGTTTTTAATGGTCATACGGGCATGGTGAACCCACTGCCGTTGCCGCACAAACTGCTTTCTAGGCTTGTGCCATGGAGCAAAACTTAGCGGTTCAGGAGATGCAATCTCTCCTGTATCCTCTGGAAGAGCAAAATCGTCAAAGCTCTCTTCGGGTACATCGATTCCAATGTTCATGCGTCGTCTTCAAAAACTGTTGCTATATCAAATAGGAGATCGGCACGGCGCTCATCGTCAAGCAGCTCAAGTATGCCATAAGCGTCCAAAACAATTGAAATCGCTTCGATGCGGTCTGAACGTCCAATTTTCCTTTCATTGATTCTAGGTTGGCTCCACGAAATATCGTTTCCGCCCACTTTGACTGGCAATATACCCCCTTGATCAAGAGGTCTTTTCTCAATTGTTGGCAAGGCAATGTCATCACCCCGCATTCGTTCCCAAACTTCGCCAGTGATGTCAGTTAACTTCGAAGTTACACCGGAGTTAATCCTCTCGGTTTCTTTTTCGCGCACCTCCCGACCAACTTTTTTATGTTGGGTCGCAAACTGCCTGAACGCGTTGTGAAGCCACTTCTGAATATAGAGGTAGTGGGCATGGCTAGTGTTGTAAGATTCTCGATCAATATTCAGAGCACCATCTAGCCCTTCAAGCACAAAAATTTCGCAAGTTACTTGTTTTTTCCGCGTTTGTTCGGCGATCTGATAGCCAAGAAAATCTGGATCAAATAGAGTTCCGCTCGCGCCATTGACCCTTATTAGCGCACCTATGCTTTCTTTTGGGATAATCTTAGAGTTCCAATAGAGGTACGCTTCAAAGGAGAGCTTGCCGCCAGACCTGTCAGCCGAGGCATCCCCAAAATTGGTCTCAACTTTGCCTGCAAAAAACATCGGGCGAGGAAGGTTCATTGACCCTTGTAGCACCTCTGATAACTTGACAGGCCTGAAGAGTTCAACTCCGTCGATGAACACCGAAAACTCCGAGAGGGGGTCCTTGATACCGGCCTCCAGTCCCATTGTCGCTCGAATGCTCTGATCGCCAGTAAGTTCAATTATACTGGCTCCCCCTTTAGGTTTATTTGAAAGTTCAAAGAAATCTAAATCTGCAGAACCAGTGAACTCAAAAGGGTGCGATTCTAGATATTTGATCGGACTGCCTAGGCTCAATCTCCACACCATCTTCAGGTAATTATCGAGGTGAGACAAATCAGTTCGGTCGCTAGAGTTCCTGCCGAGCTCAATCGTGCTGTCAAACAGTTTTCGAAACTTCTCTTTTGGACTGTCAGTTGCGGCCCACGGCAGGCTTGATGGCACCGATAGCTCGCCGTTCGCACTTACTCTTCCGATATGGAAATTTGGTTTTGACACGATGTCGAATAAGCCAAATGCTTTTTCATTCTCTTGCTCGTCAAGAGCATCCCATATTTCACGACTTTGCAGTTTTTCTCGCACCGCCCGTTGAACGTTCATCAAAACGATAGTTGTGCCATGTGCATCGATGTCGGAAGTCTTTTCTGCAACCACTTTGTAAGTGCCGCTCGCGAAAGCCTCATCACCTTCGCTCGTGTGAGCGTTTTCCCTATAAGTGTTTATCTTAACGGTGGCCGATATCCTCTCAGAATCGCCTTTGCGCTTTGTGATAATTTGGAAGTGATTGGTAAGCTGTGCAACAGCAAAGAGGCCAATTCCAATCTTACCAATTAGCTTTCTGCCAGAAGGACTTTCTGTAGGATCATTTGTGTTTACCGTGCCTAGAGATTTCCCCCGAAATGTCCGTTTCGAACTGCCACCAATGTTTGTCAGTAAGTCCGCAACAGTCTGGCTATCCATGCCAATGCCATCGTCGCTGATCCGCACCTCGTTGAAAAATGGGTAGTCGCAGTCGATTGACACTGAAGTCGCATCTGCGTCGTAGGCGTTAGACACAAGTTCCCGAAATGCCGACCACGGCTCGCGATAGATACCATCCGTGACCCTTGCAATGATCCGATCATTTGTTTCCAGACGTCCTTCGGCGGCGGTCCCGTCTCGAAGACTATTGCGTATACTACCTACAAGCTCTTGAGTTTTTTCATTCACAGATGTGGGCAAAATAAAGCCTCCAAGTAAATCCGACCTCAGCCATGCTGAATAGAACCTATCAAAATTTGACAACTGAGACAGGCCAAAAGCTGAGAGCTCAACTGCTGCATACAACCAATCCATAGCTCTGTGCGGCTTGTTTCGTTGTCGACGAACCCAAGTGATGCACTCGCAGAAAAACTGCCAATATTCGTCTGTGCAGCAGTAAAAGGCGCAACGCTAAATGGCAACTACGGACTTGCCGAACCCCTCTGCAGTGCTCCGAGGCAAGGCCTTTGCGAATTTCGATATCCGCGCATTGGTTAGCTTTGTACCAAACGTATAATCCTCAACCATTCAAGTCAGTCCTGAATGACCGCTTTCATCGATCTGCGGGAAGATGCGTGCGCATGCAGCTAATGTCTGCAATCCGCCCGACCTGCATGAGCAAATTCTACGCCGGGTAGGCCGACGGCGGGTCTGCTTCGGGCTGGGAGCGGTCGTTGACCGGTCGGGCGCAAAGTCCCGCTTAACAAACACCGGCGCGCCTTTGCGACGGTCCGGTTGGGCGCGTTACGTGCGTCCTGCCTTTTCCGTGATGCCGGACACGCCCTGACGGCGGGCCAATTCGGCCAAAACATCGTCCAGCGCAATACCCCGTGCGGCCAGCATCACCAGCAGGTGATACAGCACATCTGCCGATTCATAGGTCAGGTTTTCGCGGTCGTTCTTGGCGGCGGCAATGATTGCTTCGATCGCCTCTTCGCCAAACTTTTCGGCGCATTTTTCCGGCCCCTTGGCCAGCAATTTCGCGGTCCAGGAGCTTTCTGGATCGGCGTCTTTGCGTGCGGCGATCACCGCCTCCAGGTCGTGTAGAACACTCATGACAGCCTCATCGCGATACCGGCGTCGGCCATGTGCTGCTTGGCCTCGGCAATGGTGAAGTCGCCAAAGTGAAAGATCGAGGCTGCCAAGACCGCTGATGCGCCGCCTTTGGTCACGCCTTCGACCAGATGGTCCAAGGTGCCAACCCCGCCCGAGGCAATGACCGGCACCGACACGGCGTCGGAAATCGCCCGCGTCAGCGGAAGGTTGAACCCGGCGCGTGTGCCGTCACGATCCATCGAGGTCAACAGGATTTCGCCCGCGCCTTTTTCAGTCACCAATTGCGCGAATTCCACCGCGTCGATGCCGGTGGGTTTGCGGCCGCCATGGGTGAAAATCTCCCATTTGCCGGGGGCCACGGTTTTGGCGTCGATGGCGCAGACAATGCATTGGCTGCCGAATTGATCCGCCGCTTCGGCGATCACATCGGGGTTGGCGACGGCCGCAGAGTTGAAGCTGACCTTGTCTGCGCCCGCGAGCAGAAGCTTGCGGACATCCGCCGCCGTGCGCACACCGCCGCCGACGGTCAGGGGAATGAAACATTGCTCTGCGGTGCGCTGCACCACATCCATCATCACACCGCGGTTTTCATGCGTGGCATGAATGTCGAGGAAACAGAGTTCGTCCGCGCCCGCCGCGTCATAGGCGCGGGCAGATTCCACCGGGTCGCCCGCATCACGCAGGTCGACAAAGTTGACACCCTTCACCACGCGGCCATCGGCCACATCGAGACAGGGGATGATACGGGTCTTGAGCATATGCGTCTCTTAATCCGCCCGGCGGTATGGGGCAAGCAAGCGATTGCATATTCGGTCATGTTGCGAAATGGTATACCAAAGCGGAATCGGAGAGGCGATATGACACCGGAATTTGCAAATTATCCCAGCCTGAACGGCAAATCGGTGATTGTCACCGGTGGGGCGTCGGGGATCGGGGCGGCGATTGTGCGCGCCTTTGCCGAGCAGGGGGCCAAGGTCGGGTTTGTCGACCTGGATGCGACGGCGGGACAGGCGCTGGCCGCCGAGTTGGGCGGGGATGTCGCGTTTGAGGCATGCGATCTGCGCGACATTGACGCGCTGAAAGCGGCCTTTGCCGCCCTGGCAGCTAAGCTTGGCCCGGCCACGGTGCTGGTCAATAATGCCGCGCGGGACGACCGCCACGGCTGGGAAGAGGTGACACCGGAATTCTGGGATGAACGTCAGGCCACCAATCTGCGGCACCAGTTCTTTGCCATTCAGGCCGTGGCGCCGGGGATGATTGCCGCCGGGGCCGGGTCAATCATCAATATGGGCTCTTGCAGCTGGTGGCAGAAGTTGGGGGGCATGCCCGCCTATACCACCGCCAAGGCCGCGGTGCATGGGCTGACACGTGGCATGGCGTCCGATCTTGGGCCGCATGGCATCCGGGTCAATACCGTGGTGCCGGGATGGGTGATGACCGAACGGCAAAAGACCTTGTGGGCAACACCGGAGGCTTTGGAGAAAAATCTTGAGACGCAATGTCTTAAAGAGCTGATCGAACCGGTCTATCTGGCGCGAATGGTGCTGTTCCTGGCATCCGATGATTCCCGGATGTGCACGGCGCAGGATTTCTTTGTCGAGGCTGGCGTGGTCTAGCGTTTTGTGGTCCCGGACGTGATCCGGGACCTCATTTCAATCTGTCAGGAGGTCCCGGATCAGGTCCGGGACTGTCCAGCGCAGAACATGTTTATTCTGCCAGAGTGGCCAGCGCCGTGCGCAGGTCGATCGCGCCATCATAAAGCGCACGACCAGAGATTGCACCGTTCAGCGCCGCGCCACAGTTTTTCAGCGCCACCAGATCCTCGATTGATGACACGCCACCGGACGCAATCACCGGGATCGACACTGCATTGGCCAGCGCCGCCGTGGCGTCGATATTGGGCCCCTGCATTGCGCCATCGCGGTTGATGTCGGTGTAGATGATCGCCGCGACGCCGGCGTCTTCGAAGCTGCGCGCCAGATCGGTGACCAGCACATCGGTTTCTTCGGCCCAGCCTTTGGTTGCGACCCGGCCATTGCGGGCGTCGATGCCGACGGCCACCTGACCGGGGAACGCCTTGGCCGCCTCACGCACCAGTTTCGGGTTTTCGACCGCAACGGTGCCCAGAATGACCCGCGCCAATCCTTTGGTCAGCCAGCTTTCGATGGTGGCCATGTCGCGAATGCCGCCGCCCAGTTGTGTCGGCACGGCGGTCGCGGCCAGAATCGCCTCAACCGCGCCTGCATTCACCGGTGCGCCGGCAAAGGCGCCGTTCAAATCCACCAGATGAAGCCATTCACAGCCCGCATCGACAAAGTCCCGCGCCTGATCGGCGGGGTCGTTGTTGAACACAGTGGCCTTGTCCATATCGCCGCGCAGCAGTCGCACGGCATTGCCGTCTTTCAGGTCGATAGCGGGGTAGAGGATCATGGTTTGAGCACCCTTATGCTGCACTAGCGAAGGCGTTTTGCACGAACTGCGGCGAAATGCAACCGACCCGACGTCACGCTTGCCAGATGTGGCAATTCGCGCCCAACATCCCGGCCATCGCTCAGGGAGGAGTAATAAATGAAACCAATGATGATGGCGATTGCCGCACTGGGGTTGATGACCGGCCCGGCCTTTGCGGACCCGGCCGAAGGCGTCTGGAAAACCGAAGTGGACGATGGCAGCTATGCCCATGTCACCATTGCGCCCTGTGGCGCCAAGGTCTGTGGTGTCATCAGCCGCACCTTCAACAACAGCGGGGAATACAATTCCCCCAACAAAGG
Organism: Marinovum sp. 2_MG-2023; assembly: GCF_030548265.1. Classification (NCBI taxonomy): domain Bacteria; kingdom Pseudomonadati; phylum Pseudomonadota; class Alphaproteobacteria; order Rhodobacterales; family Roseobacteraceae; genus Marinovum; species Marinovum sp. 2_MG-2023. Next base: position 4,009 of record NZ_JAUOSD010000048.1, on the reverse strand, counting down.
CAAGCAATTGGTGCGCGGCATGGAGCCAAAGGGCGGTGGCAAATACACTGGCAACGTCTGGCGGCCATCCAACAACAAGGTTTATGTCGGCAAGATGCAGATAAGCGGCAGCTCGCTCAAACTTTCGGGATGTGTGGCCGGCGGGCTGTTGTGCAGCTCTCAGGTCTGGACACGGGTGAAATAACGTACTTCAATCCACTCGGCGCAGCGGATGCGTCGTTTATGGATAGGAGATCGGCCATGGGCCGAATTCTGGTAACGGCGGTTTTGGCGATGACATTGGCCAAAGCCGCATCAGCGCAATCGGCCGAGGGGCTTTGGGCGTCACCGCCGGACCCCAAGGGGCAGACCGGCATTGTCCAGATCACGCCCTGTGGCGCGGCGCTTTGTGGCACCTTGATCAAGGCGTTTGACCCGAACGGCCAGCCGATTGTGACACCCAATGTGGGCAAGCGGCTGATCTGGGATATGAAGGCGGCAGGCCCGGGACACTATGACGGGGGCCGGGTCTATGTGCCGCTGTTTGGTCGCGATTATGCCGCCACGATGCAGGTGTCTGGCACCAAACTCACGGTCAAGGGCTGTGCGGTCGGGGTCTGCAAAAGCCAGCATTGGCAGCGGGCAAATTAAATTGCCGTAGCCTCAATTCGGGTGTGTCACGGCGCCCAGTTGAGGAAGTTTGCGATCATGCGCAGCCCGTTGGCCTGGCTTTTTTCCGGATGGAATTGCATGCCGACCATCGTGCCGCGCCCGATCATCGCAGTCACATCGCCGGCGTAGTCAACATGGGCCAGCCGTTCCGCCGGGTTTTCCACGCGGAAATGATAGGAGTGCACGAAATAGGCATGGGTACCGGTTTCAATCCCGGCCAGAACCGGATGCGGATGGTTGACCACCAGATCGTTCCAGCCCATGTGCGGCACCTTGAGCTTGTCGTCCTGTGGTGTGATTTTCACCACTTCGCCGCTTACCCAATCCAGCCCCGGCGTGTCTTCGTATTCGCGCCCCCAGGTGGCCATCAGCTGCATCCCGACACAGATTCCCATGAAGGGGCGGCCTTTGACCTCGACCGCCTCGACCATGGCATCATAGAGGCCGGAATGCCCCTTCAGCTGTTTCCAGCAGGCGGGAAAGGCGCCATCTCCGGGCAGGACGATGCGGTCGGCACGGGCCACCACATCTGCATCGCCGGTCACCACCACATCGCCACCGTCCACTTCGGCGGCCATGCGTTGAAACGCCTTTTCGGCGGAATGCAGGTTGCCGGATTCATAGTCGATGAGGGCGGTTAGCATGGGGCGGCCTTTGGTCTATTGGTATGTGCAGATGTGCGGTGCGCATCCGCCAAAGGCGTCGCGCAATTTCCCCGCAGGGTCAAGGGGGGCTGCCAATATGGTCAAGCACGGACAGCACCGCGTCGTCCGGCGTGGGCGTGCCGCCAAATCGCCCTGACAGATTCAAAAGCGCATAGCCATGCACCAGCGACCAGACCTGGGTTTCGATTTCGACCGGATCTTTGCCGGCGGGTACAAAAGGCGCACAGGTGTCGCGCAACACCTGATAGGCCGGGGCCGAATTCAACCGCATTTGATCAATCAGTTTTGAATTGGCCCGAAAGCTGAAGATCAGGTCATAGAGCGCGGGATTGTTGCGGGCAAACGCCAGATAGCCGCGACAGATATTGCGCAGACGGTCGCGGGGCGTTTGCGGCCCGGTGTCCGCGAAATCCAGCATGCTTTGGCGAAACCGGGCGAAGCCTTCGGCGGCAATGGCCATCCGAAGCCCGTCCACCCCGTCAAAGTGATGTGCCGGGGCGGCATGTGACACACCGGCCCGGGCGGCGCATTTGCGCAGTGACAGATTATCCAGCCCGCCCTCGGTCAATAGCGCGATTCCCGCTTCGATCAACGCGGCGCGCAGATTGCCGTGGTGGTGGCCGGTTTTGTCTGGGTGTTGGTTCATCCTGCGGGGATAGGATTGTGACTTGACAGCGTCAAGTGCGGTCGAATATTGACGGTGTCAAGTTTACACCGTCAAGTTTGCATCGACACATTTATCGCAAGGACAAAGCCCATGGTCACATTCAACTTTCAAAAGATCCGAAATGCCCTGTTCTGGGGGTTGTCGATCCTTGTTGCGCTGGTTGCCTGGCGGTTCATTCCGTTGGGTGTAGAGGCGTCGATGGATTTCATGGCGCATCACATCGAACCGCGTGCCCTGGCGCTCTATGCCCATATCGGTGTTGCGCCGTTGGTGCTGTTTCTGTTGCCGTTTCAATTCAGCGTCGGCCTGCGCATCCGCCGCCCAAAGTTGCACCGGTGGTTCGGGCGGATTTATGCGGTTGGCGTGCTGGTTTCGGGCGTGGCGTCGCTGTCGCTGGCGGCGCATACCTCGGGGGGGCCGGTCGCGGGGCTGGGGTTTGCTGTGCTGGCGGTGCTGTGGATGGGCGTCACGGCCCAGGCGGTGCGGCTGGCGATGCAAGGGCGTTTGGCCGCGCATCGGATCTGGATGATCCGGTCAGCCGCGCTGACCTTTGCCGGGGTGACCCTGCGGCTGGAATTGCCGATATTGGCGATGCCGCTGGGGATCGACCTTGGGTATCAGGTCGTGGCCTGGGCCTGCTGGATCCCAAACGCCATCCTGGCGGAATGGATGATCCGGCGAAACGTGGCCCTGGCAAAGACGGTGGCAAAGACAGTGGAAGGGGCGGGGTAACCCGCCCAATCGGTCCCTGCCGTCAGAGCATGCCCTTGGTCGAGGGGATTGCATCGGCCTTGCGCGGGTCGGTTTCCACGGCTTCGCGCAGCGCGCGCGCCACGGATTTGAACGCCGCTTCCGTGATGTGGTGGCTGTTGATGCCATGCAGCGCGTCGACATGCAGGGTGATGCCGCCATGGGTGCTGAGCGCTTGAAAGAACTCGCGCACTAATTCGGTGTCGAAGCTGCCAATCTTCGGGGACGGCAAATCGACATTCCAGACCAGAAACGGCCGCGCCGACAGGTCCAGCGCCGTGCGCACCAGCGCATCATCCATTGCCAACAGGCAGGAGCCATAGCGGCGAATGCCCTTCTTGTCGCCAAGGGCGGCGACCAGCGCCTGACCAATGGCGATGCCGGTGTCTTCGACCGTGTGATGGTCGTCGATATGCAGGTCACCGTCGGCCCGGATTGTCATGTCAATCAGCGAGTGGCGCGACAATTGATCCAGCATGTGGTCAAAGAACCCGACGCCGGTCTGATTGTCATAGCTGCCCGATCCATCGAGATCGATCGTGACATTGATTTTGGTTTCCGCGGTTTCGCGGGTGATCGTGGCTTTGCGCATCGGGGTCTTCCTGTCAGGTCAGCGTCTTATAGGCCCCGCGCCCGGGCGGGCCAAGGGGCGGGGCGATGGTTTTCGCGGCTTGTGCGTGCCCGGCCACTGTGTCAGCCTCCGCGCCAAGAGGGAGACCTGCGCCATGACCACTTGTGTCTTTGTTCAAATCCGTTGCACCCCCGGCCAGACCTATAAGGTCGCGGAGGAAATCGTGCGGCATGAAATCCACTCCGAATTATATTCGACCACCGGCGATTTTGATCTTTTGCTGAAGCTTTACGTTCCCGAAGGTCAGGACGTGGGCAAATTCATCAATGACAATCTGCTGACATTGCCCGGTATTGAACGGTCGCTTACCACGCTGACGTTCAAGGCGTTTTAAGCCGCCTTCAAGGCTGGCACTGCGGCACTGTACCTGACCAAGCCCGGCTTGCTCCAGTGCGGCTGGAGTGACCGCGCACAGGTTGGGCTTGCGCATAAGAGTTGAAATGAAAGCCGTTTGTGATTGAGGGGCTGTGCGCAGTGCCACTGCGTACGACGACCCCGAAGGGGGGTATCTCTTTGATACCGTCCGTTCGGTCGCCGGATAAGATCCGATGTCATCTATCGTAAGTATTGGAGCGGGCGAGGCGATTCGAACGCCCGACCCTAACCTTGGCAAGGTTATGCTCTACCCCTGAGCTACGCCCGCAT
>NZ_JAUOSD010000047.1:0-11876 GCF_030548265.1 Marinovum sp. 2_MG-2023 | reverse complement strand
CAGACGCGGAAGCCGAATACCCAGATTCAACCTGCAGACTCTCATTATGAATGAGGGACCAGCAGGGGGCAGGTCAGAATGTTTAGATATTTGTTTAGATTTTCAAAAGCCTGTTCGCGTTCGATACGTTAAGCTATTGAAATTAAATGGAGGCGAGTAGGAGAATCGAACTCCTGTACACGGATTTGCAATCCGTATGCAGGTGCTGTTTTTATTGGATAAAATTGTAAACTGAGCCGAAAGGTGGTGGTAGTGAAATCGATGAGTTACCTTAGCGTCTGTAAACTGAATTTTGGGCTGAATTGTCAGGTTTTGACAAGCTCGTTTCCAGTGATGTCTTGACCAAATGTACCAGTGACGTGGTTACCTGAGAATGCCTTTGCGACACGTCAATTGTGGATACAAAGAGCTTCTTGCGGGCCCCTGCAGAACCAATTGAGTAAGCCTGCGGCGGCTGGCTGCCAGGCAGCCCATGGTGATGCGGGTAGAGCAGCATGACGCGGTCGCATTTGTAGAGTTCGGAATAAGCCATCAACTGATACACATCGCCCTGGCTAATGCCTTGTTTGGCGTCCTCAATACGGGGAGATATGCGTTTCCACTTTGTGTCTATGACCATGACCACATCACCATGGTGACGAATTATGATGTCAGGGCGCGTTCTAAATCGGCCTTGTTCCCCCTCAAATAAGCAGTCCTTTTGACCACCTTGGGAAGTAGCTGTGAACGGGGTACCAGCAAGCCCTCGTTTGAGGAGCTTGGTGACATACTCCTCAAAGAGCACATTCATTTCAAATAAGAGCGCATGGCCATCAGTGGCCCCCGCATTCGTTGTTTGGTGACGATCTCCTAAAAGCAATTTGGCAAGTGACAGTAGCTCGCGCCATCGGTCATTGGTGCGATCAAGTGTGATACGGTCCCAGCGAAGCGCCGAGGGTGCGACGTCGGTGATGTCGGCATAGGCAAAAGAGAGTTCACGTAGAGACCTCAGGTTATCGGCGGAGGTCGCAACCCGAGACAGTTTAGAAATTGCGGCCTTCATGACCCGATTGAGGTCAATGTCCAGAGAGAGTTCATCATATTCGCACGCCAGATGCTGGGGCTGTGCCGCAAGAACAGAAAACTGCCTTGTGACATTCAGACGCCCACGCAGCGCTGGTAGATCGTCCGTGTGGGCGATGTAGCGACGCGGGATCCCATGACGCACGGCTTCTGTCATCTTGTTGCAGAAGATCCTGATCAGGATCTCAAGCAGAGTGTCGCGCTGCCATCCCAGACTCGCTGTATTCTGTGCGTCAATTCGAAGATCACGCGCCACAGACAGCATATGAACAAGACGTCGGCGTAAAGTTTCTGGTGCTGCGTCGTGCTCCCCTGATGCTTCAATTTTGGGGAGTATCTCAAGCTGGCAGTCTGTGGCGGCAATCACTCCGACGACACCCCGAGCGCGCAGGTGTTTTCGGCGGTGTTCTAAAACACCTTCGCCGCTACTCCCCGCAAAAACTGATTGTCGCGCTACTTTAGCGAGGCGGTCAGCCTGACCTTCGGAAATGGGATCACTCTTTGCTCCGAAGGCAATCTTTTTCCACTCGCCAATGGTATGCGGCTTCATTGGCTGGTCAATCTCGTATATTCAAAGCCTTCATCTGCATCCTTGAGGCTCCAGCGGAACCGGGTTGGGCCGTCCGCTTCACTGTCCATGCCAGGAGGGGCCTTCAACAGCTCTCGCTTGAGAAAGCCGCCAATGATTGGCCCTTCATGCGCCTCGGCATCCCCTAATACTGCGGCAACCTTGTGCCAGTCCTCGAAGAAGTATTCGGCCAGAAGAGGAATTACCTTATGGCGCATTGTTTGATCAACGTCATTGCGGGATGCGCAGCCAATGAAATAGGCATGCCCGATCCGATGCTCGCGGTCATAGAGATATTCGATGCGATCGTTGATTACGCGCAGGATTTTGGGCAGGTCCAGCCCACATCGCCGCGCCGCGTCGCGCAGTGTTTCGGGATCGGGCTCGATCTCTTTGAATTCGAACCTGCGACGCAGGGCGGTGTCAAGGAGCGCAATAGAGCGGTCAGCGGTGTTCATGGTGCCGAGGATATGTAGATTGCTGGGTAGCCCGAAGTCTTCGCCAGAATAAGGCAGTCGAACCTTCAGAGCATTTTCCATCCCCAACCGTTTGTCCGGTTCGATCAGGGTAATCAGTTCACCGAAGACTTTAGAAATGTTCGCGCGATTGATCTCATCGATGATTAGCACATGTGGGAGCTGTTCGAGGACCGCTTCTTCATTCACGCCATTGATCAGCCGGAGAAGGGCGGGTTTCTTTAGCTTGCTTTCCCCCAGGCGGTAGATCGAACGCATCGTGAAATTCGAGCCGTATAAATCTGATACCGGAAGCCCCTGGGGGTTTACCCAAAGCCAGTTCACGGCCCTGCGATGGCAATATTTTTGATTGTCTCTCTGCTTGTACTCATACTCTCCCGTCACTTCTCCGATTGCTCGGAACAGACTATTGCCCTTCGAAACAATGAGGATATCACCGACCTGAACCTGGTTGCGGAAGGCATCAACAAGAGCGACTTGGCCGGATTGTTTAGTGACAGGTCCTTCGCGGCGCCCCTCGGCGCGGCATATCTTCAAAATTTCTTCAGGGTCGGTATATTTGGGGTCGCTGAAATCAATGTCTTCCCATCCTAAGAGGGTGTGACCTTCCGAGATTGCCTCATCGAACAGGTATTGTTCAGAAGGGTCCTTTCCGGCGGCTATCGACATTTTGAAAACCTGTCGACCCTCCAAGGAGAAGTCGTCGTCCCCACTGCTTTCGGATCCGCCGAACTGAGCTTGCTCTGCCATTCGTCGAATAACGCCAGGGACGGTCTGCAGCCGAAAACCGGTTCCAGAACTGCCGTCTCCCTCTACATCTGTGGTAGGTTGCCGGCCTTCGACAAAGTCCTCGTAGGACATCGATTGATGGAAGGTTACAAATTCGATCCGCTTTTCAGATTTGAGGCGGTTGTAGGCCTCCATTACATCCTTGCGGTCTTGCGGCACCTCTTCGCCACACAGGCGTAACGCCTCGGTCGCTGTCGCATGTGTTTTGCCTGTACCAGGGGGGCCGTAGAGGATCAGGTTCTTCGCTTGTTCCATATCTAATCTCTGTTCTGGCCGTAGTATTGTTTCCGGTGTGCTTGCGCCGGCGGTACGGGTCAATTGATAGGTGAATTCGGTCGTGCTGCTGGGCTGCGGCTCTGTATAGGTGGGCTTGGGAAGGCCTGTCATTTCTTGAAATTTCGAACCCAAGAGTGCGCTGCAAATGTTTGGATGAGAGTTTTGTAGACCTATTTCTTTTCCAAGGTCCCCAGCTTTGATCGTAACGGAAGCCTGTCCCGCCTCGCGGGCTGGTTCGATATGGTAGTTCAGTGCGCAAGCCCGGATGCGATCGGCATCTCGAATGAGGTGGCTATAGCGCTCTGGCGGCTCAACAGGGGTATTGTCCTGATCTACGATAATGTAGCCAGCATTGTGGAGACGGGCGGCTGCATCCGATTTTTGCCCCCACCCGCCATTCAGCGTCGTTTTTCCGAGTAGAAAGCCAACCAGTGGTTTGGTCGGGTAGGGCTTTGTGGCGGTTCTCCGCGTTGATCTCACCCAGTAGTCTCTGGGATCACCGAAAGCATCAAACACCTCCTTCTGGGAGCCATCAAATACATAAGCGTCATAGGCGACCATGGCCGCTTCAATATTCTGTCGAGAGAAATCGGCGGGTTGCCTGTCTTTCTCTTCGTTGTCGATCAGTTCAAAGCCCAATTCTTTCAAACGCTCGAATGACTGGCTTTCACCGAAGCCGTTGAAGAACTCCTTGGCAGTCAAGGCAGGCCCGTCTGGTAACTTCGCGACCGCTGCCGCTACGATCGCTTTTGCAGGGTAACGTAGCGCCTCACCGTCGTCATGGTCGGCCTCAGCGACCGGTCGTATCGTCCAAACCTGCGGCTTTCCGAAGCTGCGGTTTTGTAAGAATGCTTTGAGCCCCTCCGTGTCGCAGTCATCCATTGCAGCGATGATTTCGGATTTAGTCAGCTCTCGAAGGTAATGCGAGTGTTCCAGTTTGTTGGGCATGGATGAGCTGTTGCGAACAAAGTCAGCATATAGGCTAATGGATTGGCGCAGGCTTGCCAAGCCGTTCCTTAGATTGCCATCAATCTGCACAGGCGATGGATTGGGTGCATTGTTTCTCTCATCTTCAGTACCGTACGAAAACCGTCGTAACAGGTCTTCTATTTTTTGCTCTGCAAGAACCTCATCCAAATCCCCGATCGCATTCTCAACTCGGCGCGCCGTGCTGATTCTGGAACCTATTGATCTTTCACTTTGCCCTTGGGCTTCGAGCCATTTTCGAAATTCAGATTCTTGCATCTTTAGCTCTCAATATTCAGGCCGCGACCGCCGCGTCGTTTACGGATTTTACGATCCGAATGATCTCGGCCGCATGATCCTTCTTAAAAACGCCGGCAATTCCGAGGTTATCAATGTCTGAAAAAGGACTTTCATAGAAAGTCCTGGGTTCCACAATTCCGCTATCGGTGAGGTGATCAATGATCATATCAATGAATTCTGTTTGATCAGGATTTAACTGCTGCGCTGACATAAAGGCGCTGAAAGCTTGTTTTGCGGCTGCGCGGTCAAGCCCGATCAATCGGCGCAGGAACACTCCTAAAGGTTCTTCTTCTTGAAGAGCTGAGAGCGTCTCCGTGTCCGAAACGCCTTGTTCAATCAACATTTTCTGAAGCTCTTCAACGTCAGTTCGTGTGAGGGCCTCTGCGCGGTAAATTTTCTGCAGAGTGATGTGATCCATATGTGTTTCGACAAATTTGCGGACTTTCAATTTGAACCGCGCCTTGTCTATCCCGGTGCCGACTTCTGGGAGGTCTATGGTCTCAGTACCACCGATCTCATCTTCAAAGTCGGTTATCACGACCTTGCGTTCCTTAGGTTGGATTAGGTCTGCGAGCATGCGTAACTTGCGTCTGACCTCCTCCAGGATATCGACAGAAATATCAGTCCAAAATTGATCTGTCTGCATTTCAAGGATCAGTTCCATCTGCTTGGCTACAGTGGGAACGTTGGATAAACCCTCAAGAGCAGAGGCAAATTTGATCATTCGCATTTGCAGCCGTTGAAAACCGGCATCGCCGCGTAGCAGAAGCAGCTGTGCGTTCAACACCAGAAGATCGAATTGCTTCGCAGGCAAATGGTCGTCCTGGTATGCAGATGGTAGACCCGCGATCTCATCGGTCAGCGTAATCCTTGCGTCGAGATCCAAAGTTGCCCAGCGATCCATCTTTTTGAATTGCTCTACCGCGCGGCGCTTGTCGCGTACCATGAAATTTTCGAGGTTCATGCCTGACACCTCATCAAAGAGGCGTTCCTTCAAAGATTTCTCCAAGTCAGCATGAGTGCTTTCCTGCTCTTGTAGGTCCCCGATTAGCTCCACACGCGTCTTAAACAGACGTTCACCGATTGGAAGTGCTGTACCGGCATTCCGAGCATCTGGGTTCTCACGGAAAAATTCCAGATTTTGACAGAAGTCGAAAATGATGAAATCTTCTTTGTCCTCACCGGGCGCGAATAGGTCCTCGCGCAAGCGGGTGCCACGACCGACCATCTGCCAGAACTTTGTCTTGGATCGCACAATTTTGAAAAACACGAGGTTCACAACTTCTGGAACATCAATGCCTGTGTCCATCATGTCGACGGACACCGCGATATGTGGCTGTTTCTCCGGCTCGGAAAAATCATCTATCAGTGATTGGGCATAGGTGACGCTGTAATCAATCAATCGAGTAAACTGCCCAGCCAAGTGGGGGTAATTTTGGTCGAACCTCTCAATGATGAATTGAGCGTGTTTGCTGTTCTTGGCAAAGATGATGGTCTTTCCCAGCTGATCACCACCCGCGACTTTGATACCGTTTCGCATTACGTGCTCAAGCACCTTATCGACAGTATCCTTGTTGAATAACCACTTGTTCAGATCGTTAGATTCAACCCGATCCGGGATCGTACCGTCCTCATCCCATTCAATCGCGTCCCATTCGTCTTTCTCGTGGTCAGAAAGCTGATCGTATGCAATCCCGTCGCGTTGAAACTTCAAGGGGACAGAAATTGATTTCGGGGGCACAAGATAGCCATCCTGCACCGCGTCATCCAGATCATATGCATCGGTCGGCACACCACTCTCAAGGTTGAATAGAGAATAGGTATTGTGATCGATCTCATCTTTTGGTGTGGCGGTCAGACCCACAAGGAAGCTATCGAAGTACTCGAAAATCGCTCGATATTTTCGGTAGACGGATCGGTGTGCTTCATCGATCACGATCAGATCGAAGTGTCCCGGCCCAAAGCGCTTTTCTCCCCCCTTAATTTCATCAATCAACCCCATCATGGTGGGATAGGTAGAAAGAAATACCCTACCACCGGAATGGTCATTGCGCGCAGGGTCATGCCGTTCCAAGAGGTTTGCGCTCGGGGTGGCAGGCAGGTGTGTCTTGAAGGCTCCATGTGCCTGCTTCACCAGTGCCACACGGTCAGCAAGAAACAGCACGCGCTTGACCCAGTTGCCACGCATCAACTGGTCGATTAGGGCGATTACGGTCCGAGTCTTGCCGCTGCCAGTCGCCATCACAAGCAACCCCTTGCGCTGGCGATCCTTTTCAAAGGCTTGTCCGATACGGCGGATTGCGCGCTGTTGGTAAAACCGCCCTGCGATCGCCTCATCAACGGTCACATCATCAAGAGTTTTCCGGTTGCCTCGCCTTTGTTGCAACAACACCAATTCATCGCGTTTCAGGAAACCAGAGATCTTCCGAGGAGGATACCGCAGATCATCCCAAATCCAGTGTTCATAGCCATTGGTCGTAAAGATTACCGGACGCTGGCCGTACATCTTTTCCAGACAGTCCGCATAGAGCTTGGCTTGTTGTTGGCCTGTGCGAGAATCCTTCTTGGTGCGCTTTGCTTCGACGACCGCCAATGGCTTCCCATCAGCCCCCCAAAGGACATAATCCGCAAATCCTTCGCCGCTCTGGCTCGGCATGCCTTTGACCGGGAATTCGCGGTCTCGGGGCTGGTCCAATGCCCAGCCGGCCTCGTGTAGCAACAGATCAATGAAGGCATCGCGGGTGGCGGCCTCACCATAGTCGTGATCATCTTGGATCGCCTGATTGGCTTTGCGCGCAGCTGCATATTCGGCGCGCAGACGCGCCAGTTCTTCCTCTACTGCCTTGCGACCTTCCTCAGACTCCTTGCGCGCTTCCTCAGCCTCCTCAGCGCGCTTATTGGCGGCTTTGACATCTCCTTCGATCTTCTGGATCTGTGCAACCGTGCTCGCAGAGATTGTCAGGGATCTTTCCAACTTGCCGATGTCAAACGACAGGGCGGGATCAGGCTTAGGCCCCGTCGCATAGGTGCGGGCGATCCAGTAGCAGACATGGAACAGCTCGCGCACCGTCGAGGCCGCATCCTGCGCCGTCAGGGCCTTTCCGCTGTCATGGGCAGCGCGGTTGCCTTGATCTTTGATGTATTTCGCTTTGGTGGTGATGGCAGGCCCCGTTAGGGCCTCAAGGCTGGGTTCTGCGATCAGGGCGGCCAGCGTGCGCTCATAGGGATGGCGCAGGGCGGGATCGCGGCGGTAGAGCCATTTCAGCGCTGTCTCCAACGTCAGCCGCGACCAGAAGCACGCGCCGCGTGGATCGGACAAGGCCAGCTTTTCCGCCTTCTGGGCGTGTTGCTTTAGGTCTTGAAAATCGGTGGAGAGAAAAGAAAATTGGGACATTAAAACAACCTATGCGAATGGCATTACCTTAATGCGGGAAAATCCTTGCGAAAGGCTTGTTTTGCCTCTTCCCACTTTTCTTCTCCCTCCGGCGACAAAACCCAATTGCAATTGACTGTGTTCAGCACGCCGTAACCTGCGTCTTTCAACCCATCACAAAGCAGCTTTTCCATCGCCCCCACTTGATCGCGAAACGGTTTGTGCCGTTCCATCAAGGTGGCGCGGTCGCTGCCGTCATGATCCACTTGCGGGTAGATCGGGCCGTGGGCGATCAGCTCGAAGCTGGTGCAGTCTTCTGGCGTGACACCGTAGGCGATCAGATTGCGGCGCAGGGCGTTTGAATTGGGGGATGTGCCAAGGTGCTGGCCCATCCGTGTAAAGGGTGCAGCGGCATGGGGGCTGGAATTATCACCGGTGCGGCCAACGTAATGCAGCGCCCCGTTTGGCGAGGCGATGCGCCAGACATAAAGCCAGAAACCCCGTTGCAGCATCGCCCCCGGAAGGGTGAGACGGTGGAGCGCGGCAGGCATGTCAGAGCTCCCCGCGAAAGGCGCAGTGTTGGAGGGAGGCGAAGAGGGATTGCAGGCCTAAGAGAGATGTATTCGATTTATTCCTTTGGTTGTCCAGCGCCTCGAGCTTTAGGACTGCGGCACGTTGTGCTTCAATTGGTGGTAAACTTAGTTTGAGACCTTTCAAATCCCTGAGGGAGACACGCGCGCGCGTGGCCTGAACAATTATGGGTTTAATCGCTCTTCGCCCGACTTCAGTGTTGAAAAATGCAGCGAGATACTTGGCAAGTGCACGTTCGGGATCGATGCGGATACGGATAACATCTTGAGTAATAATCGCAGGAGGTTCGCCTGCAGGGTATATTGCAGCCGCACACGGTGGATCGCCAACCTTAGAAAGAAGAAGATCGCCACTATTCACGGCACAGCCAGAAAGTTCCTGTGCCTTTTCTTGAGTTACGTGCCACTCACTTTTCCTCTTATATAGGCCAGAAGCAATGTCCCGAATGTAAATAACCGGGACGCCCTCAACTGTCAGTTCACTCCTTAAAAGATTACTGCCAAAGGGCCCATTGCAAAATGCATTGCGGGTATTTTCTGCGAGTTTTCCAAATTCTACATCTGTTAATTTGAATTCGGTTCCTTGCTGGCACTCAAGCAAGATCGCCTGTCCGAGGGTGTTGAGCCTGTCGAGGGCGCGGGTGCGGAGGCGGCGGAGCGCGTCCGCCTGATCCAATATCCCCGAAATCCGCTTCTGCTCCTCCAGCGGCGGGAGGGGGATTTTTAGACCTCTCAGCGCATCGAGTTTGATCCCTTTAACCGTTGCACCTGTAGCTTGGTCAAGCAATTTCCCACTATTCGCCAGAAGCGCATTGTATAAGTAGCGAGTATCCACGGACACCTTCGGGAAAAGAGCCTTCAAATCTTGGTTGATTGCCAAATCTATTGTGTTAATCGCGGCTTTTCCGACCGCCATGCGGGTCGGAACAATGATGTGGCCAGCTGGAATTATATTCGTCGCTGAAGCAGCTACGCCTGCCGCAGTAATGCGGTCAACAGTTCGATCTAAAGTGCCGCTCTTGAAGTCTTTTACTGAGGCCCAAGGGATGTCCCCATCCCAATATGCGGCAACTTTCTTATCCGGAGTGCCGCCACCTTTGATATCGACAATGTCACCAAGTGGGACGTAGTTATTCATCCCAACATCCCCTCCAACCGATCCAACCCTTCAATAATCTCACCTTCCAGAGCACGCAGCTCTGCGATGATCTCGGCGGGGGATTGGTGCTCGACCTCCTCATGCTCGATCTCTTTGTAGCGAGTCAGCGACAGATCCCATGATCCAGTGGCGATAATCTCGGATGCTGGCACCACAAAGCTTTGCGCGGTGCGGGGGCGGTCTGCCTCACTCTCCAGCGCCTGCCAGCGGGTCAGGATATCGGGCAGGTTGTTCTTGGCGTGCTCTTCCTCGGTCAATACCACATCCGGCACGGGGCCAAGCTTGGCGTCCTCCAGCAGCGGCGTGCGCTTGTCATCAAGGCTCATCCCGTCGGCGGTCATGTCGTAGAACCACACATCCTCGGTGCCGCCCACGCCGGTTTTGGTGAACACCACGATGGCGCAGGACACACCGGCATAGGGGCGGAACACGCCCGAGGGCAACTTGATAATCGCGTCGAGTTTGTGATCCTCGACCAGCATTTTGCGGATGTCTTTGTGCGCCTTGGAGGAGCCGAACAGCACCCCATCAGGCACAACCACAGCAGCACGCCCCCCTGTGCGCATCAAGCGCAGGAACAGCGCCATGAACAGCAGTTCGGTCTTTTTGGTTTTGACGATTTTCAGCAGGTCTTTGGACGTGGTGTCATAATCCAGCGATCCGGCAAAGGGCGGGTTGGCAAGGATCAGGGAATAGCGCCCTTCATCGGCGCCATGTTCTTCGGCAAGGCTATCGCGGTAGGCGATGTCGGGATTGTCCACACCGTGCAGCGTCATGTTCATCGCGCCGATCCGCAGCATGGTACTGTCAAAGTCAAAGCCGTGGAACATGGAGTTATGGAAGCGGTCGCGTTGTTCGGGATCGCGCAGCATCTTGGGGTGATGAGCGCGTAGATATTCGCCCGCCGCCACAAGAAAGCCGCAGGTGCCCACGGCAGGGTCGCAAATGGTGTCCTGCGGGGTTGGTGCCATGAGGTTGACCATCAGGTTGATGATGTGGCGGGGCGTGCGGAACTGGCCGTTCTGGCCCGCACTGGCGATCTTGCCCAGCATGTATTCAAAGACGTCGCCCTTGGTGTCGCGATCCTCCATCGGGATGTCGTCGAGCATCTGCACGACCTTGGCCAGCAGGTTGGGATTGGAGAAGCCCAGCCGCGCGTCCTTCATATGAGTGCCGTAAGACGACCCTTCCTCACCCATCTGGCGCAGAAAGGGGAAGACGTGCTCATCCACAATACGCATCATCTCGCGGGCCTCAAAATTCTTGAAGCGGGACCAACGCAGGTTGTCGTAGGGCTCGCCTTTGTCATCCTGCCCTTCGAGGAAGATGCGGCGTTCCATCGTGGTGCCCAGCATCTCGGCTTTGCTTTCCTCACGGGTGTGGATCTCGTCCAACCGCTTGATGAACAACAAGAAGGTGAGTTGTTCGATGACGGAGAGCGGATTGGAGACGCCGCCAGACCAAAAGGCGTTCCAGATTTGGTCGATTTGCGTGCGGATGGTGCCTGTGAGCATTGAAGGGCCTGTAAATAATAGGGTTTTTGACAGGCTATCGGGAGCGGCGTGGCTTAACAATAGCATAGGTGTAACCAGCGCGGGAAATTGTCGACCCACTGTCGGCGGTTCGATGTCACTAAGTTTGCATTGAAATCAACCTGTTGAGAATTTTTTGGCGGCCCGAATTTCCGTGGCGAAATACTTGTCTGCATCTCCTTCTTATCAATCAGGAAAGAGACCGACGAAGCCTAAACCCAAAAGCTCCGCCGAACATGTTCTAATATCCGAGATGCGGGTTAAAACGCCAAAAGGAACAAGACGCCTTTCGAAAGAGGAACAACGACAACTTATCCAGATGTTCGCAGTGAAAGCGAGTGCAGATCAATTCGATATTCACAGCCTTGCATCAAGAGGCAGTTTTATCGACAGGATATCTCGCCATTTTGACGATACGGATATTTCTTATGCCTTGCCGATCATGCAGGTCGTTATGACCGCCGCATCGGTCCTGACGCAAAAAGGTGCTTTCCTTGATGTACCCGGCGTCGGGCGGACCTTGCCGACCCTGTGGACCGTAGGCCTCGCGGGCTCGGGTTCGTCAAAAACACTTGCCGCGGAAGAGATCGACAGAATTGTATCAATCGGAGGCTCTGAGGTGCCCACCAGACTTCCCACGGGCGCTACAGACGCTCAGTGGATTGTCGAATTGCATGACAATAATGGGGCGTTTTGGTTTCAGGATGATGACCTGCCCCCCGCGAAATCCCTCACCGTAATGTAGAGTCTGCGCCAACTCTGAAGGAGCAGACAGATGCGAAAGA
>NZ_JAUOSD010000046.1:0-13009 GCF_030548265.1 Marinovum sp. 2_MG-2023 | reverse complement strand
CCGTTGCCGTTGTGCCCAAAGTGTCGAAACGAGGGATTGATGCTGACAGCGCCTCTCATAACCCGTTTTATGGGTTGCCGATCCCGATGATGTCAGGTCACATGCTGCCCTGTTGAGGCGCGATGCGGAGACGTATTTCGCCGATGTTGGGCGGAATTTCGGCTAACTGGATCAGGAGAGACGGGAGGTTTTTCGAGCAGGTTCATGTCGCCAGCGAAGACTACGCGCGCGTTTTAGAGGTTCTGGATGGCGTGAGGAGATGACTCCTATCATCACGTGGAACAAGCTGCCAGCCAACAAGGCTGCGGCGAAGATCACCAAGGCAAGACAATTCTTCCGTCGCTACTTGCCCCACGAACAACTGTTTTTAGCGGGATGTTTGGAGCGCATGACGCTCAATTTTGTGAACATACAGCCATCTCTCAGGCCGAAAACGAATGTTCCACAAGCCGCTCGACCGCATTGATATGTTCAAGCGTTCGGGCTTTGGCCAATTCTACATCGCCGGTTTTAATGCAGTCCAGAATTTCGCGGTGCTCTTTCTCGGCCTGCGCACCGTATTCGTGGTTGGTCCATAGGACGCAGGAATACCGATCTGCCTTGCGGTACAGGCGTTCGATGAACTCAATCAGCAGATCGTTGCCACAAGGTTTATAAAGGCACAGATGAAATTCCCAGTTCAGTCGCACCGAGGTCAGGCTGTCACTCGCGCCCGAGGCTTTCTTGATGATGTTTTCTGCATCTTTTAACTCGACCGCAGAAATCTGAGAAATCGCCTGCTCAATCGCCATGGGCTCAAGCTTGCGGCGCAGGCTCCAGATGTTGCGCAGCTCTTCCAGGCTGATACTGGCGACGAACGCTCCGCGGTTGGCGATTTGTTCGACCAGCCCCTCAAACCGAAGGGTCTGAAGGGCTTCGCGCACGGGGATGTGGCTAACACCAAACTGGTTTGCAATGTCGTTCTGACGCAGCTGCATTCCCGTGGAATACTCGCCTGATAGAACCCGCTCGCGCAACGCCTGACAAATTCGATCCGTTGTCGAGCCGGATGATTTGGAAGCAGACGAGGCTTTTGTCGCGGACATTTGGTTCATATACTCACGTTGGTGACGCCGATCATGCTATCACGGGTGACCAGTTCGGCAAGTTCCGGTTCCGAAAAGTTCTCGGTCCCTGCTGGGCGTTTGGGTAGGACCAAATACCGGCAATCTGCTGTGCTGTCCACCACTCGCAGGTTTGTGCCTTCAGGTAGAGAGGTGCCAAACTCCTTCAGAACTTCGCGTGGTTCCACCACTACGCGAGACCGGTAGTTGCGCGACTTGTACCACACGGGCGGCGGGCCAAGGATAGGACGTGGGTAACAAGAACAGAGCGTGCAAACTACGACGTGGTGCAGATCGTCGGTATTCTCCAGCAGCAGGAACACCGGATAGGGGGGCATGGAAATGCCGAGCTGCGCGGCGGCGGCTGGCAGATCCTTGCGCGCGAGTTCCAGAAATTTCGGGTCCGTCCAGCAACGGGCCACCAGACGGGCGCCTTCGGTTGGGTTGCGTCCCTCCATGTCTTCGATTTGGGCGGTGACTTCGTCTGAGGTCAGCAGCTCGCTTTTGTCCAGCTCGCTCAGAACTTGATCCAACAGTCTCTTGAAGGCAGGTCTGGGCTCGGCGTGGTCACGCGACAGAGGATGGGGGTGGGAATGATCGTGGGGCATTTCTTATGTGTCCTTTGTAACCTTGCGAAGCCAATGCTCGTAAACTTCGACCTGCAGCATGTCGGTGCCGTCACCAGTGTAATGATCCCACAGCTCGGACAGGTTGAATTCAATCCAATAGAGCGGGGATTCCGGCAACCCACTGCCGCCATAGGCCAGATCTTCGGGGTTCTTGTGGCTGCCGATAAAGGACACGACGGTGCCATAGGCACCCCGCACATAAAGCGGTGTGCGGCAATGCCCGAGCGATTCATCGTTGATCACCTGCACCCGCTGGCCGTCAGCGAATTTCGGCGGCACAGGATAATGTGTTGAAACAGATGTCATGGCCACCTCAACTGCTGGCTTTAGGGATATCAAACGCGTCCGCGTCCACATGCCCCTTTTCGATCAGCAACAGCGCGATCGCCTTGAGCCAACGCTCGTAATAGCTCAGCCCGAAATAGTCTGCTTGCGAAAAGCTTTCGACGGTGCGGCGCACTTCGTCCATTTTGAAGGCCGCTTTTTGCGGGCCGGTCAGCAGCACATAAAGTGCATCCACCCGCTTGTCGAAAAAGGTCAGTTCGTGATCGGTCTGGTCAATCTTCCCTGCGGGAAGCCCGCCGAGATCGTGTGTGCGTTCCATTTTTCGCCTTTCATTTTGTCAGCGGCCGAGATGACAGCTTGTTTTTTGGGCACTTCCTTCTCCGCGACAGTGTACGCGATTTCAGGTTCCCAAAACACACTTGAAATAATATATTATATGATATCGTATATAATAACTGATAGCAATATCGGCACTCTGCCAGTTGAGGGAACGATGAATACTCAGTCGAAAACCGTGTCATTCGAAGAGGTTGAGGCCCATTTGAAGGCTTTTGTTCATTTGGCGGATGACCTGGATCTTTCGGCAGTTCCGGCCAAAACGCAGGATGATTTACCGCTTTCGCAGGCAACGTTGGCTGTCAAAGATCTGTTCGACGTTCAGGGTATGCCCACCGGATGCGGGTCTCCGATCTATACGGGGGCCGTTGCAAACCAGTCCGCCGAAGTGGTGCGCCGTGCTGAGCGGGCGGGTGTCAAGATTGCGGGGAAAACGGTCACGACAGAATTTGCGACCTTTAAGCCCGGGCCTACCACCAATCCACAGAATATGGCCTATACGCCGGGCGGGTCATCCAGTGGTTCCGCTGCTTCGGTTGGGGCGGGGTTGGTTTCACACGGGATTGGCACGCAAACGGCGGGATCGGTCATTCGCCCTGCTGCATATTGTGGTGTCGTGGGTTTTCTGCCCACCATGGGCAGCGTCAGCCGTACCGGGCTCAAGGTCGTTTCGCCGTCTTTGGATCGGGTCGGGGTTTTCGCCCGCAGCGTCAGCGCCGTCCGAAGGTTAGGCGAGGAAATCGCAGATCTGCCTGTGTTCGCATCGCTTGACGAAGGCCCCAAGAGAATTGGTTTTTTCGACGATGCTACTTGGGCGGAGGCAGACAGCTATACTCAGGACACGCTGCGCAGCTTCAAGGCTAAGGTTCGGGAGGACGGTGAAATCGTTGTCGATCTAGGCAATGGTCAGCGTCTGTTCGACCTAATCGACGCGCAATGCGACGTGATGGCTTATGAGGTTCTTAAGTCGCTGGAACACGAGCTGACAAACCACAGCGCGCTGATCTCGGACCAGTTGCGCACATACTGCCAAGAGGCGGCCAACATCACGGCGGATCAATATGCTGGCGCTCTGGAGGTGGGGCAGGCCGGTCGCCTCTGGATGGAGGCGCTGTTTGCCGATCTGGATGCGATTGCGTCCCCTTCCGCCAAGACCCTGCCGCCAAAGGGGCTGGGTAGTACCGGCGACCCTTACGTAAATCGTGCGTGGTCGCTGCTGTATTTGCCCTGCATCACGCTTCCAACGGCCCCGTTGCACAACAATCTGAAGGGCGCGGTTCAGCTCGTGGCTGGCTTTGGTCAGGACCAACGCCTGCTTGATCTCGCCGCCCGCTTCGAGCCGGGCATGGCCCAGATCGGGCGCGAAAACTCACAACAAGAAGTCTGAGAGAATCGGATCTAACCACATCAATAGAGAGGACTAAAACATGGATAGAAGACAAATTTTGACTGGTGGTGCAGCGGCACTTGGCGGAGCGGCGCTGGCCGCGCCTACCGTGGCCCGCGCGCAAGAGACATTCAACTGGAAGATGACGACGGCCTATCCGCCCAGCCTGCCGATGTATTCGGTCGGCCCTGGCAGCCTGACAGATTTGACCGATCGCATTCGCGCCATGTCCGGTGGGCGTTTGAACATCGAAGTGTTCCATGGCGGCGAGCTGGTTCCACCTTTTGAAGGTTTCGACGCGGCGCAGTCGGGCATCGTCGAATGCAACGGCTGGGTATCCTATTTTGGCGCGGGCAAACGCCCTTGGGCGCAGTTCTTTGGCGGCGTACCGTTTGGTATGAACTACCAAGGCCAGAACGCCTGGATGTATGAAGGCGGCGGGCTTGATCTGTGGCAAGAGCTTTATGCGGACATCGGCATGGTGCCTTTTCCTTGCGGTAATACTGGCGTGCAGATGACCGGTTGGTTCAAGGAAGAGGTCAACACACTGGAAGATCTGCAAGGTCTGCAGATGCGTATTCCTGGCCTATCTAGCCGTATCTATGCAGCTGTCGGTGTTGATGTGAAACTGCTGCCGCCAGCAGAGATTTTCCCGGCGCTGGAACGTGGCGTTATTCAAGCAGCTGAATGGGTGGGCCCTGCGCAGGATAAAATCTTGGGGCTGCACAATGCAGCGTCCTATTATTATACCACCGGCTGGTCCGAACCAAACAACGTGGTTGAATTTGCTGTTAACAAGTCTGCATGGGAAAGCCTGCCCGAAGATCTGCAGCATATTGTGCGCAACGCATGTGCGTCTACCAATGTGCGCTCACAGGCTTGGTCAGAGGCCGTCAACGGCGAAGCTCTGAAAGATCTGGTTGAAAACCATGGCACCCAGCTGCGCACTCTGTCTGACGAAATCCTCAATGGTCTGAAAGACGCCACACCAGGTGTGCTAGAAGAACTTGGATCGGGCGATCCGCTGTTTGCCCGCGTGCGTGACCATTACTTTGACTTCAAGGCCAAGCATGATGCTTGGACAGATGTCAGCGAGGGCCAATGGCATCGCCGTATTCGAGGGTAAGCGCCTTGCAGGTTCTTTTGAAACTTGCCGGAATTTGCGAAATTGTTGTGGCCTTCCTTGGGAAGGTCGCAATGATCTGCGTTTTCGGGATCATCGTGACGGTCACGGCGAATGTGCTCGTTCGATATTTGTTTGGGATCGGCACGGTCTGGACGCAGGAATTGGAATGGCATTTCCTCGCCGTTGTCGCAACTCTAGGGGTGGCTTACACCTATCAGAAAGGCGAACATGTACGGGTCGATATCATCTATAAACCCGCCGGCCCGCGCACCCGGGCCGCGATTGACCTGGCAGCGGCGCTGTCGCTTTTTGTAATTGCGATTTTAATCTGCAACTACACCATTCCTTACGTCCAACAATCCTGGCGTAGCTTAGAAGGGTCTGCGGATCCGGGCGGTCTGCCTATGCGTTACGCTTTGAAAGCCACAATCGTTATAGGTTTCATGAGCTTGTTGTTGCAGGCCGCGGCTGAAACAATTCGAAACGCCCACATTCTGATCTCAGGCGAAGTGGAGACCAAGTGATGGAATTGCAAATTATGATGATGCTGGGCGCCTTTTTCGTGTTGCTCATCATCGGGTTTCCCGTGGCGATTGCTATTGCTGTGTCGGGCTTCGTGTTTGGCTTTACCGGGTTTGAGGGCAAATTGTTCGCGCTTGTGCCGCACCGAATTTACGGAGTCATTACCAAGTATGAATTCATCGCCATTCCGCTGTTTGTGTTCATGGGCGTGGCGCTGGAGCGATCTAAAATTGCGGAAGATCTGCTGACCGTCATCGGTTATGCGATGGGTGGACTGCGCGGTGGGTTGGGGATTGCCATCGTTTTTTGCGGCGTGTTGCTGGGGGCAGCCACGGGGATCGTGGGGGCCACAATCGTGACTCTGACGCTACTCACGCTGCCGATCTTGCTGCAGCGGGGATATTCCAAAAGCCTGTCCTGTGGGTTGATCTGCGCTTCAGGCACTTTGGGGCAAATTATTCCACCTAGCTTGGTGTTGATCCTGATGGCAGATATTGTCGGCTTGTCTGTTGGCACGCTGTTTGCAGCGGCCTTTGTACCAGGCTTGTTATTGTCGGCCTTGTTCGTGGTTTACTTGTTGGGGCTGGCGATCTTCAAACCGGGTATGGTGCCCGCGATTGATGCCGAAGAACGCGCGCAGGTGGACGCTAGAAAACTGTTGAAGCAGATGGTCGTTGTGGTTCTGCCCCCGATGGCACTGGTAGTGTTTGTTCTGGGGTCGATCATTGGTGGTGTCGCTGCCCCAACCGAGGCTGCCTCCATCGGTGCAAGTGGTGCGTTGGCAATTGCCGCACTTTATGGGCGTCTGAACCTGAAACTGATCCGCGAGACGACGAAAACCACGCTAATCATCTCTAGCATGATCTTCTTTATTCTTCTGGCGTCGCAAGTGTTTTCGATCGCCTTCCGTGGGTTGGGTGGAGAGCATTTCGTGGAAGAGCTGTTTGCTGGTGTTCCGGGCGAGGTGAATGGTGCGATTTTGTTCCTGTTGTTCATCATCTTTGTGCTTGGGTTCTTCATGGAATGGATTGAAATCAGCTATATTGCCCTACCGATCATGCTGCCGTTTTTTCAGTCAGCAGGCGTGGATATGGTCTGGTTAGCGATGCTGATTGCTGTGATTTTGCAAACTTCTTTCCTGACGCCTCCCTTCGGTTGGTCGCTGTTTTTTCTGCAAGGCGTAGCCCCACCGGAAATTAGGATGAAAGATATCTATATCGGCGTGATGCCCTTTATCGGGATCCAGCTTCTCGTGGTCGCACTGGTCTTTCTGTTTAGCGACATCGTGCTGTGGTTACCCCGTGTCATAGGATGGTGAAGAAATGAAAACTGACCTAGGGCTGACGGTACCTGCGCAAATTGGCATGTCCGTGAAAGACGTCGAAACACCTGCTTTGATAGTGGATCTTGATGCCTTTGAACGCAACTTGCGCAAAATGCGCGCTATCGCCCAAAAACACGGAGTGGGCTTAAGGGCCCATGCCAAGGCGCACAAAACCGCCGGGATTGCGCATCGCCAGATGGAAATCGGCGGCGTGCATGGGTTTTGCTGCCAAAAAGTGTCTGAGGCCGTGGCGCTGATTGAGGAAGGGATCACGGATATCCTGATCTCGAACCAGGTCGTGGCCCCAGCCAAGATCGCAAGACTGATCGACCTGGCCAAACACGTGACTGTGCGGGTTTGCGTTGATGACGCCCGCAATGTCGCTGACCTGTCGGAGGCGGCGGTGGCCGGTGGGGTCAAACTGGGCTGTCTGGTTGAGGTTGACGTTGGTGCCGGACGTTGCGGTGTAAACCCCGGCGCTGATGCAGCCCGGCTGGCGCAAGAGGTTTCCAATGCGCCCGGCCTGCGATTTGACGGGCTGCAGGCCTACAACGGCTCGGCCCAGCACTGTGTGGACGCGACCAGGCGGCAAGCGATGTATGACAGCGTCGAGGCCAAGGTCAGAACTACCCT
The DNA here is from genome assembly GCF_030548265.1 of Marinovum sp. 2_MG-2023. Classification (NCBI taxonomy): domain Bacteria; kingdom Pseudomonadati; phylum Pseudomonadota; class Alphaproteobacteria; order Rhodobacterales; family Roseobacteraceae; genus Marinovum; species Marinovum sp. 2_MG-2023. The sequence continues at coordinate 5,664 of NZ_JAUOSD010000046.1, read as the reverse complement.
AGATGCGCTTGGTGAACTGGGACTGGCCTGCGCCATTATCAGCGGCGCAGGCACAGGCACCTTTCGGAAAGAGGCCGCCTCGGGCGTCTTTACAGAATTACAGGCTGGAACATATGCGTTGATGGATGCGTCATACATGACGGTGCTGAACGCCGATGGCGAACAAGAAGTGCCCTTTGAAAATGCCATGTTCCTTTTGTGCACAATTATGTCGGCAGCGCGTCCAGGTATTGTCATTTGCGATGGCGGGCACAAAAGCCACGCGGTGGATTCAGGTCTCCCCAAATTGGTGGATGTCGATGGGGCAGAGTATGTCGGATGCAATGACGAGCACGGTATGATCCGCGATCCTAAGGGGCAGCTGGACCTCCATGACCGCATCCGCCTGATCCCCGGGCACTGCGACCCAACCTGTAACCTACATGATTACATCGTGGGCATTCGTGACGACGTCGTGGAAACCGTTTGGCCAGTCACGGCCCGCGGCAAACTTTGGTAAAGTGAGGGACAAATGAAACTGCATCTGGAAGGAAAAACAGCCCTGATAACCGGTGGCTCCAAAGGTATCGGGCTGGCCAGTGCCAAAACCCTCGCCGAGGAAGGTGCAGAGGTCATCCTGGTGGCGCGCAATCCCGAAACTCTGTCGCAGGCGGCAGACTGGATACTGGCTGAGACTGGCAAACAAGTGCAAAGCGTTGCACTTGATGTTGCCGATCCGACTGCCCCAGAACAGCTGGTTACGCAGTTTCCAGAGGTTGATATCCTTGTGAACAACGCTGGCGCTATTCCCGGTGGGGCACTGGATCAGGTTGATGCGAACGCTTGGCGCGCCTCTTGGGATCTCAAGGTTTTTGGCATCATCGAAATGACCCGGAGCTTCCATGCGGCAATGGTCAAACGACAGTCCGGTGTGATTGTGAATGTGATTGGCTGGGCCGGGCTGCGGGTTGATGCAAACTACCTTGCGGGCAGCATGGGCAATGCCTCTTTGATTGCGATGACCCGCGCGCTTGGTTCGACAAGCCCGAAAGATGGCATTCGGGTTGTTGCTGTTAATCCCGGCCCAGTGGATACAGACCGTCTGGAAGTCCTGCAAAGAAAACAGGCTGAAACCCATTGGGGCGATGCAGAGCGCTGGCCTGAACTTGTGGCAAAGTTGCCATTCGGGCGTGCCGCCAAGAAAGAGGAAATCGCTGCGGCTGTAGCGTTTCTGGTGTCAGAACTTTCAGGGTATACCTCGGGTGCGGTGTTGGAAATTGACGGCGGTCTTTCGTGGAAAATGTAAATCCGCAGGCAGCGAAACCAGAAAAGAACTCAGTTAAATGAAGATTGGAATATTACAAACCGGCCACCTAGGGTCAGGGTGCATTGATTTTAGCCTAGCGGTCTGATTCATGGAGCCCCAAACGGAGGGGGCACATGAGTGAACTATGCTGGCTGAACGACGAACAGATGACCAAGCTGGAGCCTTTCTTCCCGAAGTCCAACGGCAAACCGCGCGTTGACGACGGGCGTGTTTTGAGCGGTATAGTGTTCATAAATCGCAATGGGTTACGGTGACTTTATGCTCCTGAGGCCTACGGTCCGCACAAGAACTTCTACAGTCTATGGAAGCGGTGGAGCGAGAAAGGCATCTTCGCTCAGATGCTGCTGGAACTGGCCGATCGGGGTGGCACGACCGACACGCTGATGATCGGCGACGCATCTCAAGACGCACGGGACGGCCTCCAGTCTGGGGCTGGAAAAGGGGGGGGAGGCGGCCGCCTGATTGGCCGCACCAGGGTATGATTACATCGGGGCGCGGGCTCTTCTGGACGGTCTGCCGCCCACCAGACACATGCTGGCGAACCGAGGCTATGATGCAGACCGGTATCGCGAAGCGCTTGAAAACATGGGTATCACGTCATGCATGCCGGCAAGGAAGGGCCGCAAGGTTCAGATTCGGCACGACGAAGTTCGCTATCGCAAACGCCACAAGATCGAGAACAGTTTTGCCCGGCTCAAGGACTGGCGCCGTGTTGCGACCCGCTAGGACAGAACCGCCCTGGCTTGCCCGGAGAGCAAAACTCTCAAAGGATAGCTCTCCATGGACAGGAAGAAGAATACGACGAGCCCGTACCCGGCCGAGTTCCGCGAGCGGGCGGTTCAGATGGTGATCGACCATCTTGATGGCTACCGCAGCTTGACGGCCGCGGTGCGCGATATCGCCGGTAAGGAAGCAGGGTCGACGAGCGCAGAAAAGGCCCGCATCAAGGAACTGGAACGCGAGAACCGGGAGTTGCAGCAGGCGAACGAGATCCTGAAGAAAGCGAGCGCTTATTTTGCCCAGGCGGAGCTCGACCGCCCGTTTCGCAAATGACTGCCTTCATTGACGAATTCCGGAAGGAGTTCGGGGTCGAGCCGATCTGCCGCGTGCTGCCGATCGCCCCATCCGTTGACCGGCAGTCGTTTACGACGCAAACGATGAGAGGTGACCTATCACGTGCAGAAGGCAATCGCCCGGGATCCCTCTCTCGCATCCAGGCGGGCGCGGCGGGACTTGGGGTTGAAGGATGAGATCCACAAGATCTGGTCTGAGAACCGCAAACTCTAAGACACGGAAGATCTGGCATGTCCTGAAACGCGGCAACTTGGCCGTCGCGCGCTGCACAGTGGAGAGATTGATGCGGGAGATGGGTGCGGTGAGTCGTGCGCGGCAAGAAGACCGTCACGACCAATCCCGACACCGCGATGCCCTGCCCAGACGACAAGGTCAACCGCGCGTTCCATTCTGATCGGCCAAACCGGCTCTGGGTGTCGGATTTCACATCTGTGCCGACCTGGTCGGGCACCGTCTACGTCGTTTTCGTGATCGACGAATTTGCGCGGCGGATTGTGGGTTGGCGTGTATCCAGCTCGATGACAACCCAGTTCGTACTCGATGCGCTCGAGCAAGCGCTTTGGCAGAGAAAGCCTCTTGGAAACAAAAGTTTGACTCATCACTCGGACCGCGGATCGCAATACCTGTCCTTCAGGTATACCGAGCGGCTGGCCGATGCCGAGGTGGACCCATCAGTCGGGACGGTCAGCGACTCCTGCGATAATGCTCTTGCCGAAAGCGTGATTGGTCTGTTCAAGGCCGAAGTCATCAAGCAGCTGGGGCCCTGGAAAACAATGCAGGATGTCGAATGGGAAACCATGCACTGGGTCGATTGGTGCAATCAGGACCGTCTTCTCAGCTCAATCGGCTACATGCCCCCAGCCGAGGCCGAGCAGCGATACCTTGAACAAGTCAAAGCTATGGATAAGGTCGCGTAACGCGTTGAACGAAACGCTCTTCGGGCAAGCCGGGGCGGTTCATTCTCCGGACCACTGAGCACCTGTACGTTTGGGCGTAACCCGGCACACAAAACATCCGCCGAATGACCCTGGGCAAGCAGCGTGCGCAGTCCGTCTTCAATGACAGCATTTGGGGGCGTCTTGTATCAAATTTATAGGATCGAACCTTACAGAGTTGTGCATTAGCCCGGCAGTCCCTCCTAGACTACCCAGTCGACTCAATATTATGATATTGCAGTCAATGGGTGCAATTCGAATTATTACGCCTCTCCTGCGTTGAAACGAATTTACTGCAACGGAGTGGCTGAGCCAAGATTATATGGCGCTTTTGAAACAAACATGATCGGTAATGGTCGTTTTGAGCTGGGGGTCTGCCGGGATCGCGGGCAATTGCCTGCCGCCTGCGCCGCTCTGGATGCCGACCGATCCCGATGACGTGCGGGCTTATGCTGACCTGTTGAGGCGCGAAGCGGAGACGTATTTTGCCGATGTCGAGCAGTACTTCCGTTGAATCGATCAGCAGCGGCGAAAGGCCTAAGAACAAGCGTGCGTGGTCAGTGGAGACTATGCGCGCGTTCTGGAATTCTTGGAGGACCTGAGGAAATGATATCCGCACTCACGTAAAGCAAGCTGATGTTCAATAAAACTGCCGCGAAGGTCGTCAACGCGGACAATGCTAGCTTTCGCTACGGCTGCGCCGATGACCGTTTTTGTTGCTTCACGTCTATAGCAATATGCGCCGTCGGCGAGAAAGAGGAATTTCCCCGCAAATTGAAAGGCCGAAATCAATCTATTGAGACTGCAAGCCTTTCATGGCGGCCACTATTTGCTCTTCAAAGGCCACGCCCAAGAGCGATTTCGGACGTTGAGACGGTGTGAGGATAGATGTTGAGATCTCTATCGCTGGACTGAAAGGAACAAAAATTATTTTGGGATTTTCCGGGCGGTATATTTTGTAACTCTCGGCACTGATTGGATCGCAAATACAGTGGCAAAGTTGCCCTTCCACCAATTCGAGCGCGGGTTGAAAAATCTGCAACTCAAATCGCTGAAAGAGATTTGCGCCAGCATCTTCGAACGCCCGTTTCGTCTTGATGGAGATTGGGTGATCTCTGGTCAGGGCCGCTATCGGGAGCCCGTCAAGGTCTCTGGGCGTTATCATAGTCTTAGCCGAAAGCGGATGATCGCGATGCACTGCGCAAACGCATTTCAGATCGAATGATGTGACCCCAATTGTATCGCGGGCGTGAGGCGTTTCTGACAGACCAATGTCGTATTGCTGGGACGCAATCAATTCTTCGACGATGTAAGATGTTCGGGTCACCAGTGAAGCCGTGACATGTGGGCGGCTCTCAACAAAGTTTGCCAACACGCGTGGCAGGAAGAAGCCAGACGCCGCTGGCATACACGCGATCCTGAGCTGGCCTTTGTCGAGGTCACCAATCTCTCGCATCGTGCGTGTCGATTGTGCGAGCCGATCAAGTACGATTTCGACTTCTTCAAGGAAGTAATGTGCTTCTGGCTTGGGGACCATCCGACCCTTGTGACGTTGAAATAAATCAAAACCCAGTTCTTGCTCTAGATTGGCAATCATAGCGCTGACTGAAGGCTGGGAGCGGGCCAAGGTGCGGGCGGCCTCGGACACGGAGCCAAAGCGCATGACTTCCCGAAACGTCCGCAACTGCCGAAAAGATAGGTTCATATCGAAGCTATAGGAAAATGCTATCGAATTAGCAATTAAAAAAAATTTCTCCTATAGGGCTAAGCTGCGAGGTTGACCGAAATATCAATCCTGCATCCATTGGAGGGCGCATTGGACAAAATCTCCAGTTACATCCTGACCACGCTGATCTGCATTCTTGCGCTAGGACAATTTGTGCAAGTGATCACGCGGTATGTGCTTGAAGTGCCGGTGATGGGGCTTGAAGAAACATTGGTTTATCCAGCAATCTGGCTCTACATTCTTGGTGCTGCGAATGCGTCCCGCGAGGACCATCACATCAGGGCGAATGTCTTAGAGATTTTCCTGACTACTGAGCGCGCCCATACGGTTTTGGCCATTATTGGCGACATCATCAGCCTGGCCGTCGGGTTTTGGCTTCTGAGCTGGACTTGGGATTTCACAAAGTATGCAGCCCGAGTCTGGAAAGAGAGCCCGACGCTCTACTTACCGACCTTCTATTCAGATGTCGCACTGTTTGTCGGCATGGTTCTGATGATGCTGTTCACCGCCATTCACCTAGTCAAACACATTCGAAGCCTGATACCCATTGACCTGCCCCCCGCGAAATCCCTCACCGTAATGTAGAGTCTGCGCCAACTCTGAAGGAGCAGACAGATGCGAAA
>NZ_JAUOSD010000045.1:0-13123 GCF_030548265.1 Marinovum sp. 2_MG-2023 | reverse complement strand
TGGAGCGGGCGAGGCGATTCGAACGCCCGACCCTAACCTTGGCAAGGTTATGCTCTACCCCTGAGCTACGCCCGCATACCATTGGGTGTGCGGGATTTATAAACTGTTGGCGCGGGCTGCAAGAGGAAATTGGTGTTCCGGGCGATCTTTTTGTCTTTGGCCTGTCAGAGGGGCTCTGGTTTCGCCGATCACAAGGAAACTGACCCCGGCAAAGGGGGGCTGCACATCGGGATTGGTTGGTCGGTCCCGAATCATTGCACCATCTGCGGCCTTAGGTTTGGTGCGCCACCAGAAGGGGGGCAGGGGATCGACAGGGGGGGACAAGGCGACAGCGCCGCTGGACCGACAGTCACAAGGCCGCGAAAGACCCTGAGCGGCAAATAAAAACCCCCGCTGCTTCCGAAGATGCAGCGGGGGTCAGGGGGCCTATGGCCAAGTGCGCCGGTCTTGCAAACCGGACCGGAGGGTTATTCCAGTTCGATCAGCAGGTCTTTTGCGTCGATCTGACCGGCGGGTTGGATATGCACGGCCTTGACCGTTGCATCGCGTTCGGCGTGGATGCCGGTTTCCATTTTCATCGCCTCGATGGTCAGAAGAAGATCGCCTTCTTTCACCTTGTCGCCGGCCTTGACCGCAACAGTGGCCACCACACCGGGCATCGGGGCGCCAATGTGGTTTGCATTGCCAACCTCGGCCTTGGGGTTGGATTTGCTGGAGGCCGCGACCTTGCGGTTGGGCACACGGATCACCCGTGGCTGGCCGTTCAGTTCAAAGAACACCTTGGCCTCGCCATCTTCGCCGGTTTCACCGACGGCCTGAAGCCGGATTTCCAGCTTCTTGCCGGGGTCGATTTCGGCTGTGATCTCTTCACCCGGTTCCATGCCGTAGAAGAAGGTATGCGTCGGCAGGGTGCGCACCGGACCATAGGTGCGGTGACGGCCCATGTAATCCATGAACACCTTGGGATACATCAGATAGCCGTTCAGGTCCTCGTCATCGACGACCAGCCCCTCAAGCTCTTTCGAGACCTGTGCGCGGACCTCTTCGAGGTCGACAGGCTTCAGATGTTTGCCGGGACGTTCCAGATTGGGTTTGTCTCCCTTCAGCACCTTTTTCAGAATGCCCTTGGGGAAGCCGCCGGGAGGTTGGCCCAGGTTGCCGCGCATCATGTCGATCACGCTGTCGGGGAAGGCGACATCGGTTTTCGGGTCTTCGACCTGTGACCGGGTAAGCCCCTGACTGACCATCATCAAGGCCATGTCACCGACCACCTTGGACGAGGGCGTGACCTTGACGATATCGCCGAACATCATGTTCACATCGGCATAGGTTTCCGCCACTTCATGCCAACGCTCCTCAAGCCCGAGGCTGCGCGCCTGTGCCTTGAGGTTGGTGAACTGACCGCCGGGCATTTCGTGCAGATACACCTCGGACGCCGGGGCCTGCATGCCCGACTCAAATGCCGCATATTGACCGCGCACCGCTTCGAAATAGTTCGAAATTTCGCGGATGGCGCTGATGTCCAGACCGGTGTCCCGTTCGGTGTGGCGCATGGCTTCGACAATCGAGCCGAGGGTCGGCTGCGAGGTGTTGCCGGAAATCGCATCCATCGCACCGTCAACCGCATCCACACCGGCCTGTGCCGCTGCCATGATGGTGGCAATTGCTGCGCCGGATGTGTCGTGGGTGTGGAAGTGGATCGGCAGGCCGACCTCTTCTTTCAGGGCTTTGATCAGCGGACCGGCAGCGGCGGGTTTCATCAGCCCGGCCATGTCTTTCAGACCCAGCACATGCGCGCCGGCGGCCTTCAGCTCTTTGCCCATCGCGACATAATATTTGAGATCATATTTGGCGCGGTTCGGGTCAAGGATGTCACCGGTGTAACAGACGGTGCCTTCGCAGACTTTGTTCGCGTCCAGCACGGCATCCATCGCCACGCGCATGTTTTCGACCCAGTTCAACGAATCGAAGACGCGGAACACGTCAACGCCGGTTTCAGCGGCCTGTTTCACAAAGAACTGCACCACGTTGTCGGGATAGTTGGTATAACCCACACCGTTCGACGCGCGCAGCAGCATTTGTGTCATGACATTGGGCATTGCGGCACGCAGGTCGCGCAGACGCTGCCACGGACATTCCTGCAAGAAGCGGTATGCCACGTCAAACGTCGCCCCGCCCCAGCATTCCACGCTGAACAGCTGCGGCAGATTGGCAGCATAGCTTGGCGCGACACGAATCATGTCGATCGACCGCATGCGGGTGGCCAGCAACGACTGGTGTCCGTCACGCATCGCGGTGTCGGTGATCAACAGTTTCTTTTCGTTGAGCATCCAGTCGGCAACTGCCTGCGGGCCTTTTTCGTCCAGCAGGGTCTTGGTGCCTGGTGCCGGTGCCGCACGGGAAACCGGCGCTTTTGCCGGTTTCAATTCGGGGTGCGGCATTGGCCGGCCCTGAACCTCTGGGTGACCATTGACCGTGATGTCGGCGATATAGGTCAGCACCTTGGTGCCCCGGTCGCGGCGCTTTTTGAAATCGAAAAGCTCGGGCGTCTCGTCGATGAATTTGGTGGTGTATTGATTGTTGAGGAAGGTCGGGTGTTTCAGCAGGTTTTCAACAAAGGCGATGTTGGTGCTGACGCCGCGCACGCGGAATTCGCGCAGGGCGCGGTCCATGCGGGCAATTGCCTTTTCCGGGGTCTGGGCCCAGGCGGTGACCTTGGTCAGCAGGCTGTCGTAATAACGTGTGATCACGCCGCCCGCATAAGCGGTGCCGCCATCCAGCCGGATGCCCATGCCCGTGGCCGAGCGATAGGCAGTGATGCGGCCATAATCGGGGATAAAGTTGTTTTGCGGGTCTTCGGTGGTGACGCGGGTTTGCAACGCGTGACCGTTAAGGCGGATGTCATACTGGCTGGATTTGCCGGTGGCCTCGGACAGCGACTTGCCTTCGGCGATCATGATCTGCGCCTGCACGATGTCGATGCCGGTGACTTCTTCGGTGACGGTGTGTTCCACCTGGACGCGCGGGTTCACTTCGATGAAGTAGAACTTGCCGGTTTCCATATCCATCAGGAATTCAACGGTGCCGGCGCATTCATAGTTCACATGCGCACAGATCTTGCGGCCCAATTCGCAAATCTCTTCGCGCTGCGCTTCGCTCAGATAGGGGGCCGGCGCACGTTCGACGACCTTCTGGTTGCGCCGCTGGACGGAACAATCACGCTCGTACAGGTGATAGATATTGCCCTGCTGGTCGCCCAGGATCTGCACCTCGACGTGGCGGGCGCGGGTGATCATCTTTTCCAGATAGCCCTCGCCGTTGCCAAAGGCGGCCTCGGCCTCGCGGCGGCCTTCCAGGACCTTTTCCTCGACCTCGTCTTCGGAGAAGATCGGCCGCATGCCGCGTCCGCCACCACCCCAGGAGGCTTTCAGCATCAGGGGATAGCCAACTTCGGCCGCCTCTTTTTTGATTGCGGCAATGTCGTCGCCCAGAACCTCGGTCGCGGGAATGACCGGCACCCCGGCTTCGACCGCAACGCGCCGGGCGCTGGCCTTGTCCCCAAGGGCGCGCATGGTTGCCGCTTTGGGGCCGATGAAAGTGATGCCATTGGCGTCGCAGGCATCCACAAAATCAGGGTTTTCAGACAGAAGCCCATAGCCGGGATGAATGGCATCCGCCCCGCATTGCTTGGCGACGCGAATGATCTCCTCGATGCTCAGATAGGCCGCAACCGGTCCCATGCCCTTGCCAATCCGATAGGCCTCGTCCGCCTTGAACCGGTGCAGGCCCAATTTGTCTTCTTCGGCATAGACCGCGACGGTCTTTTTGCCCATTTCGTTGGCGGCGCGCATGATGCGAATGGCGATCTCGCCACGGTTGGCTATAAGGATTTTGGTGAAGTCAGGCATTCCAGGCTTCCGTTTGTTGCAATGCAGCATAACTAGACGTTCCGAATGCCGGGGTAAACAGAAACGGTCTGATTATCGCCGCGAATCGCTTATTGTGTGGGCTTATGGCGCGATAAAAGTCACATTTGGCATGTTGACAATGCGTTCCACGTCCGCGTCGTACATGTCTGTCAGCAGGTCGATATAATCATCAGACCAGCCGGCAATGTCGACTTCTTCGTCAACTTCGTCTTCCAGCGCGTATTTGTCGAGAAAGGCCAGCATGGCTTTGCGTTTCTGGACTTCTGGAATGCCGGGGTGGTCCCGCAGGAAGCCGCGAAACCGCTGCATGCCTTCGGGCGACATGATCCGGGACAGCAAATCAAAGGCCCCGTTGATCTTGGCGCCGGATGGCAGGCCGGCCAGGGCGCGCACGATTTCGCCCCAGATCAAGGGAGAGTCTTCGTTGCACCAGGCGGTGATTTTCAAATCGGGCAGATGTTCCTGCAAGCGTTCAAACAGTTCTGACCAGCGCAGATATGCCGGGTCCGCGCCGTTGAGAAAGCTTTGGAAATCCTGGTGCGGCGTTGTTTCAAAGACCGCTGGCAGCCAGGTGGCCGGGTTGCGCAACCCGATGAACAATTCCAGGGTGTCATCTTTGAACAACCGCTGGGCATTGATCAGCCGCTCATGCGCCTTGGGGTAAAGCAGGCCGGCGCCGATGGCAATCTTGGGCACGCAAAACAGGTGGTCCTGGCTCAGGATAAGGCGATCGAAATTCTCGGCATCCTCATCCAGGATCGTGTCCAGCATGATGTCGCGTGCATCCGGGGCCGGATCTGCCTTGGTCAATGCACCAAGCGCCCCGCTGAGAATCTGGCGGTATCGGCTTGGTCCGGGCACGGCCACACCACGATCCCGCAGAGCATCCGCATTGCGCAACAAACAGCGCAGCAGCTTGTCTTCGTCGGTGGCGTGGGCGCCGGCATGGAGAATGACTTGCATGGAACTCACTGTGTCAACAATTTCCACGCCACTATAGCCCAGCCCGCGCCGGGGAAAACCCGCTTTGCCATTCCTGAAAAAAACTGTGATTTTCCTCTTGCCCAGAGTCAAATCTGGATTTAAACGGACGCGACGTGCCCCTATAGCTCAGCTGGTAGAGCAACTGATTTGTAATCAGTAGGTCCGCGGTTCGAGTCCGTGTGGGGGCACCACTAAATCCGACCCAAATAGCTGATATATATAGACATAAGTCTGTATGGGGTCGTATTTGTATCCACGGCTGTATCCACATTGCAGGCTGGATCATGAAGAATGTGACCGTGAAGTACGTCAAGAAATCCGCAAGAGATGGCCACTACGTCTACCGCAGGCGCGTTCCCAAAGTGTTGGCCGGAAAGATTCCGCAGACGGAATTTGTGAAGACCCTTGGCCGAACTTTGCAGGATGCTTTGGTCAATTACGGACCGTTCCATCAGCGGATCGAACACATGATCGCCTTGGCGAAAAATGGCGTCACCAGCCTTTCCCCAGCCGAACAGCGGGACCGATTGGTGGCCATGCTGCAAAGCTGGAACGCCGATCCGCATTCCCCCGGACGCGACGACAACGAACGGACATGGCGAGAGGTGGAAGCAGACAAGCTCATTGACCGATACCAGAACCCCGAGACGGGTGAATATGAGGGCGTTCCCGAGGAAACCCATCATGTCGCCACGGCATTGCTTGGCGGGGTCTCAGCGATAGCACCGGGGCCAACTGTAACCGATGCCTTCAAGTTCTACCTTGAGGAAAACGCCAAGAGCATACCTGAACAGCGCAAGAAGCAAATCCAGCGCTTTGCCCGTGCCGAGAAGAGTCTGATTGCCGTTCTGCGGGCTGACAAGCTGGTATCGGACATCACCCGCGCCGATGCCCGGAAGTGGCGCGATATGCGTGAAGCAGCGGGCGTCTCTCCGGCGACTATCAAACGGGAACGCAGTGACATCAGCACGGTTGTCTCGACCGCTATCAGCGAGTTGGACGTGCCGGGCATCAATCCTTTCATCGGCTTGAAACTCAAGAAGGCCGTAGAAGGTCGCCACGAGGAACGGGAACCGTTGCCGCCGGAAGTGATCGTTGGGGTTTACTCGCAACTGGCCAAACAGCCTGAACTCTTGCGGGTCTGGACCTTGCTGGACTTCACCGGGGCGCGACCCTCGGAGATTCGTGACCTACTGGCGTCGGAAATCGTGCTGGATCATGACGTGCCCCATATCGTGATTCGGGAGCGATATGACCGGACACTCAAAACAACCTGGTCACGCCGAACTATTCCGCTGATCGGGGATGCCTTGCAGGTGGCGCAAGACCTTGTGCGGGGCCGAAACGACCCGACAAGCCCGGTGTTCCCGCGTTACCACGGCGAAGGCGGCATGGACCGCATGTCGCAAGCGCTCAACCGGCGTATCCGCAAGCTGACCAAGAACCCCAAGCACGTCACCTACAGTTTGCGCCACAACATGAAAGACCGGATGCGGCAGGCGGAGGTTTATGCAGACACGCAGAAGGCGTTGGAGGGCCACGCTTTCAGCAAGGGTCAGGATGCGTCCTACGGTGGCGAGGTGCCGCTGGAGACGAAACGGAATGCGCTGATCAATGCGCTGGGCGGGGCGGGTATGTTGAAACCTGAAACCACGCTGGCCTAAGTATTGTGAACCCCAAATCTCTGAACTAGCGTGGGCCACACGGTATTTGAGCAGGACGTTGTTTTGGATTCATCTCAGGTTGAAGCGTTTATCGCCCGGTGGCAGACATCCGGCGGAAGCGAAATGGCAAATTTCCAGGCATTCGCCGGGGAATTGACGGACCTCTTGGAAGTTGAACGCCCGTTGCCCGCAACAAGCGACGGTCAAAACAATTCCTATCGCTTCGAACGTCCTGTGACCTTCACCCACACGGGCCGCACCCGGAATGGGCGGATTGATCTGTACCGGCGAGGCTGTTTCGTGCTGGAGGCAAAACAGGGGGCAGATGCGCCCGCCGAACCCAAAGATCAATTGGCCCTTCTGACAGAAGACCAAGCCCCCCGCACACAGACCGGTCACGGGCGGCGCGGGTCGGCCCGGTGGGACGACACCATGCTCAAGGCCCGAAACCAGGCAGATGGCTATGCCCGTGCGGTCAGCAAAGAGGACGGTTGGCCACCCTTCCTGATCATCGTGGATGTGGGTCACATGATCGAACTTTACGCCGACTTCTCGCGACAAGGCCAAGGGTATGCACAATACCCCGATGGCAACCGATACCGGATCAAGATGGACGATCTGCGGCGCGAGGAAACCCGCGACCTGTTGCGCACGATCTGGACCGATCCGGCATCGCTCGACCCCGCCTTGCAATCGGCACGGGTCACGCGGGAAATCGCGGATCACCTTGCGCAATTGGGCCGTAGCTTCGAAGGGCAAGGCCACGCCGCCGAGGCGGTCGCCAATTTCCTCATGCGCTGTCTGTTCACGATGTTTGCGGAAGACGTTGAACTGATCCCCAAGGGCAGCTTCACCGACAAGCTCAAACAGCTTCGCGGTCACCCCGAGCACGCGCAGCCCACTCTACAAGGGCTTTGGGAGGTCATGAATACCGGCGGTTTCTCACAAGTCCTTATGACCGACCTCAAACGCTTCAACGGGGGGCTTTTCAAAGACGCCACGGCGCTGCCGCTGAATGAGGTGCAACTGTCGCTGCTAATCGAAGCGGCAGAGGCCGATTGGAAACAGGTCGAACCGGCGATCTTTGGCACGCTGCTCGAACGTGCCTTGGACAAACGCCAGCGGCACAAGTTGGGGGCGCATTACACTCCCCGCGCTTATGTTGAACGGCTGGTGACCCCCACTTTGATGGACCCTTTGCGCGACGATTGGCGGGACGTGCAGGCGGGCGTTCAACTGCTCATGGCGGATGGCAAGGAAAAGGACGCCCGCGCCCTGGTGCATGACTTCCATCGCAAGCTCTGTGAAACCCGCGTGCTGGACCCGGCCTGCGGGTCGGGCAACTTCCTTTATGTCGCGCTGGAAATGATGAAGCGGTTGGAGGGCGAGGTCACGTCGCTGTTGCAGGAATTGGGAGAGGATCAGGGGATGCTGGGTCTGTCCGGCATGACGGTTGACCCGCATCAGTTTCTCGGAATCGAGTTGAACCCCTGGGCCGCTGCCGTGGCCGAACTGGTTCTGTGGATCGGTTATCTACAATGGCATTTCCGCACCCATGGGCAGGCCGCACCGTCCGAGCCGGTCCTGCGCGACTTCCGCAATATCTGGCAGGGCGATGCGGTGTTGCAATGGGCCGAGCGGACCCCGCGCATTGATGCGGCGGGGCAGCCTGTCACGCGCTGGGACGGGATCACCACCATGCGCCATCCGGTGACGGGCGAAGAGGTGCCGGACCCGGACGCGCGGGTGCAGGTTTATGATTATAACGCACCCAAGCCGGTGCAATGGCCCGAGGCCGAGTTCATCGTAGGCAACCCGCCGTTTATCGGGGCCAGCCGCCTGCGCGACAATCTCGGGGATGGGTATGTCGAGGCGCTGTGGAAGGCATACCCCAAGATGCCGCAAAGCGCCGATCTGGTGATGTTCTGGTGGGAGAAAGCCGCGTTGGCCGTCCGCGCGTGGAACGTCAAGACCGGCAAGGGATGCCGCCGCTTTGGGCTGATCACCACCAATTCCCTGCGCCAGACGTTCAACCGCCGGGTGCTGGAACCGCATCTGAACGACCCGAAAAAGCCGCTGTCGCTGCTCTATGCCATCCCCGATCACCCCTGGGTCGATACCCAGTTCGGCGCGGCGGTACGGATCGCTATGACCGTGGGTGCGGCGGGCAACCGCGCGGGCCGACTGCGGATCGTCGCCACCGAAAGCCGCGAGACGAGCGAGGCGGATGGGCGCGAAGTGACCTTTGACGATACGGTCGGCAAGATTTTCGCCAATTTGCAGATCGGGGCAGATGTGGCGGGGGCCAAGGCGCTCCGGGCGAATGATGGTTTGTCGTCTCCGGGCGTGAAGCTGCATGGCGCGGGGTTCATCGTTTCACCGGAACGGGCCAAATCGTTGGGTTTGGGCAGTGTTCCCGGATTGGAAAACCACATCCGGGCCTACCGCAATGGGCGTGACCTGACGGCTAGGACGCGTGGCGTTATGGTGATTGACCTGTTCGGCTTGGCAGAGACCGAAGCGAGAGAGAAATTCCCGGCGGTCTATCAACACGTCTATGACAACGTGAAGCCGGAACGGGATCAGAACAACCGCGAAGGATACCGCCGCAACTGGTGGATACACGGAGAACCGCGCCGTGATCTGCGCCCGGCGCTGGCCGGATTGCCCCGCTACATCGCGACTGTGGAAACCACAAAACACCGCGTTTTTCAGTTCCTTGATGCGGAGGTCTTGCCGGACAACATGCTGATTGCCATCGGTCTGGATGATCCTGCGGCACTTGCCGTGCTGTCCAGCAAACCGCATGTGTGCTGGGCGTTGGCCGCAGGAGGGCGTCTCGGGTACGGCAATGATCCCCGCTATAACAAATCCCGCTGCTGCGATCCCTTCCCCTTCCCCGAACTCACCGACGACCAACGCTCCCATCTCCGCGCCCTGGGCGAAGAGCTTGACGCCCATCGCAAACGCCAGCAGGCGGCCCATCCCAAGCTGACTTTGACCCAGATGTACAACGTGCTGGAAAAGCTCCGCGCGGGCGAAGCCATCGAAGGCAAGGACAAAGAAATCTATGAACAAGGCCTGATCGGCATCCTGCGCGACATCCACGACCGGATCGACGCCGCCGTGGCAGACGCCTATGGCTGGCCCGTGGACCTAAGCGACGAAGACATCCTGTTCCGCCTTGTGGACCTGAACCGCGAACGCGCCGAGGAAGAGGCACGGGGTCACATCCGCTGGCTCCGCCCAAAGTATCAGAACCCCGAAGGCGTAAGCTCCGAAGTCAAAACGACCAAGGACATGGCCCTGGAGACCGCCGCCAAGGTGGAAAAGGCCACCTTCCCCAAAACCCTTCCCGACCAGATCGCAGCAGTCCGCGAGGCTCTGGAAGAGATGGGCGAAGCCACCCCCACCGACATCGCCCGCCGCTTCAAGAACCTCCGCGTGACCCGCGTGGAACCCTTGCTGCAAAGTTTGGCGGCATTGGGTCAGGCAGAGCGGCTGGAAGAGGACAGGTACGCGGCTTGACCTTCTCTGCGCGTTTTCGTCATGTAGGGTACTCATCAGTGCTCGACCAAAACGAAGTACGTCTTGGCAACTTGGAAGCATAAAAAATGCCGGAGAATCAAAATGGCAACAGGCAGCGAGAACTATCTAAATCTGGTGAAACAGGCCTTTAAAGGCGAGTTAAAGCTGCCAGCATTCCAACGGGACTTCAAATGGAACAGAAAGCAGGTCGTTCTGTTATACGATTCCATACGCCAAGCCTACCCCTTAGGAAGCGTGATCTTCCTTGAAGGGAGCAAGCAAGAGCTTAAGGAACGAGAATTCAAGGGCGCTAGTGAAAGTGCAAGCGATCTAGATACAAAACAACTAGTTCTGGATGGCCAGCAACGATTAACGGCAGGAATTGATCTGTTCTATGGTGAAACTCAAGAAAGTAGGTCTCAGTATTTCATTGATCTTCAAAAACTAGAAGCCGCCATCATTGAAGCTGCGGTCGATTTGGACGATGAAGATGCGGTCGAAGAGTTCGTACGCGATTTGGACACAGATACTGGTTATTGCGTGGCTCGGCGTCGAGTAGATGATCAATTTTCTTTGTTGGTAAAAAAGCACCTCCTAAGTACAGTCCTTTTGCGCCCAGACAATTCCAAGAATCGCGACTATTGGGTTGAAGTATACGAACAAACTTATCCAACCAAGAAAACCCTGATCAGAAACCTGGTTAAGCCTCACTTTGTCGTTCATCAAGCACCTGACATCCCGTTCGTTTCCATAGATTCGAAGCTCCAACTTGATGCGATCAGCCGAATATTTGCGACGCTGAATTCGACAGGTAAGGTGCTGACGCCCTTTGAGTTGGTAGTCGCCGTGCTTTTTGCAAGCAACATTGATATTCGAGATGATCTCGCCGTTCTTCGGGAGGTTTATCCCAAGCTGGCTAAGATGGACAAAACTGGAGAGATAATCCTACAAACGGTTGTATTGTTAAACCAAGGCAACCATAAAAAGTCGATGTTGCCCAAAAGTATTTCCGCTGAAGACTGGGAAAGGGACAAGGACAAAGCTGGGCGCCTGTTGAATCAAGTTGGTGATTTCTTGACGGATCATTTGGGCATGGCATTGGACAAGACGGATGCACTAGTACCTTATGATTCCATCTTTGTACCAATGGCAGTTCTGTTTGATCAAATCAAATACAGCGAGATGCCCGCAAAGACTAGAGGGCAGGTCAATCAAAAGCTTATGAAATGGGTCGTAGGATCAGCACTTTCCCAGAGATATCAAGAGGGTGTTCATACGAAACAGTCTCGCGACTTCGAAAGCATTTCCACATGGATTGAGAAAGATGATCAAGATTTCGCACCGGCTTGGCTCGAAGAAGTCTCAATCCCAGCTCTACGATCAGTTTCACCCCAGGGTGCTATTGCGAACCTGCTTCGCTGCCTCGTTAACAGGGAAAAGCTGGAGGACCCATTGACCGGAGACAACGTAGGTTTTGGCATGCCGAACACAAATGCACACCACATCTTCCCTAAGAAGTACGTAGAGAAGCTTGCGGGCTGGGATGCAACCAAAGGCGATAAAGTCGATTTGGCATTAAACTTGATGCAGTTAAGCGCGGAAACCAATAGCAGATTCTTGAACGACGATCCGTGTTTACAGGTCAAAGACGCAGAAAATTCATGTGGGCGTGAAAAAACGGAAAGGATGTTCGCGAAACAGGGAGTGCTTCCGGAGGCGCTAGCGATTATGACAAAGGAAAACAAGGGACGTGATGACTATTGGAATTTCATAAAGCTTCGCGAAACCTATTTTGAAGGGCTTTTGAAAGAATTCGGTTTCGAGAACAATTCGCACCATGAGGTCTATGATGACATGGAAGAAGCATAATTGAGTTGGCAATTCATCGGACTTGGCCAACTTCGCTCAAAATTCCAAAATATTTTGGGGTAAAATTTCTGAAACGTCATACTGCCAATTACTTGTGTGATTTACCCCCCGCTGTGCCATCCTGCCACGGGATGGTGCTGATTGGAGTATCTACCAATGATCCCTGGAGAGTGTTGGTGGAAACAATTGAACCACTACGGGGAGCGTCTCACTGAACCTTGCCTGTGCGAGTCACCCAAAAGGGTGCCGCGAAGCGTCTCACACAAATCATATTGACAAATTTGGGACACCTGTATCACAAAGTCTGAATCAACAGTGATACGGATCACCCAAATGTCTCAGCCAATGCTTGTCGGGTACGCCCGAACCTCTACCCTCGACCAAACAGCCGGATTGGAAGCGCAACAACGCGACCTTGAAGCGGCGGGATGCGGTCGCCTTTTCTCCGAACATGTTTCGAGTGTGGACCAGAGTGATCGGCGCGAACTGGCGGAAGCCATGAGGTTCATCCGCGAGGGGGATACACTTGTTGTAACCAAGCTCGACCGCTTGGCACGCTCTACTCGGCACTTGCTGGACATCGTGGAAGAGTTGGATGGGCGCAAGGCGTCGCTCCGCATCCTCAATCTGAATCTCGATACGGCAACGCCAACCGGTCGCCTGATGCTGACGATGGTCGGCGCTGTCGCACAATTCGAACGAGAGATCATGTTGGAGCGGCAGCGCGAAGGAATTGCCAAAGCCAAGGCGGAAGGGAAGTACAAAGGCCGGAAACCAACAGCGCGGGAGAAATCGGATCAGGTTGAGCAGTTGAGGGCCGAAGGAATTGGCCCGACAGAGATTGCAAAACGGCTGGGAATTGGTCGCGCGTCGGTCTATCGGATACTCGCTGAGGCGAGTCAGGAGGGGCCTTAATTCACCGCATTAGCCCCGATATCTCACTGCTAGAATACCCACCCTACGGCCTGTTTTGACACCTCTCCGGGGACGTTTTGAAGGTTGCAGACATCCCCCCTAGAAAACTCCCGGCAGAGGTCCAATCCGAGCAGAAAGACCACAATGCAAGACCCCCTGACCTGCCCCCCGCGAAATCCCTCACCGTAATGTAGAGTCTGCGCCAACTCTGAAGGAGCAGACAGATGCGAAAGA
>NZ_JAUOSD010000044.1:0-13372 GCF_030548265.1 Marinovum sp. 2_MG-2023 | reverse complement strand
CAGGCTTTGCTACCGTCAGCGCTCTTGGTGACATTTCTACTTTGCGGAGCGAGGGACATTTCTACTTGGTTGCAACATACACTATGCGTTGCGAAAGTATATTTATGTATATATAATGAGTCCTGTCATATTGGGTCCTCAGCATGCGTCATCTACTCAAGAAACTCCTCCCCTCCGTTGCAGTCGCTTTGACTGTGACAAATACGTCGCTGCCGTTACCCGCTCGCGCGCAGACATACCCGATCGATTGCGCGATCCTCTTGTGTCTTTCTGGCGGCTGGCCCGCTTCCGTCCCTTGCGCCCGAGCCCGCGCTGAATTCATCCGACGCATTACGCCTTGGCCGGTCGAACCGCCGCTCCAAATCTGGCGCTGTCCCATGGGCGCGTCCTTTGAGACCGCTCCAGCAGCAAACAGTGCAGACCGCATCTTTGAAGCGTTCTTCCAGAACAACAGCGCTGGACCGCGACAATCGTTTCCTGCGCGAGCTGCCGCTGACCCAAATGAGGCTGCTTGGCGCACACCGGAAGCCCCTGATGACCTTGTTCCCGCCGACCGGGCCCTCCAGCTCGTGCAAGATCGTGCAGATATCGATATCAGCGGACCTGAGTTCAATTTCGTACGATCCATCCGAGTCGTTAATGTCCGGTATGCCCGACAGCATGAATCCGGTCGTGATGGTGACTGCAACCGTAGCGCCACCGTGGCCCTCGGCACATATGGAACCCAAGGCGATTTCGCCTGGCAGGGGTCTTCCGTCGCGGCCCTTCCTTCGGCCCACGTTGGCCTGGAACGCTGGGGCGACCACTGTCCCAGTATCTACCACCGTTCCGTCTTTGTCGAATGGTATGACTACGATGGAAATTACGGCTTTGAACAGGTGAACTACTGATTTTGATCAAAAGCCTTTCCGCTTTGTGGTCGGTGAGTCGCGGCCTCACTACAAGTTTCACAGTCCGAACATCCCATAAACAAAGCACTATTTTTCTGCAGAAACAGAGCAATGTGCGGAGTTCCGCCGCGCTCGATTTCGTTTGCAGCAACGCGCCGCCCGAAACGTTCGACAAACTGCGCCGCTGTTGCCTTTGCCCTAACAGTTAGAAACGCTCAACTGGAAGTTGATCTACGAGCGTGTCATGAACGATCTTGCACCAGACCTCTTGGAAGCTATTCCAACCTATAGACTAATCTGTCCCGACAGTGGTGAACTTGCCGGGATTGAGTACCGTTGGAACAATGGCGAGGCTGGCATTCTGTGGCGCGGCAACCCTATTGAAAACTTTGTTAGACAGCCGTTTCAAAAATCGGATCCTCAAATTCGTTAGGAATCTGGATCACCACCCCCCTCATTGAGAAAGCTTTCGTAGTCCTGGCTTACCTGTCGCGCCTCTTCAAACGCTCGCGCGCGTTCGCTTTCCAAGCACCGAAAATAAGCCTGCACATCTTTAATGTAGGCCTCAAAGTCTTTCACGACCAGGTCAGCAAATTCAGCAACTGCATTCCCATCGCTGGGTACAAATGGGCGGACAGATGGAAAGCATGTCTCGGCGCCTGCTACCCCCGAAACAGAAAGCGTCAATACTATAGCTTGTGGGATACGCTGCAATCGCTTCATCTTCATGCGCAAATCTCCTACATTGGGCAAGCATCGAGGTTGGTCATCGGTAATTGGCGAAAGTCTGCCGACTGAATAGTGAATCTGATAATATCACTTGATGAACGAAAATATACTTTCGTATGATCGCCCTGTCCATGGTGGACAAGGCGATCATGCGTCTCGAACAAAGAGAAGTGTGACCGCAGGTATGAACTGGGAAATCGAAGCGCCTAATGTGGTCACTGAAGCCAGATTCCGCGATCTCGTGGAGAGCGGATATAGCGCCGAGATCTTGTGTCAGGAAGCTGCGCACAAGAAAGGCCCCAGCTATTATGGGGTCTGGATAATGCGGGCCGTCTCCGGCGAGGGCGTTGAAAAGCTGCTGGTCACTGCCCGCACTCGAACGACCTACAACGACATCAAGATCCGCGAGTTCAAAACCATCACGGGCGTGGTGTCCTTCCTCATCGGGATCGGCTTCTCCCATGCTGATGTCCCGCTCGAGGAAGGCCAGCGTACAACGCACAAGCTGGCTGCGACCGACAAGGGCGGCAGCAAGTAGCCTTCTCCTAATCGGGTTTCTGGCTGCGCCCACCTCCGCAGAGATGGTACTGGTCTTGGAGAGCGATGGCTCTCTGACCCCGTCCCGCTCCCAGGACAGCTTTGCTCGCAACTACAACGACGGTATCGGCCAGGGGTCTGCTGCTGATGAGCTGGCGATCTTGGGCGAACGGATAACAGAGCCAGAAGACATCCAAGTTGCTGCCCTTACACGGCCCGCTCCCCTGCCCCGCGCCGATGTTCTCATGGCCATCGAGGCCACCGCTCTTCGTTACTCAGGTCATCCCGGGCTGCGCCACACGGAGCTCTCGGTTCGTGATTGGCTGACCCTTTATCGCGCCAATATAGAGGTCGAGAGCGCCTACCGGCAGGATGCGGTCTCAAGTGCGGGCGCGATTGGCCTCGGTCAGTTGATGCCAGCGACAGCGCGCGACCTCGGTATCAACCCACGTGATCCGCTGCAGAACCTCGACGGATCCGCCCGATATCTTGCGTCGATGCTGGAGACGTTCGGCGATCCGCGTCTTGCCCTCGCAGCCTACAACGCCGGACCGGATGCGGTCCGCCAGTATGGCGGCATTCCCCCCTACCGAGAAACCCAGAACCACGTGGCCCGTGTCATGGCCGTCGTGGCCCGATTGGAAGGATCAAATTCATGAAACAGATTTCAAACCTCTTTGTCGCCGCGCTGGCGATCTTCCTGCTCATTGCCGAACCGGCCCTTGCGCAAAGCATCGATCTCTCCCCGATCCAGAGCCTGTTGCAGGGTATCGTCGATGCACTGACCGGCCCGCTTGGCGTCGTCATCGCGACGCTCGCCGTGTTGGGCGTTTTCTTGAGCTGGTTCTTCAACATCATCGATCTGCGGCAGGCGCTCTGGGTTCTTGTCGGCATCGCCGGTGTTGCCGCCGCTCCCACCATTGTTGCTGCGGTCTTCGCCGGTGGCTGAGCGCTCGCCCCTCTTTCTCGGCCTCGTGCGGCCGCCGAAGCTTCTGGGCCTGCCCATCATGTACGCAATGGTCTGGCTCTTCGGCTCGGTGCTCCTCTTCGTCTGGGTGCAGCACATCGCGGTATTGGGCGTGGCCGCCCTGCTCTACCCTGTGCTTTGGAAGGCTGCGGACTGGGATCCGCGCTTCATCGACGTGATGATGACGGCGCTGCAGGAAACCCCACCCACGCGGAACCGATCCATTCACGGCGGGGACAGCTATGCACCCTAATAGAGCCGGGGATGAGCCCCTCGATCTCCGAACAATGACGCCAGACTGGTATGCGCGCGAAACTCGCCTCGCGCATATGCTACCATACGTCAGCCTGGTCGATGACCGGACCGTGCGGACGCGGGTCAATGAGCTTTTCCAGTGCATCCGACTTGATGGGATCAACAGCTACACGACGGATGATGCCCATCTCGACAAGGTGACCGCCCTCTTTGCGCGGATCATTGCGCAGCTAGGACCGGAATTCAGCTACTACGTCCACAAAGTCTCGAAGGCGATCTCGCCGGAACTCGAGCCCATGCGCGAGGACAGTTTTGCCGGAGAAATTGACCGGCTCTGGCGCGCGAAACTCGAAACCAGCGGGTTGCGCGACAAAACCTTGACGCTCACCGTCATTCATCGCCCTCCCCCGAAAAGCGTCCTGCCCTTCCTCAATCGCAGCGCTCCAGACCGGCTGAAGGAGGCAACCGAGAAACGCCTTCGCCGATTGGGCGAGGCCGTGAACGTGTTCCTGTCTGGCCTGACCGAGCTTAACCCACGTGTGCTTTCGGCCAAGTCCGGCGAGTTGATCGGCTTTCTGGGGGCCCTCAACACTGGCCAGGAACTGCCGCTCTATCCGACGAACACCTACGGCGTCCTGTCCTTCAACGTCGCCAACACGCGAGTGACGTTTCAAGACGATCACTTCGAGCTCTCCGAAGGCGTCGTGGGACACCGCTTTGGAAAGAGCTTCACCATCGGGGAATATTCCGAGGCCACCTCCTGCACCATGTTCGACATGCTGAACTTGCCGGTCGACATGATCATCACGCATTCCTTCACACCGATCAATTCGAACCTCATGGCAGGCCGAATCAAACGACAAAAGCGCCAGATGCAGGCCAGCCAGGACGCAGCCCTCTCGCTCCTGGAAGCCCTCGACATCGCCGCCGATGATCTCGAGGCCAAGCGCCAAAGCTTCGGCGAACACCATATGGTCGTGACGCTCTTCTGCGACACGCTCGAAGAGTTGCAGACCCTGAGCGCCGAGATCGTCAACGCCGCCGCGACCGAAGGCGTGAAGATGATCGGCGAACGGGTCGCGGCCAAGGCGCATTACCTCAGCCAGCATCCCGGCAACCAGCCCAAGCGCGTCCGTGCCAGTGCGATCACCAACCGCAACTTCGCGGATTTCGCGGCGTTTCATCGGACGCAGCTCGGCAAGCCTGCCTCGAGGACGCCCTGGGGCAAGGTCATCACCTATCTGCCTACGCCCGAACAGAGCGCCTACCGGTTTTCCTATCACGAGCAAGGCAGCCCCGAGAAAGAACCGACCAGCGGGCACACGCTCATCATGGGACGGCCCGGATCGGGCAAGTCGGTGCTTTCCGCCTTTCTGATGACACAGGCCCGTCGAGCAGGGGCGCGGATCTTCGTCTTCGATTACCGCCTCGGTATGGAGATGGCGGTCCGCGCCAATGGCGGGCGCTATGCGTCTTTGAAAGCCGGACAGCCCACAGGCCTGAACCCGCTCTGGACCGAAACAGATGCGCGCGGTACTGCATGGCTCTCGGACTGGCTCGCCACGCTTCTGTATCGCGCCGACAAACCGCTCACACCTGCCCAGACCAACCGCATCCAGGAAGTCGTGCGCCAGAACGCGCAGGCTACGAACCCCGCCTTGCGGAACTGGCGGGATTTCGCATCGCTGTTTGTGTCGACCGACGATGGCGGCGATCTGCACCAGCGATTGCTCGAGTGGACCGAGGAGGGTCGCTACGGCTGGATCTTCGGGATGACTCTGGAAGACACGTTCTCGCTCAAAGGCGATGTGGTCGGTTTCGATCTCACCGGCATTCTCGACAGCGAGGCCGACAAGGAACGGATGGCGGTCCTCTCCTATCTCTTCCGCCGGGTCGAGCGCGAGATCGAGGACCACCGCCCCACCATCATCGTGATCGACGAGGCCTGGAAGGCGCTCGACAACGCGTATTTCGCCGAGCGGCTCTCGAACTGGCTGGTCACCGCGCGCAAGCAGAACACCGTCGCGGTGATGATGACGCAATACGCGAGCCAGCTCGAGCGCACCCGGACCGGCAAGACCATCGTCGAAGCCGTTCCGACGCAGATCCTGCTGCCCAATATCCGCGCCAACGCCTCGGACTACGCCATGCTGAACCTCACGGAGAAGGAGCTCGACGTCCTTCTCAACACGGGCAGCAACAGCCGTTTGGCGCTGATCCGCGACGATCAGGGCTCAATCGTCGTCGATGCCGATCTCAGTGCTCTCGGGCCCAATCTCACCATCCTCGGCGGCATGGAGAAAGGCGAGGCGCTCGTCGGCGCCGATTACCGCGACCGCCCAGACTTCTGGAGGCTTTCATGATCCGTGTTCTAATCGCTTTGGCTGCGCTCGGCGCGCTGGCCTCCTGCACCCAGTACCGGGAGCCGCAGGCCAATTGCTTTTCCTTTCTCGCCTCGACGGCAGCGACAGCCCAGGATTGCCACTTCGCACCGCTCGGCGCGCCGGAGGGCGACGTTGAAGTCTAGCCTGCCTCATATCCTGGCACTTTGCCTGCTGCCCGGTCTCGCCTTGTCTCAAGGCGTGCCGACCAATGACAGTGGGCTGACCGCGCGTGACATCGTCGAGACCGGCGATCGCGAGGCAGACTTGGCCCTTCAGGCGGACAAGCTTGCAGTGCGCGAACTCATCGCCGAGATCGAACGGGAGCAGCTGGAAACCCTGCAACGCATCCTCGATGCCCAGACCAGCTTCGGTGGTCAGGGCCTGTCGGCTATGGTCTCTGGATTGGAGAGTGGCAGCGGCGACTCGGACCGTTCAGTCGAGGCGGTCTACGGCACGGGTGAGATCGATCCCAATCCCGGCGGCGCACAGATGTTCGGGGATGCGGCAGAAAACATCGAGCAGCTCATCATCCGCGTCGCACAAGAAACCAGCGGGTTTGCGGGCGTGGGCCGCGCGAGCCTCTCCCCAGTCCAATGGCGCGCACTCCTACAGGCGCTCATCTGGCAGGAAAGCCGGTTTACTATTGGCGCCCGCTCGCCCGTCGGCGCCTTTGGCCTCACCCAGATTATGCCCGGTACGGCCAGCGATCTCGGCATCAACCCAGAATACTACGACAGCCCTTACCTGCAGGTGCATGGCGGCGCGCGCTATCTCGCAACGCAACTCAACACCTTCGATGGCAACATCATCAACGCGCTCGCGGCCTATAATGCCGGCCCCGGTCGGGTCTTTGAATATGGCGGTGTCCCGCCCTTTACCGAGACTCAGCACTACGTCCAGGTCATTCCTAAACGCTACAATCTCTATCTGAGCCGCATCGGTGGAATCGAAGCGCTCGGCACGATCGACCCCGGGCTTCTCGCCAATGCGAACCTCTCGATCACCGGGCATAGCGCGGCTTTCTATGGCAACAACTCGCCCGCGGCGATCCGACAGGCCGCCCTGCGCATTGCGGACATCGTCGAACGGATATCCACGACGGAAGACGTGCAGGAAAGCATCGCGCTCAACACCTATGCCCGCGCCGAACTCGTGCGCCTTGTCGCCGCACGCATCCGGCTACAGGCGGCGCGGACCCGTGTCCTGAGCGCAGAAGAATTGGCGCAGGCCAGCGCCCGCATGGCCGAGGGCGCATTCATGGAATTCACGATCAGGGAGTTTGAATGATGGGACATTTACTCGTGAAAACGGCCTTGGCCACGACGCTTGGGATTGCCCTGCAACTTGGCACCGTCACCCCTGCCCTCGCGCAAGGCGTGCCCGTCGTCGATACCCAGAACATCGCACAAAACATCCAGCAGCTCCGGCAGATGATCGAAGACGAGATCCTGCAGAATGAGCAGCTGACGCAGCTCCGCGAACAGCTTGCCACACTCACGGATCAACTCGCGGAGCTGCAACGGACATATGAAGCCCTGACCCGCCTGGCCGAACTGCCAGAGATCATCCGCACCGAGATGGAAGACGAGCTGAACGGCCTGCTCGACCAGGAGTTCGGAGACATCCTGGCCACTATCGAGGCCATCAAGACGGGCGATTTCTCGGGCCTGTCCGGTTCTGGCGCGGGCGAGATTGAAACCCAGATGGACCGGGTGCTGGCCGATCTCGGCTTCGATGAAGACACGCTCTCGGAAATGGCCACCAGCGGCAATCCCGGGGCCAACCGCGTGGCGACGCAGGCCACCACCGGCGCGCTCGTCTCAGCCGCCGCCCAGAACAGCTATGAGGATGCCGGCCAATCGCTCGAGCGGGTAGACCGTCTTGTCGGGCTGATCGATGACATGGACGAACTCAAGGAAAGTATCGACCTCAACACGCGCGGGACAGCGGAACTGGCGATCGCACTCGTCGCCATGTGGCAGCTCGAAGCCGTGCAAACGGTGGGTGACGGCACCGGCGGCCTGATCGATGCCGCCACCATCGCCGAGGAACAGCGCTTCATGGATTTCACCCTGCCGGACCTGCGGGCTGACTGATCGTGAGGGAATGAGGGTGGCTACTGAACAGGAAATCATCGAAGAAGAGCTGGTCTATGGTGCCCTGCGCCGCGAACGGCTCTGGCAGCGCCTTGGGCTCATCGGGCTCATCTTCGGCATTCTCGGATGCCTGAGCGCGGCGGCTGTCGCAATTCTCGATGTCGATCCGCCGCCTGTGGTCGTGCCCTATGATCCCGCCACCGGCTTTGCCCTGCCCGAGGCTTCGGTGGGCGCGACTTCGGTCACAGCCAACCAGGCAGTCATCGAGGCGGAGGTCTTCCGCTATGTGACCGACCGAGAGGTCTATAACCTGCTCGACAACGATCTGCGCATCCGTAGTGTTCTGCGTCGCTCGGACGGTGCGGCCGAGAGCGGATTGCGCCAGATCTGGAACAGCGCCAACGAGACCTACCCGCCCACGGTCTATGGCCCGAATGCCCGGCTCGACGTGGAAATCCTCAGCATCAACCGCATCGGCACAAACCGCGCCACGGTCCGCCTGCGCAAGCGTCTGACATCCATCAACGGCGACCAGACAGGCCTCTTCACCGCCACCCTTCTCTTCGAGTTCCGTCCCGAGACCCGCCGCTCCATCGACGAGGTCTGGACCAACCCTTTCGGCTTCACGGTCCTCGAATATTCCATCCGCTCCGACAGATTGGAGAATTGAATTTGTACCCAGTTCGACTTGTCATGCTCTTGATTGCCTTGTTTCCCGGCCTCGCCCTTGCAGAAGCCATCCCGCGCGGCGGCCCCAATGACAGCCGCGTACGCCTGGCCACCTACCAGGAAGGCCAGGCCTATCGCCTGAGTGTCTCGCTCACCCATGTGACCTCCATCGAATTTGGCGAGGGCGAAAGCATCCGCTCGATCATCGCCGGCGACACGGAGGGCTTCGAGATCGACGGCGTGCCGGGCGGGCGGGCCTTCGCGATCAAGCCCGTTGCACGCGGTGTCCATACCAACGTGACCGTCTATACCAATCGCCGCAGCTACTACTTCAACGTCCAGGAGACCCGCAGCCCGACCTTTTACGTGGTGCAGTTCCGTTACCCAGATGACAATACACGACCCACGCGTGCCATCGCGGCCCAAACGCCGAACTACAATTACGGGGCCAGCGCGCGCACCGAGTTCACGCCCGTTCGCGTCTGGGATGACGGGACCTTTACGTATTTCGAATTCCCGCGGAACGCGCCGGTGCCCGCGATCTTTCGCTACACCAATGGCCGCGAACGGACGGTCAACACGCAGGCCGCCGAGGACGGCGTGATCCGGGTCTCCGGGGTGAACAGGCAATGGGTGCTGCGAATCGGGGACGAGGTGGTCTGTATCGAGGCCACACCCCCTGCGGGGGTGGGATCATGAGCAACACCGAAAACGCGTACCTCGAGAAACGCCTCGCCGCCCTTGAGCAGGGCAAAGGCGCAGGGTCGCCCCCTGCTCCACGGCGCTCACCGCTTCTCGCATTAGTCGTCGTTCTCGTGATCGGTGCCTGCGGTGCATTGCTCTATCTCCTGTCCCAACCGGAGGAAGAGGAAGCTTTGCCCACTGCCACGCCGGACGTATTTCAAAACGAAGGCGACGGGTTTGGCGCCATCGAAACCCTCCCCCCGCCCGAGCCTGAAGTGGTGCTAGTCGCGCCCGAACCGATCGAACCGAACGCCGAGCTTCTAGCCAAGCTCGCCGCCCTTCAGGCGCAGATCGAGGAGTTACGCAACGCGCCCGAACCGGTGGTCGAGGAAGACACCGTTGCCGCCGAAGCCATCGATGCGCTGACAGCACAGATCGCGGCGCTGCAAGCGGCATCGGAGGCCGCGCAGCAGCAGTTTCGCGATGAGCTCACCGCGCGCGACCGAGAGCTGGAGCAACTCCGCATGGACCTCGAACTTGCGCAGCTCGAAGCCAATCGCCCCCTTCCGGCACCCATCGGTCCCACCGAGGACGAGTTGCGCGCGCGGGAAGAAGAACGGCTCCGCCGCGAGGAGGAAGCAAGACGGCTCGCGGAACTTGAACGCCGCGCGGCCGAGGAACGTGCGTTTCAGGACCGCCGCATCACTTCGCCCACCATCGCCTTTGGCGGCACCTCCGGCGCGAATGAGACGGCCCTGACCGAACGCACCTTCGGCGAAGTGACGGATTTCGTGCTGAACGGCGCGCTGCCCACGTCGGTGACGCAAGCCGAGGTCATCGCCAACCCGTCTAACACCATCATCCAGGGCACAATGATCCAAGCCGTCATGGAAACCGCCCTCGACAGCTCCCTGCCCGGCCAGACCCGTGCCGTCGTTTCCGAAGATGTCTACAGCGTCGATGGCGCGCGTCTCCTGATCCCGCGCGGGTCCCGCCTGATCGGGCGCTATCGTTCGGGGGTAGATATCGCGCAGCGCCGGGTCACCATCGCCTGGGACCGGATCATCCTGCCTGACAATCAAACCATCCAGATCAGCTCTTTCGGGGGCGATGAACTTGGCCGCTCTGGCGTGACCGGCTTTGTCGATACCCGCTTTGATGAGCGCTTTGGCTCGGCGGCGCTGATTTCTCTGATCTCCGCCGCACCAAGCGCCGCCGCTGCAAATCTGCAGGATGAGACCGCCGCGGATGTACTCGAAGATGTGGGCGATGATCTAGCCGATGCCACGGACAGCGTCATTGGAGACTACCTCTCTATCGGTCCGGTCATCTATGTCGACCAGGGCGCTCGCGTAACGGTTATGGTCGACCGCGATCTGGAGATCTTTTGAGGCAATGTCGCTGAGCTATCTCCAGACCTCGCTTGATCGGATCGACGCCGCCGCCCGGGACGATGTCATCGAGATCTGCATCAATCCCGATGGCAGCTGCTGGGGAGAATTCCAGGGCGATCACTTCATGCGAAAGCTGGACCAAGCGTTGACCGCAACAGAAGTCAAAGACCTCGGCAACCAGATCGCCTCTTCCGCCAATACCACCATGAGCAAGGACCGCCCCATCGTCTCGGTCTCGATCACCTACAAGGGTCGCCCGATTCGAGCGCAGGTCATCACGCCACCCGCTGTGCTCTCTGCCATGTCGATCAGCCTGCGGTTTTTCTCAAGTCTGCCGCTCGACGGGATCGCGCTCGATTTCCTCTATGGCAAAGAACGCAAGCTCGAGGAACTCCGCCTCGAGAAAACCCGGGAACTGCGCAGGGTGGTGGCCGCGGGCGTTATCGACGATGCCCTGGCCTTCTGCGTCGAGAACAAGCTCAACATGATCGTCTCGGGCGGCACCTCCACCGGCAAGACCGTCGCCGCGCGGAAGATCCTATCTCATGTGCCTGCTGAGGAACGCATCGTCACCATCGAGGAAGCCGCCGAGCTCTTGCCAACCCAGCCAAATGCCGTGACACTCATCGCCAATCGTGATGCGGAGTTCCAGACCGCCGATGTGCTTCTGACAGCCACACTGCGCATGCGCCCGGACCGGATCATCCTCGGCGAGGTGCGCGGCAACGAGGCTATGACCTTCCTCGAGGCGATCAACACCGGCCATGGCGGGTCGATGACCACGCTGCACGCCGAAACGCCGCAACTCGCCGTGCAGCGCCTCGCGATCGCCGCGCTCAAGACCGAGATCCCGATGACCTATACAGACATGATCCAGTACATCGAGAATTCCATCGACGTGATCATCCAAGCCGGTCGCCACGACGGCAAACGCGGCATCACCGAATTCTACCTCCCCGGCGCAACCGAGATCGGAGCTTCCCATTGAAGACATTTGAGTACGACATTCTCAGCTTCCCCATGACAGGCAAGACCAGTCTTGCCGATATGCAGGCCAGCCTGAATGTGAAAGGGGCCCAAGGCTGGGAGGTCGTGTCGGTCAGCTCGTCGGAATTCGCGAATGCTGGGCACACGGTCTTCCTGAAGCGTGAAACTAAATCCATCGGAGCCACGGAATGAAGCCGCCACGGCAAGCCCGTGCGTTGATCGCGCTGGCCCTAAGCCTACTGGCTGTCCCCGCCTTCGCCGAGCGCAATCTAGTACCGACCCTTAATCACAGCTTCAACGTCTGTCCGGACCGGCCCGCTGAGCCCAGCTGGATGCAAGAAATCCCCCTGCGCCAAGCCTATCAGCGCGTGTTGGTCCAGGACATCTACCGCGCCCAAAACCTCCAGAGCGTCGTCGAGAGCGGCAACTGCGATTGCGATACCCGGTTCCCCTCTTGGAACGCAGCCGAGGGGGTGTTTCGTGAGCGCCACGCCAGTGACGAACGCTGGGAAATGCTGGAAGCTTCCGATGCTTACAATCGACGCGCCAACGATGTTCGCCTTGAGGCCAAAGCCATCTGCGAAGCCGCGGACAATTGGTAAGGCAGACCTGCGATGAGCGTCGTCACCTACTTCGTTGAAACCTCCCAGGGCTATCTCGACACCGCGGCGGAAACCCAGTTCGGGTCCGTTGCGGCAACAGTCGGCACGCTCCTGGTTTTGGGGACAACGCTGGTGGTGATCCTCGTCGGCATCAACATGATCTATCAATATCGGGCCATGGATGGGCACACAGCCTTCTGGCTCGCGGTCAAGATCGGGCTCATCGGGATATTCGCGACCAATTGGATGCAGTTCAACGCGTTCTCATCTGCCATTCTCTATGGGATCGACAGTATCGCGGGCGCGCTGGTGGCCTCCGTCGGCGGCGGCAGTCCGGGGCCCTCTGGAACTTTCGCCGAAGAATTCGACCGGCTGATCGCGGAGCTGGGCGACTATCTGAACGCTGCCGGGTCCGAGTTGAACTGGATGGCTGGCGCCATGCTCGACATTGTCGGGGTCCTCTTGCTCTCAATCCTTGGCGGTCTGGCCGCCTTCATTCTTGTGGCATCCCGCCTGATGATCGCGCTCCTGATCGGGATCGCACCGGTGATGATATTCCTGACCCTCTTCGAGGTCACCAAGGATTATTTCGCGCGCTGGTTATCCGCGCTTATCTCCTTCGCGCTCTACCCCATCGTCGTGGCAGGTGTGTTCGCAACGATCACTGGCGTCTCTTCCGCTCTGATCGGTGAGCTTGGCGACCCGGAAGGGGCCTCAAATATCGGCGCGCTCATCCCCTTCTTCATGATGGTGCTCATGGCCAAAGGGTTCATAATCGCAACACCCTTCATCGTCCGTGCGATCTCCGGCAACATCATGATGCCCGCCCTCTCCGGTGGGCTCGGCGGCGGCTACAGCTTCGCCCGCGCTGCCATGGGCAGCCAGCAAGCCTACAACCGCTATCTGATCGGCGGTGCCAGTGGCGCCGAATACGCAGCCCTCAGGGCGCGGCAGTTTTTTGGTGTGCAGCAGATGCCTGTGCGGCAAGGAATGGGACAGACGGGTCAGGCAAGCGGCACTGGGTCACCGGGGGCAGGGTCTCAAATGCTGGCTCAACTGGCCCGGTTGGGAAGGCTGGGGCGGCGGTGACGGCCGATTCTATTGAAAAACTGACGTTTGCGAATGCAGAACTGGGACTTCCAAATTCGGCGCAAGCGCCTTTGAGGTCAGGCTTTTCG
>NZ_JAUOSD010000043.1:0-13996 GCF_030548265.1 Marinovum sp. 2_MG-2023 | reverse complement strand
CATTCAATCCCCCGCTGCCATAGAGAAATTGAATCAGCCATGAGCCGTCAAATCAACAAGAGTTTTTCAACAAAATACGCCCGCTACCGCCGATCCAACAGCACCCGCACATCCGCCGCTGTCCTCTCTGTGCGGCGATCAATATCTTCCAGCCGATCACCCACACGGGCCAGCGCGCCAGTAGCGCGGCGCGCCTCCTGCAAAACATCATCGAGCCTCGGCGGATTCGCATCCACCGTTCCAACGTCTTCTGGTAACTTTCGAACGCCCTTGCGTACCGCTGCAATGGCACCGCCAACACCGACCAATACGCCGGCGATTCCGGCCCATGCTTCGGCATCAATGCCGTTGAGAATTTGCAACATCGGCAGCGGACCTATAGGCAGCGAGGATATCGAATAGCGCCAGCACCAGGTAGGTGCCGACACCGGTGGTGAGAGCGGCGGTTTGGCCGGACAGATACGGCACTGAAAACAACATCGCCAACCACGCAAACAACCCCGCCCCAAAAACAGCGCCGATGCAGCGCAGCAAAGGGGATCGTTGCCAGTTGCCATTGATCCACAGCCCCGCCATGCGCATCGAGCCGATGATCGTCAGAGGCACAGCCATTGTGGCCTCTTCCGCGCCCAAGACGCGAAACGCCATGAACGCGGATGATGTCGCCAGCGTGTCACCAGGCAGCGCCAGAGTGATCGCGAAAATCAGGATCACGGCGCTGGTCAACCATTCCAACGCCCTGCCCTGTTGCAGCAGCGTGTCTGAAACCTTCACTGCACCGCCCCGATCAATTCCGCGCGCCGGTCCCGGCTGGCATAGGTGTGAACATCGCACAGGTACGCATCATGCGTGTACGCATACCCCTCGGCCGTCACGCCGACCGCGATATTGCCGTCGCTATCATAGGCGATGGGCGTGATGCCGTGTGGCCCTTCGCGAGACGCGCTGTCACTAACTGGCACTTCAAATCGACGGGCATAAACACCGCCAGATCGCAGCGGTGAAAACGACACATTCCCATCGTCGTCATGGAACGGGAAAAGGTAGTCAGATGGGCCCTCGCGATCAAAATATTGCCACAGGTCAACCAGCTTTGTGACGCCAAAGCCATCGCGCAAAATTGCAGTCGATACCGCGCCACTCTGGTCATAAAATGGCAACCAAATACCGTGCCCAAAACTGTCGCGCTGACCCATCGGCGCTGCAAGCTCGGCAACGGCACGATCTGTTTCGCGTCGCGCAACGGCCTCAGCAGCCACCGCCGCCGCCGCCTCGGCATCACCAGTCGCGCGCGCCGCGATCTCTGTCTCAAGAGATGTTTTGTCTGCCTTTGACGATGCAAATGTGTCGCCGGTGCGCGACCACCGCGACCACGCGTCAATCCACGAATAACCTCCCCCGTTAGGGACGACCGGCCCGTCGTAGCCCGTGGCCGTGGCATCAAGGTGCGTGCCCGTGTCACTGTCCAGGACTTCGGCACCCTCTCTATCGACACTGCCTGAGATAGCAAACAGATCCGTCCACAGCGCCGTAGTGCGCGCTTTGGCTTGGGCATTATCCCGCGCGGTCTCTGCCGCCGCCTGAGCCGCTTCCGCTTCGGTCTTGGCCGTTTCTGCCGCCGTCTGTGCGGTTTCTGCCGCCTCTTTCTGCGCGGTCGCATCCTGCCATTGCGCGACCCATTCCTCGCGCGAAAGCGGGGTTCGCCCCGCGTCCGTTTCGACCGCCGAATAGACCTCGTAAGCGTCCAGGCCCACCCGACCGCCGCCGAACTGTATAATCTCATTGTTCATCAGGTGATTTCCCTTCTGACTTCAATTAAAATGGTTTCGCTCTGCACGACCTCGGCTCCGAGCGAAGATTGGATATCCATACGCAACAGGCTGGTCGGCCATGTTTCGGTGGTGGCCGCGTCGGCTTCGATTTCGACCCAACCGAACTCCTCATTCACAACGCGGGTGGTCAGGTCGGAAATCTCGCGGCCCCGGCGCGAAACAGTGCTGGCAATCGTGTAGTCGCGGACATTGAAGCCGAGCTTCATCAGCGTGCGGAACGTGGCCCCGCGCTTAAGCGTGAGTGTTACCATGTGGATTTTCCTCAGACTTGTGCGCCGCCGAAGGCTGCTAAACGCTTGTGTGCGGCCTGTTCGTGTTCAAGATCCCCTGTGGGCGCGGTCACGACGGCACCGCGCCATAGGCCAGAACCGCCGCGACCTCTGACGTCGCCGTGTATCTGCTATGGTCCTATCGCAATTCGACCCAGTTCGTGTCTGCCGGGAACGTCTCGTTGACCGTGATCGCGAAATTGTATTCCGTGGACGCCGACAGCCCGCTGGCGTTGAGCAAATAGGTCCAGCCGGTCGACGTTGACCCGCCATCGGTCGAGGTTCGATATTGGATTGACGCCCTGTGCGTCCCCGCGCCAGCAGTTGCGGACCCGCGCACATGGAACGTGCCGAACATCCCGGCGAACTCGTAATCAGTTGAAACTGTGCCGCCAATGTCCAAGACGCTCGGCTGCAAGGCGCTGTCTGCTTTCTCGCCTTGCGCGGCGGTGGCCGCGCCGATCTGGGCCGGGGTGACGGAATGCGGATTATCGATGCGGGCCTTGTGCGCCTCGATATTGTCGTGGTTGACCTCAAGCGCGGCGTTGATCTGCGCCTCAACACCTTTAGTGTTCGTGCTTTTGGGATCGGTCCCCGTGGTAGGGATCGTGACTGTCGGTGGTGGCATTTTTTTGTGCCTTCTTAGGTGATTATTTCGGTGAAAGGTCCGGAAGGCGTTGCCACCGGCTCGCCGATTCCGTCGACCGGAACGAGCCAGAAATCGTATGTGCCGGCAGTTATCCCCCTGGCAGTGACTTCATATTCACTTTAGCTTTCGATGGCCTCGACGGACCCAATGGCAGAAGCGGCCCCGAACCCGGCACCCTCGGCAGCCTGATAGATCCGCACGCCCGCAATCGCGCGCGTGTAGGGCGCGACCCCGGCAAATGTGATCTCGCCACTGGCGGGCGTGCCCGTGATGTCGAACAGCACCCCAACCTCATCAGTTGCGACCCAACTGTAGTAGGTGGACCGCTCTTCAACCGCACTCAGAGCCACGCGCATCGCGCATTTTCCCGGCTCTTTCAGCATCAGCGCCGAATCGGCTTCGGTCACGCGGCAAACCCCATCCATCTGTTCCAAGCCCAGAAAATCGCTGGTGAATACCGCGCCGGGGCACAGATCGAACGCCGAAGGCAGGCCGACAAAATCCAATCGCCGCTGACCCTCCAGCCGTCGCGCTTCAATTTTCTGAATGCGCCGCGCTTGCCCGCGACTGCGCACCAAACCCAACGCGGAATCGCGGGTATTTTCCTCATCCACCTGCACCGGGCCACCTGCGATCGTGATCGCAGGCAGCTCAGCGCATTTGTCGCCACGGTGGTGCCGTGACCAAAGAAAGACACATCGGCCACATCCGCCCCGACCCGTTCGATCCCCTCGGCAAAGGCCTGCGCGATGCCGCGCGACGGATCATCCGGGGTTGAACTGACCTTCCAGATGGACAGGTCACCCCTGTCATCGTCGATCAGGCACACATCCGTGAACGTTCCACCGGAATCGACCCCAATTCGCCACGCCATCGCACCACATCCCCTAAGTGTTTGCCTATGGGACCGGCATCACAAATCAGGTCGTAGCTGTCAAATTTAATCCTATAAATGGCATGTGTTTTACATTTAATTCCGATAATAGGAAATTTAACCACGTTCCTCCCCACAAGAGACGCGCGCAAACAGCAAAAAAACGCGCCAGACAACCGTCGTGGCGCGTTTCAAACTGTGTCATGTCGCGTTGGGTGTTAACGTCTCAGATGCGCAGCAAGGGCTGCAACAGGCGCGGGATCAGGCTGTTGAATCGCAGCGGCGCATCGGTTGCCGCCAGACAGATACAGGGCGCACCCAGCTCTGCGACGGGCGTATGTTCCACCGTGTCATCCGCCACTTCCAGATCGCCAACGCCGAAACGCCCGGTCTCGTCGCGGAACGCGCCCTGCAACACCAGCGTCAATTCTATACCGTTGTGGCCATGATCGGGCACAGCGCGGCCGGGGGCGATGTACAGCAACCGTACGCTGCCCGCCGCATCGGCATGCAAAAGCGTTTGCCGCACCCCGCCGCCAACCGATTTCCAGCGTGGCGGCTGGCCTTTCAACGCCTGCATGACCGGGCCGGGAAACACACCCGACCGCCCATAGGTCACCTCGGGCTCTTGCTTTGGGGTATCGTCCAGCTGCGCAAACAACGCGTCTTTCATCCTGGCCGACACCGCCTGTTCGGGGTGCTGTTCCAGCAGCGCCCCGCCGACGGCCTCATGCGCACCCAAAGCGGAACGACAGTCGTCACACATGGAAACATGCGCAGCAACCAACAGGGCAAAGGAATGCTCAAGCGTTCCCGCCGCATAGGCCATCAACATCGGCTCGGGGATATGGTGATGTATCTGCGACATCTATCGCAATCCTTTTAAATCATGGCGCAACCGTTCAAGACCCAGCCGGATGCGGGATTTGACGGTTCCCAGCGCAAGGCCGGTCTGGTCGCTGATTTCCTTGTGGGTCAGATCACCCAGATAGGCCTTTTGGATCAGGTCGCGCTGGGCGGGCTTCAGCCGGTCAAGGGCCTGCTTCAGCTGCCCTGCCTCCTGCTCCATCGCCACGATCTGGCCTGCGTCGTCTTCGACCTCGTCCGCGATCTTGATCTCTTCGGGCACGGGGCGGTTTTCCTTGCGCACCAGATCAATGCGCCGGTTGCGGGCGATCTGAAAAATCCAGGCCGACACCTGGGCGCGATGCGGATCGAACTGCTCCGCCTTGCGCCAAACAGTCAGCAAGACCTCCTGCGCGACATCCTCGGCGGCGCCGCTGCCCAGACCGGACCGCATGGCGACCCCTTTCAGACGCGGCGCAAAATAGTCGAACAACTGCCCAAAGGCCGCCCTGTCGCGCTGGTCGCGCACGGCCAACATCAACACAGTCAGATCAGAGAATGACGGCTCTGGCGGTTTCGGCACGCGGGTCTGTTCCCTGTTTGCACCGATTTGCAAGCCTTGCGCAGGCGGGCAAAGACGTCGGTTTGGTAAAAGCGTGGACGTTGCTGTGTCATTCATAGCCTGATTACGTGCCACAAGAAAAGTTGGATCATTTTTGATCTGAAAGTTTTTTCATGCCGTATCGTAATCAAAGAAACAGGAGCGCCCATGTCATTTGATGCCCACCCCATTTGCCCGCAGCGCATCGCCGTGATCGGCGGCGGAATTTCCGGTCTTGCTGCGGCCTATCGTTTGGCGCCCCACCACACCGTCACATTGTACGAAGCCGCGTCGGCCCTTGGTGGGCATGCCCGCACCGTTATGGCGGGCCGCAACGGCGATCAGCCGGTCGATACCGGGTTCATTGTATTCAACTATGCCAATTATCCCCACCTGACGCGGATGTTCATGGAGCTCGATGTGCCGGTCAAGCCAAGCGATATGAGCTTTGGCGCCAGCGTCGACAATGGCCACGTCGAATATGCGCTGCGCAATTTGGCGGGTCTGCTGGGCCAGAAACGCAATCTGATGCGGCCCGGGTTCCTGCGCATGGTGCGCGACATCGCGAAATTCAACGCCAAGGCCGAGGCCGCCGCAGCGGACGACGCCATGACGGTGGCGGACCTGATTGATGATCTGCAACTGGGATCGTGGTTCAGACGGTATTATCTGCTGCCGATCTGCGGTGCCATCTGGTCGACCCCACCCGAGGAAATTGCCGGTTTTCCGGCGCGCACGCTGGTACAGTTCTTTCGAAATCATGCCCTGCTCAGCGCCGGCGGCCAGCACCAATGGTGGACGGTTGATGGCGGCAGTATTGAGTACGTGCGCCGGTTGGAACATCATCTGCGCGGGCGCGGCGTGGCCATTCGGACCGCAACGCCTGTGGCTTCGGTTACGCGCGACGGTTCAAAGAATGTGGTCCATGTCGCCGGACGGCCATCCGAAACCTTTGATCAGGTGATCCTTGCCTGCCATTCCGATCAGGCGCTTCGGCTGCTGGCACAGCCCACCACACAGGAAACCGCAATCCTGTCGGCTATCCGGTATCAGGACAATCATGCGGTGTTGCATTGCGATCCGCGCCTGATGCCTCAGCGCCGGGCGTGTTGGTCCAGCTGGGTCTACAATGCCGACAGCACGCAAAAGACCACGGCCATGGGCGTGACTTATTGGATGAACCGGTTGCAGGGCATTCCCGACGACGACCCGATGTTCGTGACCCTGAACCCGGTGCGCGCCGTGGCTGAGGACAAGATTTACGACAGCACGGTTTTCCGCCATCCGGTGTTTGACCGCGCCGCGATCCGGGCGCAATCGGCGCTGCGCGATTTGCAGGGCAGCAACAACACATGGTTTGCCGGCGCCTATACCCGGCATGGATTTCACGAAGACGGATTTGCCAGCGCGGTCCGAATTGCCCGCCTGATGGACCGGCAGATCGCATGACCCACGCGCCAGAGCATATTGCCGCCACAACCAGCCACGCCCGGCGCGGCGGGACCGGACATGCGTTTCGCTATGGCGTCGACTACGTGCTGATTGACCCGTTGGCGCGCACAGGCCCCGCCCTGTTTTCGCGCAACCGCTTCAACCTGACCTCGGTACATGACCGCAACCACGGCGGCGCGCCCGGTCAGGGCACCGGCGTCACCTGGGCCCAAGCGATATTCACAGAGCGCGGCCTGCGCGACATCGACATATTTCTCCTGACCCAGCCCCGGGTTCTTGGCTATGTGTTCAACCCCGTCAGCTTCTGGCTGGCGATGAAGGGGGACCAGCTGTGCGCCGTGATTGCCGAGGTGAACAACACCTATGGCGACCGGCACAGCTATTTTTGCGCCAACCCGGATCTGTCGCCGATTGGTCCCAATGACCGGATCACAATCAACAAACAGATGCATGTGTCCCCGTTCCAGAAGGTTGCCGGCGATTATGCGTTTCATTTTCAGATCCTCCCGGAGCGTATCGCGATCCGCATTGATTTTCGCAATGGTGAGGGTGGTCTGGTCGCCACGTTGACCGGGCCACGCGCTCCGTTGACCAATGTTTCGATCCTGACCGCCCTGATCCGCCGCCCCATCGGGGCGCTGCGCACGATTGCATTGATCTATTGGCAGGCCCTGCGCCTGAAACTGAAAGGTGCGGGTTTCCGCGCCCGTCCCACGCCCCCCAAACACGAGGTAAGCTGATGCTGTTTCTGACCAAAAAAGTGAAACGCGATTTTCTGGACAGTTGCCAGGGCATCCACTCTGGCAGTCTTCGGTTGCGGACACCAGAAGGCGAGATTTATGATTTTGGCAACGGCGGCGTCCAGGCGGAATTGCAATTGCATGACTGGTCGGTGGTGA
Organism: Marinovum sp. 2_MG-2023; assembly: GCF_030548265.1. Classification (NCBI taxonomy): domain Bacteria; kingdom Pseudomonadati; phylum Pseudomonadota; class Alphaproteobacteria; order Rhodobacterales; family Roseobacteraceae; genus Marinovum; species Marinovum sp. 2_MG-2023. Next base: position 6,574 of record NZ_JAUOSD010000043.1, on the reverse strand, counting down.
CGGCCGTGGCCACACGCGGCGATGTCGGTCTGGGGGAAACCTATGTCGCGGGCCTGTGGGACAGCCCGTCGATTGTCGATCTCAGCACCGTGGCGCTGCACAATTTCGACCATCTCGACACTTATGTGTATGGAAATTTCTGGAACCGGCTGAAAATGCGTCTGGTCGATCAGGTGCTGCGCGCCAATTCACGGCAAGGATCGTCGCGCAACATTCGCGCCCATTACGATGTTGGCAATGAATTCTACCAACTGTGGCTCGACCCCAGCATGACCTATTCCTCGGCGTTGTTTCAGGCGGACGACGACGATCTGTTGCGCGGTCAAAACCGCAAATACGACCGCATTCTGGATCGGTTGACTGCGGGTGAACGGGTGATGGAAATCGGCTGTGGCTGGGGCGGTTTTGCGGAACGCGCCGCTGATGCGGGGCGCCATGTGACCGGGCTGACGATTTCGCCCAGTCAGAAAGGCTATGCAGATGCCCGGCTCGACGGGCGCGGCGAGATCCGGTTGCAGGACTATCGCGACTGCGACGGCACATTCGACAATATCGTGTCCATCGAAATGGTCGAAGCCGTCGGACAGCGGTACTGGCCGACCTATTTTGCCACGCTCAAGAACCGGCTGGCCGAGGGCGGTCGCGCCGTTGTCCAGGCGATCACGGTACAGGACGCCAATTTCGAAACCTACCGCACCAGTTCGGATTTCATCCGCCAGCATACCTTCCCCGGTGGATTGCTGTTGTCGGATGCCATGATTGCCGATCAGGCCCGCAAGGCCGGTCTGGTGGTGCGCGACAATTTTGCCTTTGGTCAGGATTATGCCCGCACCTGTGCGATCTGGTCGGAACAATTACAGGCGCAAGAGGCACGTATCCGCAAGCTGGGGCATGGCGATGCCTTTCTGCGCACCTGGCGCTATTACCTCGACATTTGTACCGCCACCTTTGCCACGGGGCGCACGGATGTTGTGCAGGTCGAATTGGCCCACGCATGACCAGCCTTGCGGGCAAGACCTATTGGATCATTGGCGCGAGCGAGGGGTTGGGGCGCGCTCTGGCGGAGGCGCTGGACCGGGCCGAGGTTCGGGTGGTCCTGTCTGCGCGCAATGGCGACCGGTTGGCGACGCTTGCCGCCGGCCTGCGCCACGCCATCCCGCAAGAATTGGACGTGACAGATCCCGACGCCGTTGCCGCGGCGGTGGCCAAGGTCGGCCCAATCGACGGTGTGATTTACTGCGCCGGGCAATACACCCCGCTACAGGCCCGGAACTGGGATGCGGCGGCAGTCGCGGCAATGTGCGAGGTCAATTTCATGGGGGCGGTGCGCGTGTTGGGGCATATTGCGCCCCAGTTTGCCCAAGCCAACCGGGGCCATATCGTGCTGATTGGATCGCTGGCCGGTTTTCGCGGCCTGCCCGGTGCAATTGGCTATGGTGCCAGCAAAGCCGCGTTGATGCATCTGGGCGAAAACATCTACGCCGATCTGCGCGACACCGAGGTCAAGGTCCAGGTGGTCAATCCGGGGTTCATCAAAACCCGCCTGAGTGACAAGAACGATTTCGAAATGCCCTTTATCCAAACGCCCGAGGTCGCAGCCGAACAGGTTCTGGCAGCGATGCGTGGCAGGCGGTTTTCAACCAGCTTTCCGGCGCCGTTTTCCTGGCTTTTCCGCTTTGGTCGCCTGTTGCCGCCTGCCCTGTTCTATCGCATTTTTCGCTGAACACGCCCGTCACCACGGCACCGGTTGGCCCGCCCAGTCAAGAAACTGACCTGTCTGCGCCACGCCCAAGGCGTCGGTGACGTTGATCAAGCGCGCGGCCGCCTGGGCCGGTGTCACGCAATCATGATTGCGGTAGTTGCGGGTGAACGCGGTGGCAACCGTGCCCGGATGCAAGGCGACGCAAATCGCCTGCCGATGGCTTCGCGCCACTTCGATGGCGGCGGTGTGGATCAATTGGTTCAACGCGGCCTTGGACGCGCGATAGGAATACCAGCCGCCAAGCCGGTTGTCGCCAATCGACCCGACCCGCGCCGACAGCGCCGCAAAGACCGCCCGCCGATCGCGCGGCATCAGGCGCAGCGCATATTTCAGCACCAGCAGCGGGCCGGTGGCGTTCAGTGCAAATTGTGCCGCGATTGCCCCCGGATCAAGCGATTTCAACGTCTTTTCCGGCCCTTGTGTATCGCCGGACAAGGCCCCCGTTGCCACGATGATCCTGTCGTAACTGCCATGCAATTGGCCCATCACCTGCATGACACTTTCTGCATCGGTAAGGTCCAGCCCATCGGCGCTGCGCGACAATGATGTGACGTCTTCACCACGCGTTTGCAGATGGGTCACCAATGCCCCGCCGATGCCGCCGGATGCCCCGACAATCAATGTTCTGGTCATCGCGGGGACCTCAGTTCAAGGCCAGAATGGCGCCGTTCAAGGCCGTCGCAAAACCGACCCAAATCGCATAGGGCGCAAACAACAGGGCAGACAGCCGGTCCCGCCGCCATGACATCAGGAGAAAGGCCAGGATGGTCACCAGAAGAAACAGGATGATCCCAAGCGCCAGATCAATCCGTTGCATCGCAAAGAAAACCGGCGACCAGAGGAAGTTTGCCAGCATTTGCACGAACCACAGCTTCATCGCCGCCCCCGCCCGGTCGCGTCGCCATGTCCGCCAACCAGCTACCGCTATGGCCACATAGAGCCCGGTCCAGACTGGCCCGAAAACCCAGTTTGGCGGGTTGAACGACGGTTTGATCAGGCCCTCATACCACTCTCCCGGCAGGGTCGCGATGCCAATGGCCGACCCGCCACCGACAACCAGCAACAGGAACAGCACAAGCAGGCCAATGGCCCGCAGTTTGGTCCGTCCATCGGGCGTTTGCGCGCCGACGTTCCGGTCAGATTTGGTCTGGACGTCAACTGGTTTGGCAACTTCTGGGGCCATGGTGTGATACACTTTCATCGAAACTGGGGGCTATTGTGAGCGCGTCCCGGACCATGGGGTTTTCCGCGACACGGGGCGCAGTCACAGGGCACGGCTCACAGGAACCGGAAAACTCTAGGTTATGGCCCGCGTCAGCGTCACCCCGGCCCAGGCCGAAAACCCGGTCAGCACCGCGCCCCAGGTCACATCAGCAACAACCATTTTCACCGACCAATCGCGCAAGGTCGCGTAGTTGGTGAATTCATAGGTGCCATAGGCCATCGCCCCCAGCACCGCGCCACCGACCAACGCATGGATGTGCACCCCATTGCGCAGCGCAGGCCATGATACGAACCACAACACACCCGCGACATAAAACAGATAAAACACAATTGCCGGACGCAGCCGGATGTCATCCAAAAGCCAATCCCCGATATGCTGTTCAAACAGCGGCTTCATGACGGTTTTCAGCATCACCGCATCAAGCAACAGAAACACTGTGGCTGTGCTGAGGTAGAGGAGGACAAGCTGCATCTCGATAGGCTCCGATCTGTGTTGACCTTAATACGGTGCGGGATCGGGTATAGATCAAATATTCCGTTGGTTATCATTCATGAACGCCAACCGGGGGCCGGATCAATACGGCCACCACAATTGATGTTAACCGGTGTGGCAACAACCAGCGTGCAAGAAAAATTCACTTTATATCAATGATATAAAGCGCGCCCGGAATTACGAAAACCGGGCGCGGGTCGCCGGGCAAACCCGGCTTTTTCTGGATCTCTGCGCAATCCGCGTGGCATGATAGCGGTTGCCATCAGGCCGACACAGGTTTGTTTCAGAAACCTTCGAGGGTGATTTTACCTTTGGCCTTGCCGCTTTCGATCAATGCATGCGCCCGCTTCAGGTTTTCGGCGTTGATCGTGCCAAAGCTTTCGGTTGCGGTCGAACGCACCTTCCCGGCATCAATCAAACCCGCCACGGTTTCCAGGATCTCGCCCTGACGTGCGATGTCGTCGGTGGTGAACAACGACCGGGTGAACATCAGCTCCCAATGGATCGACACAGCCTTGCCTTTGAACGGCATGATGTCAAAGCTTTGGGGATCATCAATCAGCCCGAACCGGCCCTGCGGCGCGATGAATTCGGCGATTTGCGGCACATAAGTGTCGGAAAAATTGGTCGAAAACACAAACGCCGGTGCGCCGATACCCAGCGCGGCGATCTGCTCTGGCAGGGGTTTGGAATGGTCGACAACGTGATGTGCGCCCAGCTCCTTGACCCAGGCTTGGGTTTCCGGGCGGGATGCGGTGGCGATGATCGTCAGGTCCGTCTGCTGCCGCAACAGTTGAATCGCAATCGAGCCAACGCCGCCCGCGCCGCCGATGATGACAATGGCATTGGCCGCGCCCGGCACCGGATCGGTGACTTTCAGGCGGTCAAAAATCATCTCTTGCGCGGTCAATGTCGTCAACGGCAAGGCCGCCGCCGCCGATGTGTCAATGGATTTCGGCGCATGGGCGGCGATGCGGGCGTCCACCAGATGATATTCGGAATTGGTGCCCGGACGGTTGATCGCGCCCGCGTACCAGACCTTGTCACCAATCTGGAACTGCGTGACCTCGTCGCCGATTTCGACAACCTCGCCCACCGCATCCCAGCCAAGGATCGCCGGTGCGTCCCCCTCGGCGGGGCGGTTCAGGCGCACTTTGGTGTCGACAGGATTGACCGACACGGCCGCAACCCTGACCAGAATGTCGTGACCTGCCGCGGTGGGTTTTTCAACCTCAAGGTCGATCAGGGCATCCGCGCGATCAATGGCGCCGTTTGTGGTATAGCCGATGGCTTTCATTTCAAGTCTCCAATTTTGGGGGGCTATGCGGCGCCGTCACGGCTGCCGCGAAATAGGTGAAAATGCACGAGGGGCGCTGTTACGATGACATGCGCATGGGGAACGTGGTCTTTACTTGCGCAAGACCCGCCGCAACCAACCAGCCAGATCAACAGCCGCTGCCGCCGAACCGCTGTTGCGGATACCGGTCAGATCATGCGGCGACAGCGCCGTCACGGGGCGTTTTGTGCCCTGCGATTGGGCCGCCGCGTTGATGGGATGCAGCGCTTTGATCTTTTTCATGGCTTTGTCTCCTGTGGTTCGTGGTCTTGGGAGGTCAAATGCGTCAGCGTCGCTCAGGCGATCTGCGACATTTCATTGACGGAAAAATCGGCAATGGCGCCGTCTGTCGCGGCCATAAAATCCGCCAGATGCGGGGCGGTCTTATGCGCCTGCCATACCTCGCGGCTCTCCCAAACCTCAAAAACCATGAAATACGAAGGGTCTGCGTGATCCTGATACAGATCGTAGGTGATGCAGCCCTGTTCAGTGCGGGTGATCGGGATCAGCGTCAGCAGTTCGTCTTTCACCAGCTCGGCCTTATCGGCCTTGGCACGGATATGGGCGACAAGTGAAAGATTGGGCATTTCGGTGATCCTTTGAATTTCCGTTGTGTTGATGCGCATATACGGCGCGGGTAAATTCGGATAAACGGGCAAAATTCGAAATGATAATTCGGAAATCCGGTATAATGCTGATCAACAATATCCGCCTGTTCCTGACCATCTCTGAGAAAGGCAGCCTTGTGGCCGCCGCGCGCGAGGCCGGGCTTTCGGCCACCACGGTTTCGGAGCGATTGGCCGCGCTTGAGGCGCATTATGGCGTTGTGCTGTTCAACCGCACGACGCGATCCCTGAGCCTGACCGACGAAGGCCGCACGTTGCTAAGCGGGGCCAAGGTCGTGTTGGCAGAGCTTGAGGATCTTGAAACGCGCATCCGGCTTGGGGCGGACACCCTGTCCGGTCCGATCAGGATCAGCGCGCCCATCGACATCGGCCGCAGCATCCTGTCAAAAGTGATCTCGTCCTTCACCGCGAAACATCCGGCGATTTCAATCGAATTGTCGCTGTCCGATGGCTATGTGGATATTGTCGGTCAGGGTTTTGATCTGGCCATTCGGTTTGGCACGGTGACGGACAGCAGCCTGCGCACGCGCAGTCTTGGCCGGTTTCGTCGGATCGTTTGTGCAGCGCCGTCTTATATCGCGCAATATGGTGCGCCCCAAACCCCCGCCGACCTTGCGCATCACAATTGCATGGTCATGCGTTTTGGCACGACGCTGGACAATGTCTGGCGTTTTGGAACGGACAACAAGACCCGGCAAACCGTCACCGTGCGCGGCAACAAGATCGTCAACGACGGATCGCTTGTGCGGCAATGGGCGCTTGAGGGGCATGGCATCATTTTGAAATCGGAACTCGATGTGCAGCCAGACCTGACATCAGGTCGGCTGATCGCATTGCTTCAGGATCATTCCTGCCCGGCGAACCCGCTTCAGATGATGTTTCCGCCCGGACGCGCGCAACCAAGGCGGGTCCGGGCGCTGGCTGATGCCTTGGGCGAGGCGATGACAGCACGGGCGCAACAATAAGAGCCTGATCAACCGGGATACCGCGCCGCATTTTTGCCGAAACCGGCGGCGCGGCACACAGATCTATTCAGCCGCAACCGTTTGTCGGATGGGCGCGCCCAGACGCCCGGACAGGCGCACAAGGACAACCCCGACCGCGACAACAGCGGCGGCGATATAGGGCGCAGC
>NZ_JAUOSD010000042.1:0-14171 GCF_030548265.1 Marinovum sp. 2_MG-2023 | reverse complement strand
ACGCGGAAGCCGAATACCCAGATTCAACCTGCAGACTCTCATTATGAATGAGGGACCAGCAGGGGGCAGGTCACGATGGATGCCTTCGCCTCGTCCAGCCAAGGACGGAAGTCCCCGTCATCGACCATTGCGCCAAGCCCCATGGTGATCCCGAAGCGCTCTTCGATGTCGCGCGCTAGTTGTTCCAGCGCTTCTGGGGAGGCATTGACGTTCAGCGCCGCGTTCATAGTGATGATGAAGGACCGCAGTTCCGCCCCGCTCTTACGCTGATGAGCCAGTGATTGCGATACGACATCATCAAGATGTTTGAGCTGTGCGGTCACGAGGGTTCTCCTTGTTCCATGTCTTCGACAAGCCGTCGAATCGCGTCCTTGTGGTGGATGAACGGCTCCGTCGAGCATAGCGCCCGCACCACGTCATTTCCTGTCATGCTGGAAGCCAGAAGCGCCCGAATGGCCAACTCTGCCGAGTCGGCCAGGTCTGCGAAATCGCTCTCGTCCGATGTCACGTCCTCTGCGCCGCCAAGCATGTCTGCATGCAACGCTGCAATGGGCAGACCTCTGCCGATGAGGTTGATGCAAGTCTGGAAACCATGCCGGAACTCTTCCGGCAAGGCCGCGGCAAAACCGGTGATCGAAGGGTGCTCGACGTTCGGACGGTAGACGATGCCGCCGTCCTTCTGGATGCGGTTCCAAAGCGGGAGGTATTCCTCCGAAACCAACTTGCGGCCTCGACGCTGGTAGGTGCGTTTCGACGTACCCTGAAGGCGTTCCACGATCTTGCGCAGCCGTTCACGAACCACCGGCGGCATCTGCGCCGAAGCTTTCCGAACATCGATCTTCCAGTCGGAATCCATTGTGTTCGGGATGTCGATACGAACCCGCGCCAGCTTTGTCAGCTCCGTCTGGCGCGCAAGCCCCAGCCAACTGCCGGCGATTATCAGACGACGTTCGCGATAGATATAGAAGCCCTGTGACCGCAGATGGCCCTCAGCCCCCCCCCAGATTTTCCCATTCCGACTTCGACATCATTTTGTGATGCGGCAACGTGAAACATTGGGTCACGACCTCGCCGTTCAGCAATGGCAAGGGCTCTTCCGGCCCGGGCTGCGTAGCGGGATGATCCGTCGCGAAGGGATCGATCGGAGACAGCTTCCGTTCGTTAAGCAAGATGCGCAGAGCAGGCTTGCTGCCTTCCATGTATCGGTGAAAGCAGAGCCTCAGGTGCCGCTCCGCCCCGGAGATGGCCTTGTTGATCTCGGCGGAACGTTTGGTGGTGTCGTGCCGGAAATTGGTCGAGAGACGGTCAAGTTTGCGCCAGAGAACAATTGTCCCCGTCTCCGGTAGTCGCGATACCCCGGGAATGTCAGTCAGGTTATCTTCAAGGTCGACCCGCCAGTCGTTGGTCTTAGCGACCTTGTCGAGGTCCCAAGTTGCAGCGGACGTCAGGCCATCTTTTCTGGTAATGACTGTCAATTGCCGACATTGCGAGAAACTCGCACTTTTCAAACCCAGCCCGAACCGCCCGAGATCATGCCCTTCGCGTTCCTGAAGCGGGTTCTTCGTGCCCGGCCGCATCGCCTCGATCAATTCGGGTTCAGTCATGCCTGCCCCGTTGTCGACGATCGCGATCCACGGTTCGTCCGTCGCCGTTTCAGCGAGTATTTCCACCTTGGAGGCCTTTGCCGTCACCGAATTGTCGATGACGTCAGCCATTGCCGTCTCCAAGGTATATCCAAAATCCCGCATTCCCTCAATCAGCGATGCTGCGTGTGGGGTCGCGTCGGCCTGTCGTTTTCTTGTCTCGGCAATCATATTCTCTATGCCACAAATTCAATACATCGCGTCGGGCATTTTGCCATGAATCTCGGCGTGGCCCAATCTTGCACACAGCTTTACGGCAAGGTGAAGAGAGCAAATGGAAAATATGTTCCTTTTCAATATCATGTCTGTTGAATGCCATTGAGAGCGGCGGCCCGGCTTGGCACCACTCGCTTGGACGAGTTCGATGCAGCGTAGTCAAGGCATGCTTGCCTCCAAGGAATGAACGCGTCGCTCAAAAGGTCTTGTCACGGCGAAACTCTATGAGTGGAGTCGTTTTTCCGCTCCGCTGCGCGAACCCATACCTGAACGTATTCGAGACCGGATCGGACGCCCGCAACGGGATCGGCACTTGGATCAGTGAATACAACGAAAAGCGGCCACACTCATCACATGGCCTGCGGACCCTGCCCGAGGCCTATGATACCCAGAACCAATACTTGAATGCCGCGGCCTGACATGAAACCTAAGCCAAAGCTTATCAGCGCGGAAAAAATCTTGGAGAAACTTGAGAAGTAATTTTGGGTTCGTCATGGCAAAATTTATTTATTTGCTTGCAAGGGGGTGAAGTGGGCGGGTTCGCCGGTTTAAGTGTTTGAAAGTAAGTAAACATTGCATTCCCACCGCATTCGCCACCCCGTATTTTTCGTGCATCTTTTCAATGACTTGAATGCATATCGGCGAACCTACCACAAGGGTTCGCCAATACATTGTTCTATGATCGTTCTATTTTAGCTTCTCAATGGCGCCATCGGCTAAAACTGGGCGATTAGCATCCATTGTGTAGCGGGTCACCTCTGCAAGCGTCAAATGCCCGGTGACGGCCATGATCTCATGAGGAGACGCGCCCGCTTCGGCCACCCGTCTTGCAATTACTTTCCTGAGCCCATGAGAGGAACAGTTCGGAAGGCCCGCTTCATTACACCACTCGCGCATCATGTTTCCCAGCCCGTTTGGAGAGCGACTTTTTCCATTTTGTGTCTCGAGAAATGTGAAGGCATCTTTCGGACAGATATCAAGCACAGCACGAAGCTCAGGATGGATAGGAATGTCTATTAGAACGCCCCCATCATCCTCAGTTTTCTGCCGTCTGTAACTGATCCGGCCGAGACTGTGCGGAATTTTGTGCCCAGGCGCATTTTGTTACGCCATTGGGAAGCGGTCTTCGAACATGATTGCAAACTGGCTTTTGACAGCGTGCCATTCACGCACTGAGCGTTTCCACTCTTGAGAAGTAGCATTCAGCGCAAGATAGATCAACTTCGCGGCTGCATCATCGCTGGGGAAGTGGCCGCGGGTTCGGACGGCGCGGCGGATTTTCGAGTTGAGCGCCTCGATAGCGTTTGTGGTGTAGATCAGCCTCCGCACCTCGGGCGGATAGTCGAGGAAGGGGATGACTTCGTTCCAGGCCCGCCGCCAGCTGGGTGCGATGGCAGGGTATTGCCGGGCCAGATCGCTGTCCTCGAAATCGACCAGTGCGGCCTCTGCCGCCTCGGCGTCGACAGCGGTGTAGACGGCCTTCAGGGCGGAGGCCACGGCCTTGCGATCCTTGTAGCTGGCGAAACTCATGGAATGGCGCAGCAGGTGAACGATGCAGGTCTGGACCTGGGTCTGGGGAAAGGCCGCCTCGATGGCCTGTGGGAAGCCCTTGAGGCCGTCCACCACGGCAATCAGGATGTCCTGGACACCTCGGTTGCGTAGATCGTTCAGGACCTTTGCCCAGAATTTGGCGCCCTCATTGGCCTGAAACCACAGCCCCAGAACGTCCCGCGTACCGTCTGGCAGGATCGCCAGCGCCACGAAAACCGCCTTGTTCGGTACCGCCCCATCGCTGCGGATATTGACCCGGATCGCGTCCATGAAGACGACTGGATAGCAGGGTTCCAGCGGGCGATTTTGCCACGCGGTGACCTCGTCCATGACGGCGTCGGTGATCGCTGAGATCAGGCTGGGGGATGCCTCGACGCCGTAGATTTCCTCGATGTGACCCTGGATCTCACGGGTGGTCATGCCGCGCGCATACATGCTGACGATCTTGCGATCGAATTCCGGAAACCGGCGCTGGTACTTGGCGATCAACAGCGGGTCGAAGGTGCCATTGCGGTCGCGTGGGATGTCGAGGACAACCTTTCCGCTGTCGGTGGTCACCGTCTTTTGGCTACGTCCGTTCCGGCGGTTGGCCACTTGGACTTGACCTGCAGGAACCTCGTCGGTGCCTTCCTCGTCCAAATGAACGTCTAACTCGGTGCTCAGCGCCCGCTCGGCCAGCGCCTTCGTCAGTTCAGAAAGTATGCCCGTCTTGCCAAAAAGATCGCCGGGCGACCGCCCTTCCATCAGGCGGTCCAGAAGGTCTTTGTCGATGCTCATACGTGGGTCTCCTCATCAGGGGGTTACCACGCCGGGGCACAAAATTCCGCACAGTCTCGTTCACTTTCCTGGATGAAAACCGGGACATAGATGCCGTTATCGTCGGTGACATAGATCGGTTCACACGGGGTGGAACCGAGATCTATTTGCAGCTAAAACGCCGATTGCGTGGACTCAACGTACGGCTGGTCGACACCACCGGGATTATTCAACCTGAGCGCAATCGTCTGGAACATCTGGGCGTGGAGTACCAATGGGCGATGGAGTCGCCCAGTCACTATGCAGAGATATTTATGGCCGAAAAAGCCCGCGCAGAGGCGTCAGACATCCTCACGCGCACTATCGGACAGCAGATCCAATTGACCCGTGACGGTTACCAATGCCAGTCTGCCAACTTTGGCTACGAAAATCAAAAAATCGTCACAGAAGACGGCAAAAAGAAAACGATCATGATCCCGCATGACGTCGAAGGTCCGTGGATTGTTCGGATGTTTGAGCTCAAAGCCGATGGCGGCTGGCACGACGACGCGATTTGTGAGGCGATTAATGCTATGGGGTACCGGTCCCGGTCGATGAACATCTACGACGAGGAGACCCGCCGAGTTGTTGGTCAGACCGGAGGTAAACTGCTCGATGTCAAACAGCTTAACCGTTACATTGAAAAGACGATCTATTGCGGCGTGCGATGCGAACGCTGGAACCAAGATAAACCGGTCATGACCACTCATTTCAATCGATCTCTTCAATCGAGCCAACAGAGGCACCTTGAAAATCGTCAAACTGAGAGACGGACCCCTTGAGATTAAAGAAACGCGCGCGGAACAGGGCAACCATCGCCACAATCCAGAATTTTTGCTGCGCCACGTGGTGGCTTGTCCAAAATGTGAAAGACCACTGGTGGCGTCCCGCTCCAAGGGTAAGTCGGGAAACTACTTTGGATATTTTCACTGCAACCGAGGTCACAAGTACTTTGGGGTCAGCCAAAAGGTGTTCGAAAAGACGGTAGGCAACTATTTGGACAGTCTGCAGGCCAAGCCGGGGTTCTTACCGCTGTTTCGTGAGGTGGTGCGAGATGTTTGGATCCAGAAAAACCGTTCCCGCAAGCAGGATGGGGTTCAAATCTGCCAACACATTTCAGCCACACAACAACGACAAGCGTCCTTAGTCGACAAGATTGCCAGCAGCAAGTCTGCAGTCGTCCAGGGAAAGCTTGAGGCACAGATCGAAGATCTGGAAGGGACTATCAAAACCGCACGGCAACAGCTGCAGTCTACCGGGGTACGTGAGGACGAGATCGATGCCTATTTCGACATCGCCAAAAAACTGATGGAACACCCAACAAAACACATCATGAACGCGCCCACCAAAGAGAAAACTGAAAAGTTGTGGTCCTTCGTCTTCCAAGAGCGCCCCACCTACCAAGATCTGGTCGATGGAACACCGGAATTGACGCTCATATACCGGCTTAACCGCGATACTGGAGCGGACGAAAACCAGTTGGCTGGGCAGCTGGTTTCTGGATGGAACACCTTTGAGAGGCAGTGCAGGACTGGGCTGGATGTCGGTTTAGCGTAGGTCGTATTGGTAGCCCAAATTCTTGCTCAAGCCAGATATTCCTGTATAATCTGCACGAGGAGTATTTCTTGATGCCCAAACCTATGAACCTATCTGTGCGGCTTACGACCCCCTTAACCGAGTTTGTCACCACCCGTGTGGGGGTGGAAGGGGACTATGACAACGCGTCGGAGTATGTGCGCGACCTGATCCGTCGTGATCGCGAGCGGGAAGAGCAACGCGCCTTTGCCAAACTTAAAGCCACCCTGCAGGACGCCTTCGCGCAGCCAGACAGTGAGGCGGTCGAAATGAACTTCGATAGCTTCAAGGAACGCCGTAAAACCAGCAAAGCATGAGCCGTATCCGCTACATGCCTGCCGCGCTGCGGGCGCTTGACGACATTTTTGAATATACACAGGATACTTGGGGCGATCAGCAAGCTGACGACTATGTGAGCAGCCTCTTCTCGGCTTGTGAGAGCTTGCCACCGTTGGTGCCGCGCGCCATCCCTTTTGAGTTGGGCGTCGAAGGGTTTGTCACTCATTGCCAACACCATCGGATTTACTGGCGGCAGCCAACCGAAGACGAGATTATTGTGGTTTGTATCTTGCACGAACGCATGCACCAAGCGGCCCGCTTAGTCGAACTGACCGAGGAAGAAGGGGCCGAATAGTACTTTTCTTCATTTTGGCATGATGTATGCTTTCTGAATGCGGTGTGATTTTTTAATTCCAACGTGGGGTGCGTTCCATTGCCAAAGCCGTTTTTTGAGTTGGGAATATCATGAAGACCTTAGACTCAGAATTGGTTCGGTTGGTTTTTCAAGCGGTTCGCAATCCAGAAAAATGGCAGCAGGTTCTTCAGCATGTTATTGGTGTGACCCCTGCCAAAGCGGCAATCATCACCTTACGGGATCGAAAGACCTGCCAGATTGTGAATGATGATGCCTTGGAACGCGAATATCATTCGCCTCTAATCCAGGGTTTTCCGCTTGAAGCCGTTGTTTATTACCTCGAAGAGCTTAGAACAATTGATCCTTGGGCGGCGGCCCAAGTGTCACATCACCCGCACCTCCCAACCATTATGTCGACGATTTGCCACCCCGCAGAAGCGTCTGATCGCCTTTTTTTTGATTGGTTGGAAGCGGGGGGATTGCGAGACACGGTGGCTTTCGAATTGGACCGTTTTCCAGGGCATTGGACAGCGATAAATCTGTTTCTCGAACACTATGACACGGATGATAGCAAAACCCTTTTGGACTACTGTAACACCCATGCTTCGGTGCTCCGCGAAGCGTGGCAGTCCAGCCAACATGTGATCCGGTGCCGGCAAGCTGGGCAGGCTGCGCTGAATAGCTTATCCGACAGTGCGGTGCCGACCTGTATCGTGACACATTCCGGGGATCTGTATCTTTCCAACGATGCGTTTCAGGATCTTCAAGCGCAGGGAGTGGTCCGATTTTCTGGTCCGTCTAGGCGAGTCAGTTTAGCTCACAACGTGGAAATTACCGGATCCCAGGCTCAGTTGATGCCCGATATGCCTCGTCATGAAGCAACCGATAGTACGGTCGCTGTTCAAGCGTCACCGTTTGAGATTGATCCGCTCTATAAAGAAAAGAAAGAACGCTACTGGCTTCTTCGTTTCCAGCTCGGGAACGGCCGATACCGCGAAACCACAAGTTATGCTTTGGGGCTGTTGACTGTTCAAGAACGCCAGATATTCGATGCCATCTGTGCCGGTGACAGCGTTCAGGCCGCCGGACAGAAAATCGGTATTCAAAGGTCCAGGGCGTTCGACGTGTGGGCGAACGTCAAGTCCAAGCTTGGAATCTCCAATGCCCATGAGTTGCGCGGTATTTTAGCGGGATCTCGCTAGACTTCTTTACAACTACGGCCCTGGCAGGACGGAGCCCCGTCTCTGAAAGAATCATCTTATTTGATGAACTTGGCTGTCCTCAACCAAGAGGATGTACCCATGATTTCTTATCAAAGATCACCTGCCAATCTGAAGACGTTTTGCTCGCCAGCGAAGCCATTTATGGCTTTCAATGAATTTGTCGATTTGGTTCAATGGGAACGCGACGTTTGTTGGGCACCGGACAACGTGAAGGATTTCGAAAAAGAAATTGGCCAAGTCTACAATGTCTGGACCCGCCGTTCTGTCAGCACCTATCTTCGTCACATCTTTCCCGACGAGTTGACGGACCCGGTCAGCATCTCTTTTGAAATCCCGAACCTCGATAAGAATGCGACTTTTCCATTGCTTGTCCGCATTTTTGATGATCACGGCCTCTACTTCGAACATGAGCAGGAACTGGCCCTGGAACGTCTTGTTGAGGGACGCTTTGTTTTGAGCGGCTGGAAGAAAGTACCGAAAGTGCGAGATTTTTTACTGTCGCAGGTCACTTCAGCGAAGATCTGACAAAGCCCAACCCGTCTTGTCGGAAGGCGCGGAGCTCCAAGCCTCCGCGCTTTTTTTGCAACATGAAGGTGTGAATGCTCGCCTTTTTCTTGAATGCTCCACTTGACCGGACTCAGGTCCGTTGACCTGTCCATAAGGGAACACTTCTAACCGAGCTGCTGACAACTGCGCGTTTTGAAGGCTATGCGTTTTGGCACGTTTGTTGGCAACTGCAATGGTCGATGTGCTGACCGGCGGAAATCGGATTTTTAAGGCAAAAGTATAGTTGCCAGGACATTTTTGAGGAGCGTGAGTGGTGAACGGAAATACTGGCTTGTCTCGGACAGGCATCTGTCTGGTTGCCGTGGTGCTGTGGACAACGACCGCAATGGCGCAAACCATCCCCGGCGCGGTGGAGCCAGGACGCACCGAGAGTCGGTTTGAGCGACTTGAAGCCCCGCGGGCGCAGCCAACGTTGCGGCAAGGCCTAGAAAGTACCGTCCCGCCCGCACAAGCGGCACAGATACCGCTGAGTATCACGGGCTTTCGGATAAGCGGTGTCACGGCTTTCTCTAGTGAAGCGCTGCAAGCTGTGGTGCAGCCGTTTCAGGATCAGAACGGTACTTTGCTGGACGTGTTTCAGGCGGCAGCGGCGTTGACCGCCTTCTACGGCGATAACGGCTTCTTGCTGTCACGGGCCATTGTGCCGCCCCAAGAGCTGGAACCCAGCGGGGCGGTCATCACACTGCAAGTGATCGAAGGCTATGTGGACCGGGTGGCGCTCCCCGAAAACCTTGGCTCCCGGCAACGCTTGCTAGACGGTCACGCCCGTAACGTGGAAGCTTCGCGCCCGCTCAATGCGGATCAGCTTGAACGAGAAATGCTGCTGGCCAACGATATTCCTGGCCTATCGGTGCAATCGAACCTGTCAGCTTCACCTACCACCCCTGCCGCCAGTACGTTGACCCTGACCAACAGCGAAGACCAAGGCGGCTGGGGCTTGCGGCTTGATAATCGTGGCTCAGACGCCAGCGGCCCACTGCAATTCACCGTCTCTGGGCAGGTCAATAATCTGTTGGGCTTCAATGAGCAGATCAGTGGTGGTCTGACATTGGCCGGTCCGGCTGACGATGATACCCGACCAGAGTTGGCTTACGTGTTTTTGGGCTATGACCAAGTGCTCAATGCCAGCGGTCTACGCTTTTCTTTTGATGCCAACTACAGCCAAGGCGACCCGGACAGCGCGGTGCTGACCGCGCTCGACTATGAAACTGAAGGTTTCAATGCGTCGTTCGCCCTCTCGTACCCGTTTATCCGTACCCGGTCACGCAACCTGACTGGTACACTGGCCTTTGATCTTAAAAACTCAGAATCGACCAACTTTGCTGGCACCGCGTCTGAGGACCGCCTGCGTATCCTGCGGGCGGAATTGGCCTTTGACAATGCCGACCAGTACAACGGCACCAACCAAGTGCGCTTGGCCTTCCACAAAGGGATTGAAGGGCTGGGATCAACTACCAATAGCAATCCCAACGCGTCCCGCACCCCCGGCAAAGTCGATTTTTTCCGGGCCACGCTGGAACTGTCGCGCACCCAAGCCTTGGGGAACGGATTCAGCCTGCATGGCGGCGTGTTTGGTCAGTGGACCAATGACCCGCTATTGTCGTCGCAAGAATGTGGTTTCGGCGGGGCGCAGTACGGACGCGGCTATGACAGCTCGATCATCACTGGTGACACCTGCGTCAAGGGCATGGTGGAATTGCGCTACAATGTCCCGGCGGGTGAACTCACCCAAGGGCTGGGCCTTGATTACACCCAACTCTACGCCTTCGCCGACGCAGGCCGGATCGGCAATATTGATGCCCCGTTGGGCACCCCGTCCTCTGACACGGCTTCTTCAGCCGGGTTTGGTGCGCGATTTGGCATTGGGCGCATGAATTTTGACATTACCGCCGCCAAGCCGCTCAACACCCCCGATAGCATCGCGGTGGATGATGATTGGCAGGGGTTTTTCAGCCTGTCGGCACAGTTTTAAGAGGAGTTTAGGTTAATGGTTTCGGTAAAACGCACCCTGCACAATAGCACCGCCCTCACCAGTGCTGGCTTGGCCTTGCTGCTAATGGCCAGCGCCGCCAGCGCCAACCCACAAGATGGCCAAGTGGTGGCTGGGGATGCCACCATCACCACCCCTGAGCCCAGCACATTGGTGGTCAACCAGCACAGTCAAAATGTGGTGTTGGAATGGGGTAGCTTTGATATCGACGCCGGGGAAACCACTACTTTTGTGCAGCCCGATATTGACGCTTGGGCACTCAACCGCGTCGTCGGCTCCCAAAACCCCAGCGTGATTGCGGGTACACTCAACTCCAACGGCAATATCGCTATCGTCAATCCCGATGGGATTGTGTTCAGTCATGGTTCGCGCGTGGACGTGGGTGGTTTGGTAGCCAGCACGGCGGATATCGGCAACGACGCCTTTATGCGTGGTGAACTGAGCTTCAACTTGCCCGGCAACCTCGCTGCTTCCGTGATCAATGAAGGCACGGTGTCGGTGCGTGACCATGGCTTAGCGGCTTTTGTGGCTCCCGGTGTGCGAAACAGCGGAGTCATTACTGCCCGTTTTGGCACGGTCTCATTGGCCTCCGGCAACACCTTTGCCCTCGATCTGTATGGCGACGGCTTGGTTAGCTTGGCCATTGGCGATGAGATTACCGAAGAAGTCATTGACGTGGCCACCGGTGAAGTCATGGCCGATCTGGTCGCGAATGAAGGCACGATTAGCGCCAACGGCGGCACGGTGGCCTTGACCGCCGCTACCGCCCGTACGGCGGTTAATTCCGTGATCAATAACACGGGCGTCATCGAAGCTAACTCAGTGGGTATGCGTGATGGCAAGATCATTCTGGGCGCGCAAACCGCCACCAGCCGCCCCGCCGCTGCACCACCCCAAACCGTGCGCGTCAGCGGCCAAATTAGAGCAACTGCCGTCACTACCTCACTGCGACCCGCCATGCGGCCCGGTACTATCGAAATTACCGGCGAAGATATCCAAATCGCAGGGGCTACGATTGATACCTCTGGAACCAATGGCGGCGGCACCATCCTGATTGGCGGTGACTATTTGGGGGGACAGGAAATCAGCGACCTATTCCCAGTGGGTGAAGAAGTCCGCGAGGATTACGAAATAGCGACCGCTGCCACCGTGATGGTCGATAGCGCCACCACTATAAACGCCTCAGCCACCGACAACGGCGATGGCGATGCCGATGGCGGCAAGATCATCCTGTGGTCCGACGTCGCCACCATTACCAGCGGCAAAATTCTGGCGTTCGGTTCGGGCGATGGCACTGGCGGCTTCATTGAAACCTCTTCAGCGGGCACTCTGCACCTGCCCGATGGCTACGTATCTGCGGGTCAAGGCGGCATGTGGTTGCTCGACCCTGAAACGCTCTACGTAACTAACCGTGACGCTGTGTCTGGTGATACTGAGTTCGTCAGTGCTTCCACTGTCGAAAGCGCTCTCAATGCCGGGACAAACATGACCCTTGTTAGCACCGGAGATGACGCACAAACTATCGTGAATAGCCAGATCAGCAAGACGGCTGGTGGAGATGCTACACTTAGCCTTGGGTCAACTGGCAGTGTTCGGATAAATGCAAACATCACCAGCACCAGTGGAGAACTGACGGTTGCTGTCAGAGCTTCTGACACTCTGGAGCCATTTGTAAACGGGTCTCTTTCGGGGTCTCGCGATGGTGAGTTGACTATCTCTGATGCCACCATTGAAACGAATGGTGGCGGCTTTGTCTATCGTGGCGCGGCCTTCCAGATGACGAACTCGGTGGTGAGTTTCGGTGGGCCTTCCAGCGACGTTCGTCCAGGCAACATTAGAACCAACGGTGGAGCGATGTTGTTCGAATTGTCTGCCCTGCCAGCTGGGAGCAGTGATGCTTCCGGCTTTATTGGCTGCAACGGTTTTTACGCAGTCTCCTGCGGGCAATCATCCCAGGTGCTGGACGCGGGCGACGGCGCGATTGTGTTCCGTCAAAACCCGAACGCCACCACGACCAACTCCGACAACTTCCCCAAGATTTTTGTGGGTGACTACGGTATTGCGACCACCGGCACCTTAACCCTCGATGGCGTGAACCTGCGCAGCGAACGCCGCACCAATCGCAACAGCGTCTACAATGTTGAGTTTGGCACCCTGTCTTTGCTCAACGGTGCGATTATTGACTTCCCGTTCCAAGACGCACTGGGCCTAGAGGCGTTCTATACTCCGGTGGCCGTGTCCGGGGTGTCCCTGCCCACAGGCACCTATCGTGTTGGCGAACGCATCATCATCCAACTGCCCACGCTCTTCACGTCTCCCAACTCTCCTATCCTGTCACTGGACGTTTCTGGGCCGTCTGGTGGGAGTTACGAGATTGTCGGCAATGAGCTGGTCATTGACTTCAATGGCACCGCTGGACCTATTAACCTGACTTTCCGCGCCACCACTTTTGCCGGAACCTCAACCGACTTGGTGCTGAGCTTGAATATTCAAGAGCGTGAAATCACTGAGCCATTAGACAATCCGCCAACGGTAATCGTTGGCAGCGCCACACTACCTGACGCAGAGCTAAACAGCGATGACGGATACTCTACGACCACGCCTGTCTTGTTTGCTGATGACAACGGCGTTGGCGGACTAACCTTGGTGGTTTCTGGCTTGCCGAGTGGGTTCTCTTGGGACGACAACGGCAATGGCACGGTTACGATTACTGGCAATCCCAGCATTGCGGGTGCGGTATCGTTTACCGTTACGGCGACGGATGCAGGTGGAAACTCGATCAACACCAGCGGTAGCTTTACGGTGAACGAAGTCCGAGTTATCGCTATAAAACCCCAAGATGATCCCGGCACATTTGTATCTCTCGGGTTTGGTTCGGAACAGAGAGAAGAGTTTGAAAACTCGAATTTTGGTATGTCTCGAGTATGCAGGCAAACAGGAACATGTTGGGGCGAACGCAACAGTGCATTGAGAAGCTTCTCATCAGTGGATCAAAACAGTCAATCTCTGCCAGTACAGGCAGTAGGAGGCTTAAGTCATCAGGAAACACTAGACTCTCTGCATGAAATAAATGATCTATTTGGTGGAGGTGTGTCAGCCGTTCAGCTTTACTCGGCGATAGACGAGCTCATAGAGCTGCCTGCAACCAAAAACGCATTTGTCAGAGCTTTTGGTCCTGTGAATAGCACAGACGAGTTGCTACGATATTTCTCAACCCCTTGGGGAAAGCACTATCTTAAAGAATTCAAAGCAACGGCAGCGGGAAAAGTAAGAGGTTTCATTCCTACAATTGCAGATTTGCTTGGCGGCTTAGCGATGGCTAAAGTAGAAAGCGATGGGCATACAGACGATGCAACCTGGGCAGCAAGTAGAATTACTATTAACTCTGCGGTAATTGCTATCAAGTTTTCAAGCAAGAACCCAATAGATAAAGCAGATGCATTTAAGGATGCTGCAATTTGGGCAAGTGAAGATTCTGCACGCACCACTCTGCTGCTAGTAGAAGGAGCCTCACAGGCTGACTCCATGCACTTAGAGGTACGGAGAATGAATAACTATATTGTTCGAACTGCCGAGTTTGTTTCTCAAAATCGCGCCGGTCTTTCGGAAAATGATCTCGAAGCGTACGCAAGTGCGATCCATGAAACGACCAGAACTATGCTTGATTTGGCAGCCGAAATTGATTCGAATCCTGGCCTAGTAATAGCTGAATTCTTCAGAGATCGAATATGGCGACCATGGAATTCTTAATTTAGTCTTTTAAGCACTGTAGCGAACCTGTTTCTGGAGCATATAGATCTGCGCCATCAATCTCTATGATACTCCCATAATTTGAAATATACCTTTCTATCGACCCGAGTATTGACAGGGTTTCACTTGAGGAAATAATCGTGGATAGAATGAGCTACTCCCCATTTGTTGGACAGGATCTGGCGTAAGTTAAGCTACTCTTTGCACCTGCAGATCGGAGTTGGTGG
>NZ_JAUOSD010000041.1:0-16403 GCF_030548265.1 Marinovum sp. 2_MG-2023 | reverse complement strand
GCTGCGCCCTATATCGCCGCCGCTGTTGTCGCGGTCGGGGTTGTCCTTGTGCGCCTGTCCGGGCGTCTGGGCGCGCCAATGCCCCAAGCCGTCGCTGCCGAATAACCTTGCGTGCCTCGCCGTATCGTTGGTCCGGCGGGGCAAACCAATGAATTGGAGTTTCGTATCATGTCTGCGCTGAAATTGATTTACAAAAACCGCCTGACGTTTGGCATAGAATTGCCACTGGACCGCGACTGGACTGAAGCCGGACAGCTCAGAGCCCGTATCGAGGGACGCCCCTTTGGTGTGCCAGACACCTCAAACCCCGCCAAGGGCGTGGAGTCGGCCGAGAACCTTGGCTTTGATGCGGTCTGGCTGCGGGACGTGCCGGTTCACGATCCGAGCTTCGGGGATGCAGGGCAGGTCTTCGATCCGTTCCCCTATCTTGGCTTTCTTGCCGGCCGAACACGGCGCATTGCGCTTGGCACTGCGGGTATCGTCCTGCCGCTGCGCGATCCGATCCTGCTGGCCAAGATGACGGCCAGCTTGCACCATCTGTCGGGTGGGCGGTTTATCCTTGGCATTGCGTCCGGGGACCGTCCGGTGGAATACCCTCTGATGGGGCTGGACTATGAGGCCCGCGGAGCCACCCTGCGCGATCGCGTCGACCAGATGCGCACCCTCTGGTCAGGTGATGCGCTGCAAGGACCACAAGGCCCCGTCACCGTGCGCCCCTATGTGCCAGAAGGTATCCCGATGGTTATGGCCGGAATGGGCCAGCAAAGCCTGCAATGGATCGCCCGCACATTGGACGGCTGGTTCACCTATCCGGGCCCTCCCGATCAGGCCGAACGCCGCCTGTCGATGTGGCGTCAGGCGCGCAACGATGCTGGCCTGCCCCCCGCGCCAGTCCTGACCGCCATGCACCTGGATCTTGACCCTGATCCCGAGGCGCCTTTCCGGCCAATCCAGTTCGGGGGCCGTATCGGTCGCAATGCTCTAACCACTCACGTTCGTTCCCTGCACGCTGCAGGGGTCGCCCACATCGCCTTCAACCTGCGCCAATCGCAACGCGAAATCGAGGACGTTCTGGCCGAATTGGCCGAGCACGTCATGCCTGAGTTCCTACAAGAAAATACTATGGAGACAACACAATGAGTATCACCCATATCGGTCCCGCCAAAATTCCGTCCATGGGTTTCGGCACCTTTCAACTTGAGCAAGATACCGTAGCCGACATGGTGGCCGCGGCGCTTTCCGAAGGGTTCCGCCATATTGATACGGCGCAGGCCTATGAGAACGAAGAGCAAGTCGGCGAAGGTTTGCGCCGTGCCGATGTCCGTCGCGATGAGGTGTTTCTCACTAACAAAATCCTACCCGAGCACTTCTCGCCAGAAGCCTTCATCGCTGCTGCCGAAACGTCTTTGAAACGACTGGGGACGGACTATGTCGACTTGCTGCTACTGCACTGGCCCTCAAAAGATGTGCCGATTGCCGACACCATTGGCGCGCTGAATGATCTGATTGCTGCGGGCAAAGTTCGTCACGGGGGCGTCTCGAATTTCACCATGGATATGGTCAACCAAGCACAGGCTGCGTTGAACACGCCACTGGCCGCCAACCAGATCGAACTGCATCCACTAATTGATCAAACAGGGATGGTCGATTTCCTCGCCAACAAGGGCATTCCGGTCGAGGCTTACTCGCCGCTGGCGCAAGGCAAAGTCATGGAGGACGCCACGTTGCGCGATATTGCCGCCGCGCATCATGTAAGCCCGGCCCAGATTGCCCTGGCCTGGGTTCTGACGCGCCCAATGAGCATCGCGTTGCCCCGAACCGGCAACAAGAACCGACTTGCCGACAATCTCCTTGCAGCGGAAATCGTGTTGAGCGCAGAGGAGGTCGCCCGAATTGATGCCCTGGGCACAGCCGAGGGTCGGTTGGTAAGCCCCGAGACACTTGCCCCAGCGTGGGATTGATCATTCATTGGTCCTGCAGAAACACTGCAGGACCAATACCCGTCGTCTTCGGCCTTCGGCCCTCACCGGCCAATCAACAAACCATCGCAACGCTGAGGTGCGGCCCACCGAAACGGCCGTTAGCTGCGCACGCCAAAAGCGTTGGGGGCGAACTCACAGTGTGCGGACGATCCGGACTTTTGCGGTCGCTGCCGTTGCTGACGCAGAAAACCCTCGTTTCAGCAGCGCGGCGAACTTCCCGTTTCCGGTCATTAGGGCCCGCGGAAATCGGCGGAACTCAGACCGCTCCTTCGCTGCGGCTTGGTTGGGCAGGCGAAACGCGCAAACAAGCCGGACATACCAATATGCAGCGTATCCGTCAGATAAAGTTTGAAGTCTGAAAATTCTAACACTGTTTCATCAGCGCAAGGATGACAGTCGGGTGCAAACCTTCTCTTGGTCGAAACCAGGCTTCGTGCCAAGCCGATTTCCATCGTAGATGCCTGTCTGAATTACGACCGGCACCCGGATGTGAAAACCCTTTGTCACCACGGTCTAGACAAGCGCCTCCATTTGGCGCTGGGTAAAGACCCTCAAATAGGTCATGAGTTCTGACGATTTCTTTATCGGCACCGCTGCGTCGCCCGACAACAGGCCCTGCAACAATGCGCAGTAGAGTTCAGTACAGAACTGCTGATCTTCGTCCGTTGAATAATAGCGCCAGAAACGGCGAGAAAGACCTTGGGTCGTTTTCATTGTCGAAAGGATAAATTCGTTTTTTGAAGCCTCGGCCAGCGCAGCATGAATTTGGCGCAAGAGGTCCATGAAACCCGTCCGGTCAGTGTTGGGAAGCGGTTCCAGTTGGGCGAGGATTTGCGCGAACCGCTCCATGTCAGCGCTGTTGTGGCGCTGAACGGCTTTCTCGATGCTCAGCCGCTCGATCGGTTCGCGCAGTTCCAGCAATTTGAGCATCGTCATGGCGTTGAGTTCAGGAATGAGAATGCCCGCGCGACCCAGCCTGACGAGGTTCTCGCTGGAAAGCCGGACCAACGCCTCGCGCACCGGGGTCCGGCCCAAGTCCAGCAATTCCATGAGATCCGCTTCGGCAACGATGCTGCCCGGTTCAAGATCACAGTTGACGATCGCCGCCTCCAGCATCTCAGCTGCGGTTTCTGCCTTGGTCTTGCGGAAAGAATTGGTGATTTGCGTCACGCCGTTGCTCTTGTTGCTTCAACCAGTTGCCTGTTCAAGGTCAGGCCAAGCCCCGGCGTGTCTGGAACGCAGAGTGTACCATCACTGTTGATCGGAGCCAACCCGGCCGCAAGTTCACGGCGCAGACGCGATGGGCTTGTTGAATACTCAATCAGACCGCCCTGGGGCAATGACGCCAGGAAATGCAGGTTGGCCGCAATTGTAATGTCGGTGTTGTAGCCATGTGGCACGATTTGGCGTCCGGTCGGGGCCAGCATAGTGACCAGTCGCCTTGCCTCGGTTATGCCGCCAAACATGGTCAGGTCGGGCTGCGCGATGTCAAAAGCACCTGCGGCAAGATAGGGTGCGAACTCCCGGCATGTGGTCATCCCCAGGTCACCAACCCCGATCGGGATCGCAGTTGCAGCCTTCAACCTGACGTGATCCTCCAGATTGCCAAGCGGAAACGGCGCCTCGATCCAGGCAAAATCAAGTTCCTCAAGAAGAGGCAAAAACGGGGCGAAATCCTCGAACCGTTGAAATTCCTGCGCCACATCCAACATAAGGCGGCGTTCAGACCCAACTACCGCACGCAGATGCGTCAGGTTGCGCTGCACCAACTGAATGTCCCGCCAATTGGCGTCGGCACAGACCTTCAGGTTTTGGAATCCGCCCGCAAGCAATGGTGCGACCTGATCGGTTATCTTTTCAAAGCTGGTTTCAAGAGGGTAAATTGTGGCGTAGACCGGCAACCGGTCATGATGCCTGCCGCCAAGAACCTCATGCAGAGGTTTGGATTGTGTGCGTGCAAACAGGTCCCAAAGGGCAATATCAAGCGCACTGATCGCATGGATCACGACGCCATGGCGCCCAAACCATTGCGTGCGATCATACATCTCCTGTGTCAGCCGGCTTGGATCGTCCAAGCCTTGCCCAACCAGTATCCCCGCCAGCCCGCAAGCAAGCGAATTGTAATCCGGCATTTCGATAATCGCTTTGATCACACTTGGCGGTGCGTCACTTTCTCCGATCCCGATTTCACCATTATCCCCGTGAACCAGCACGAGGGCATTCTGGTAGCTGCCCTCGAACTGATGGTCACCCGCCCGCGCGTCGCGCAGGCAGATCACTTCAACCTTTTGAATTTTTATCATCATGTGTCCTGGAAAGTTCTGCGCGCATAGACGAAGGGTTCAATCGCATCCCAGTCCATTTCAATGCCCAGCCCCGGCAAGCCGCTGGGATGGACAAACCCCTGCTCATCGGGACGGATCACCTGTTTGGCGCCGAATTCGTACTTCTCGAACGGCGCGGCCTGTTCGAAGAAGTCGCAGTTCTCGTTGGCTAGCATCAGGTGCAGGTTGGCGGCCTGGGTCAAGGTGTAGCCCCAGCTTTGCACCTCGGATTTCATGCCGTGCGCCCGGGTGATCGCCATCGCTTCGTTGCCGCCGGTGAAACCACCGATGCCGGTCACGTCAAAGCGGCTGCGGTCCCAAGAGCGCATCTGAAGGGCCAGCTGGATCAGCCGCAGGTCGGGCACGGAATTGCCGCCGCAGATCACGTCGGTGTCCAGCGCGTTGGAAAGGGCCTGATAGCCGGACAGGTCGCTGTCCGGAATCGGCGCTTCGAAGAATTCCCAGCCCGAGGCATCGAGCACGCGGCCCATGCGCAACGCCTGGTTAAGGCTGTAATTGGCGTCGGCGTCGAGGATCCAGCCGATCCCCTGTCCCGCGAATTCCTCGCGCAGGCGCAGCACCAGCCGCATGTCATCGTGGAACCGGCAATAGGGATGCACCTTGATCGCGCGATAGCCCCAGTCGATCATGCGCTGGCAATAGGCGACATAGGCATCGTCGTCGGGCAGAAGCGGGCTCGAAGCATAAGCCATGATCTTGTCTCGCACCGCGCCCAGCATCTGGTAGATCGGCAAGCCCAGCGTCTTGGCCTTGCCGTCATGCAGCGCAATGTCGAAGAGCGAGGTCGCCAGATGGTTCAGCGGCACGTAGCGGCTACGCATCATGGCGTAGACCTGCGGGGTTTCGAGAATGTTACGGCGCAACACGAAGGGCGCCATCAGCGAGACGGCGGAGAAAACGGTGTTGTCGAATTCGTGCTCGGTATAGACCGTCATGCCTGAGATCGCCTCGACGCCGTTCGACAGCTTCAGGCGCGCGATGATCAGGGCCTCGTACATCTCGCCCAGATGCGAGGACCAGGTGACGCGTTCGCCGTCGGGACCGACGGCCAGGAGTTCGATTTCTTCAACCAGTGCTGCAGACATGATGCGTATCCGGAAAGGAATGGGGTGAGAGAACCGGCGGTGGCCGGGGGGCCGCCGCCGGTGTCGAAAATCAGGCCTGGTCCTGTTTCAGGAACCGGACGGTGGTGATCATCATGAAGACCATGATGACGATGACCGGAAGACCCACCAGCACCACCGCGGTCTGCATGGTCTTCAGCCCGCCGAGAAAAAGCAGCGACATCGGCAGGACGGCGATGGCCCCGCACCAGAACAGCCGGTTGCCCCGGGCCGGCTCTTCGCCTTCGTCCAGCTCCTTGGTCGAGGCGCAGGCCATCACGTAGGCCGCGGAGTCGAAGGTGGTGGCCAGCATCACGATGCCAGAGACCGCGACCGCGACAAGGACCAGCGAACTGCCCGGCAGGGTCTTGAACATCTCGATGATCGCCGGGGCAACACCCTGATCGTTCACCAGGTCGACCATTGGCAGGGTGCCGTTGATCTGCTGGTCGATGCCATAACCGCCCAGCACCACGTAGAACAGAACGCAGCCCGAGGAGCCGAAGGTCAGAAGGCCGATGATGACCTCGCGGATCGTGCGCCCCATCGAGATACGGGTCACAAAGAGGCCCATGAACGGGGCGTAGGCGACCCACCAGGCCCAGTAGAACACGGTCCAGGCTTGCGGAAAGCCGGACTGGCCCACCGAGTCGGTCCAGAGGCTCATGGTGACGTAGTTGCTCAGCGTGTAGGCAACCGAATCCATGCCAAGCTCGACGATGAAGCCGGTCGGGCCTGCAAAGAACACGTAGACGATAATTGCCAGGGTCAGCAACGAGCCGGCATAGGACAGCCGCTTGATCCCGTCGTCGAGGCCGAGGCCGCTGGAAATCGAAAAGACCGCAGTGCAACACAGGATGATCGCCACGTCGAGCCAGACGTTAGGTGCGATCCCCAGCACGTTGGCCAGCGCGCCGCCGATCATCGGGGTTCCGAGCCCCAGAGAGGTCGCCGCCGCGCCAAGAATGCCGAAGATGAACATGTAGTCGATCACCTGGCCCACCGGCCCGTCGACGATGTTCCCCAGCGCGCCGCGGCACGCTTCGCTCACCTTGTAGATATGGCGCTTGCGGACGTAGTAAATGTAGGACATGGCAACCGCAGGAATGCAGTAGAGCGCCCAGGCGGTCGGACCCCAGTGAAACATGCCATAGGCCTGCCCCACGGTGAACATCTGCGGTGACGCGGCTTCGAGCCCGAAGGGGGTCCAGGCGTAGTGATAGGCCCATTCGGTGCCTGCCCAGAGCATCAGCCCGGAGGCGATCCCGGCAAGAAAGACCATCGCGCCCCAGGCCGACCAAGTGAATTCCGGCGCGGTGCCCTCGGCGCCCAGCTTGACGGTGCCGAAGCGCGATGCGGCGAGCCAGATAACGAAGACAAGCGCACCGAAGCCAACGCTCAGGAAGGCGAAGTCGAAGCTGTCCGTCATCCACTTGAATAGACCGTCCAGCGTTGTCTTGCTCTGTTCGGGGAACAGGATCAGCAACGCTGCCGATCCGAAAATCAGCGCCAGGCTGATGCCCTGCATCCGCCGGTCGGTCTCGGGTCCACCCACCCGCTTTTGCTCGGCGCCATAGAGCGCCTCTTCAACTATTGCCACGTCTGTCTCCTCCAAGTGTGCCGGATCAGCCGGCGGATTGCATGCGTTGGGAAATCTCGACCCCGTCGATGGCTTGAAAATCCATCCCCTCCCGGATCGACATGTCGGCAGCGAGCGCGGCGGCCCGTCCGTATTCGAAGCACTGCGCGGTCACCCGGCAACTTGCCAGCGCCTCGTGCTCGGCACTCAGGCAGCGGCCTGCGACAATCACGTTGCGCCCTTGTTTCGGCACCAAGGTGGCGAAGGGCACATCGTAGTAGTCGTCCACCAGCCATTCGGTTTTCGGTTTGGCGCCGTAGTGCAGTTCGATTGGCCAACTTGACCGGGCAATCGAATCCTTGGTCTTGCGGGTGTTCACCACGTCGTCGTTCATCAGCCGCTTTACGCCTTCGATCGAACGGGTTTGCCGCACACCCACTTCTTGCGCGTAGTCGATGAAGTAGGCGTTCTCGCAGCCTGGGATTTCCTCCTTCAAGAAGTCGAAGAAGGCCTTCGCCTGGTAGATCGAGAATTGTTCTGCCTCGGAATGATCAACCGGGTTGGTGACATCCAGATCGCGGCCGTCGAAACCGGTGATTTTGGTTCCGTTGACGAGAATCTCGCCGGGGTTCACCGTCGGGAACAGCCAGACCTTCTTTCTCAGGAGTTCGTCACGCTTTTCCAACTTCTCAACAACTTTGAGCGGCGAGATCGTGTCGTCACCCCAGTAGTTCAGGTAGGTATCCCGATCCACATTGCCGATCTTGAACATCATCGACGGGTTCTGGATGACACCGTTATTTCCTTTGGTAGTTGTCAGCCCCATGCGGAACACGGCATCTGCGTCGCCGCTGGCATCGATCACGCGCTTGGCCGTGACCCGCGTGAAACCGGAGCGCGTGTGCAATACCAGACCTGTCAGAGCGTCATCTTCGGTGATCACGTCCACCATTTCTGTATGGTAGAGAATTTGCACACCGGCACCGCGCAGCAGGTCTGTCGCAACCTTTTTGTACTTGGCGCAATCGTGAGTGGTGACCCAGGTCTTGCCGTAGATCTGCGGCGCCGTAAGCCCCCTTTCTTTGTCAAGCGCGGCGCGGAACCTTTCAGCGAAGCCGAAAATGATCTGCCGAGGCTGCGCGACATTCGGCTCAGCGACGGTCATGTAGAGCCCGCAGATCGTTCCCGACATGCCCGAGACCGCCGCGCCGCCGCAAAAACCTAACCGCTCAATCAGGAGCGTGCTGTGGCCTGACTCCGCGGCTGTAGTCGCCGCCGCGATCCCCGCAGGACCGCCGCCGAGCACGATTACGTCAAATGCCCCGAATTCCGGGACACCTTTATAACCGCCAGGTCCCTGGCTTGGCAGGTATTTTTGCATTCAGCTCTCCGATAATATTTTCTAGATATATCGTAAATATATTGAAAGCTGGTCTGATCTAAAAGCGACTATATAAGCATGTATTACGACAAATTGCGGTGCGGATCGACTCAAGCGGACGATCCCGAGTACTGACACCGCTAACCTCGTTGCGTGAAGTACGAAGGGCTGATTCCGGCGCCGCATCGTAAAGTGAGAAACCATCCTGTTGCGGCACTTCGAGCGCCGTTTGCGATTGCCGCACGAAATCACAATGACCGGGATGGGCTCGGACTGGTACTATGCTGCGATCAAGATGATGGTCTGCCTCAAGATTGTCAGTCAGTCCCAAGCGCGAAATCCCGAGAAGTATTGCGCACCGACAGTTTGTTCAACAGCGACTGCGGTTTGCTTCCACAGCTGGATCCGGTGACCCCTGCGCTCTCAGGCGGCACGGAATACGCTGGCGGACTTCATCAGGGCCAGCGGCCATCGGTGCCGCGCAAAAAGGCCGGACACATGACCGCAACCCGCGATGATCACGACGTCAAATAAACCTTGCTAAACAGGAACCGTCCACACATGGCAATGCCCGCGCAACCGCTATGGATAGGCTGTTGACCCGTCGGGGCGGCTCTCGACCTTGCGCTCCGAATGCACATAGTCATCCACGCGCAGTGCGGTTTCGTCGATCTCTATGCCCCAACCGGGGCGGTCGGGCCGCAATTCAAGATGGCCATCCACCGGTAGGTAGGGGTCTTTCGCCCAGGGGGCATGCAGCGGTGGCCTGTATTCCAAAACCCGGAAATTTGGCTGTGCGGCGGCGAAATGCACGTTGTGGGCGGTGGCCAGCGGGCCTATCGGATTGTGCGGCGCCACGGTGACGAAATGTGCATCGGCAAGATCGGCAATGCGGCGCATTTCCGTCAACCCGCCGACAACGGCAATATCAGGCTGAATAACGTCGACACCACCCGCGTTAAGAAGTGCGAGAAATTCGAAACGGTTATACAGCGACTCTCCGGTTGCCAGCGGAATCGACATCTGCGACCGAAGCGCGCCCCAGGCAGGCATGTGTTCGGGGCGCAGCGGTTCCTCTAGAAACATCGGGTCATAAGGGGCCAGGGCGTTGGCCAGTTGCAGCGCGCGGATCGGCTCGGTGATCTTGGCGTGGGCGTCAAAAGCGATTTCGAAATGCGATGGCAGACGGCGGCGCATCTCACCGAACCACGTGCCCGCCGTTTCACAAAGCTCCCCCCAACGCCCCTGATAGGGGCTGGTGCGATAAGGGGAAAGTTTGAATGCCGTATAGCCGCCAATCGCGTGTTGCCGTTCGATCTCGGCCACCGCTTCGTCGATTTCCGGGGCGGTATACACCCCGCAAAAGACCTGTACCCTGTCGCGAACGTTCCCGCCCAAAAGCTGATACACAGGAACACCCGCCGCCTTGGCGGCAATATCCCAAAGGGCGTGATCAATGGCGGCAATTGCGGCAAGCCCTAAGGCACCCGGCGGAAAGCGCGACTGCTGGATCAGTTTCTGATGCAGGAAGGTAACGCGGCGTGGATCTTCGCCATCGATCTGCAGGAACAGCCAGTCAAGGATCGGCGGCAACGCGCGATCAGGTCCGTGATTATAGGCTTCGCCCCAACCGGTAATCCCGGCGTCGCTGTCGATGGCAACAAGAAGACGCGGGCGGTCGTCCACACGGCTCATATAGGTCCGTAGTCCGGTGATCTTCATCGTTTTGCACCCCCTGTCGTGGTTTCCGTGTTCGGGGCCTCTGTACCCACCGACGCAATGATGCCTTCGAGACGTGCACGTTCGGATGGGGTCAGACGCGGCACCCCTGGAAGACGGACAGGGCCAACCGGCTCGCCCAGGATTTCCAGCGTCTCTTTTACCACGGTGACATTGGCACCGTTGTTGACAGGGTCCGCATGTCTTCAAAGTCGACGATACGGTTGATCTGTTCGCGCGCTGCCGGATAGTCGCCAGCCTCGAGCGCCGACCAAATGGCAAGGGAGATTTCCGGAAAGACGTTCACGAGACCCGAAGTGAACCCCCGCGCCCCGGCAGCATAGAACGACGGTGCCCACCCTTCGGCAAGCCCACAGACCCAGACAGTATCGTGCTGAGCCGTGGACCGGATCGCCTCGGCCAGCTTTAGCGGGTTGGGTGCGGCGAATTTCACGGCAGCGATGTTGTCATGGGCTGACAGCCGGACCAGATCCGCAATCGTGGCTTCGTCAGAGCGCAGATAGGCGACGACCGGAACCGCAACATGATCCGCGAGACGCAGGAAGTATTCGATCTTCTGTGTCGGTCCCGCAAACGGGTCGTTGGGATAATGCCCCATGATCGCGCCCGCGCCGTCGGCGACGGAGGCATCGGCCAACGCACAGGAAAGCCGGATTGATCCATCATTCGGACCGCGGAGGGCAAGGCGGATTCAACCGGTCGTCGCAACACCTACTACCATATCCTGTTTGAGCAGCCGGTCGAGAGCTTCTGCCGGTGTTTGCCAGCCCAGTGTTTTGCGAGGGCGAGTGTTCAGCGCGTTGGCAACGGCGCTCAACTCGTCAGCACAATGCTGGCTGAGATCCGTGCCCTTTGGGAAGTACTGGCGGAGCAAACCGTTGGTGTTTTCATTGCTGCCACGCTGCCATGGGCTTTGAGGTTCGCAGAAGTATATCTCAAGACCGGTTTCGATCCGAAGCTGCGCGTGTTGGGCCATCTCTGCACCTTGGTCCTAGGTCAGCGAGCGACGCAGTTGAGCAGGCAGGCTGCTGATCGTCGCTGAGATGGCATCCCGGACAGCCTCGGCACCATGACCGGCAAGGGCTGGTCCATTCTTGACTGGTTTCCCTGTTCCGTCCCCTTTCATGCGTGGCAGGTGCAGGAGCATGGTGAAGCGGGTCGTGCGTTCGACCAGCGTGCCGATCGCCGAGCTGCCGAGGCCGAGAATGAGGTCCGGCCAACCTCTGATCCTTTTTCCAGCACGACGACCTGAAGATCGGCATCCAGTTGTTTCAGGCGGATCGCTGCCGACAGACCGGCAGGCCCCGCCCCCAACGATCACCACGTCATATTCCATCGCTTCGCGTTGAAAATCACTCACGGCGAAACCTCACCGTTCTCCGCCCAATCAGCACTGAAAGGGCCGTTTGCCCACTTCAAAGCTGATTTGGCACATCGGTCGATGTCAGCCGGGTGAGCCACTCCTTCTTCGCGCAATGCAGCTGCCGGTATCAGAATGCCGCGTTGCAAGGCGCGGCGAGCTTTCTCAGCATCCTCCAAGCGCAGTGGTTCGTCTTCGATCTGCCATTGTTCACCCTTTTCAACCAAGCGAGCGAGGCCGGCGGCTGGTTGGTAGAAATCCCCCAACGCACCGAGATTGCATTGTGCGTGCAAGACGATTTCCGGCTTGATGAAGTTCATGACTTCAAAAGGTCCGATCGGACAGCCCGTCAGTTCCCGGCCAATCGCATTGATCTGCCCAACAGTGCCTAGCCCGGCGTCGACGGCCTGCGCGGCCGCGTTCAGGAAGGGTACGAAGAAACGGTTGATCGCAAAGCCGGGTGAATCCTTGCAAACAAGAATATCCCGCTTGGTGCGAACAAGAAATTCTTTGGCACAATCAATCGCTTCCGCGCTCGTCTGATCGCCCTGAATAAGCTCAACTACAGGCGAGCTGTCTGCCGGCGAAAAATAGTGCATGCCAAGGAACCGGCCAGGATTTCGAACGACTTTGGCAAGAGCGGAAACCTGCAAGGCGCTTGTATTTGTCGCAATGACGGCGTCCACCGCGCAAATGAGGCCAAGTCGGGTCAAAAGCTCGGTCTTGACGTCGAAGTTTTCATACACCGCTTCGATGACAAGAGGTGCGGAGCGGACGGTTTCCAGTTTCGATGTCACCGCGATGCGGGCCAGGCTATCGTTGTTTTCCTGATCGCTGAGCCGTCCCTTTGCACAGTGGCGGTCCAACATCTTCCGCATTCTCGGTGTGGCTCGCTCCAACGACTGAGTGCTGGTATCCAACAGGATTACTGACACCCCGTTCATGGCCGCGTTGACGGCGATGCCGGTCCCCATGGTTCCAGCCCCAATAATAGCAATTTGCCTAAGCATACGGTTTCCCTTGTTCGAACCTGTCATTTTCGAAGACATCAGATTTCCGGGGATCAAAGCTGGCGCCCCCAAGGAAGAGCTGCGCGAACGCATACGCAGATCGCGCACCAGTCGCCTCAGATGTTTTCCACAATCAAGGCAATACCTTGCCCTCCGCCAATGCACATCGTTGCCGCTCCGATCCGAGCCTCCCGGCGCTTCATTTCATGAAGCAGCTTTGTTGTGATGATGGCACCACTGGCCCCTACCGGATGCCCCAAGGCCACCGCCCCGCCGTTGGGATTCACAATTGCAGGGTCCAATCCAAGCTCGGCGGTTACGGCACAGGCCTGCGACGCAAAGGCTTCGTTGGATTCCACGAGGTTCAGATCGCCTACCGAAAGGCCAGCCTTGCGCAGCGCAATTTGCATGGCTGGAACAGGGCCAATTCCCATGACGTGCGGGGCAACACCCGCATGGCCATAGGACAGCACTTTGGCCATTGGCTTCAGATTTCGGCGCGCGGCCTCATCTGCGGTCATCAAGACAAGCGATGCCGCGCCATCATTGATACCCGAGGCATTCCCGGCGGTGACTTTCCCGTCCTTTTTGAAAGCCGGCCGCAGGCTTGCCATGCGCTCGACCGAGGCATCGCCGCGCACATGTTCATCTGTCTTGAATTCGATTGTGCCTTTGCGCGTCTTGATCGAAACAGGGACAATCTGATCATCAAAATGCCCGGCCTCGATGCCGGCCGCAGCGCGTCGATGGCTTTCAACGGCAAAGGCATCTTGCTGCTCGCGCGATATGCCGAATTTCTCGGCGACATTCTCGGCCGTGATCCCCATGTGACCGTGGCCAAAGGGGTCGTTCAACACGGCAATCATCATGTCGATGATCTGAGCATCGCCCATCTTCTGGCCCCAACGGGCTGTGGGCATCAGATAGCCGCCCCGGCTCATGCACTCGGCCCCACCCGCCAGCACGATGTTGGCGTCACCAAGGGCCAGTGTCTGAACCCCCGAGATAATCGCTTGCAGTCCACTGCCGCAAAGTCGGTTCACCGTCAGCGCAGCGGACTCGGTGGGAACGCCTGCCTCAACCGAGATCGTTCGCGCCAGATACATATCCCGAGGTTCGGTGTGAACAACGTTGCCGTAGAACGCATGTTGTATGTCAGCGGGCTCAAGGCCGCTCCGAGCGATGGCGGCCTCTGCGGTGACCACCCCAAGCTCTGTGGGCGACAAATCCTTGAGCGATCCGCCAAAGCTCCCGATTGCGGTCCGGACCGCAGAGACTATGACAACTTCCTGCATGGTGTTCCTTTCAATAGTCTGGCGATAATGTTCTGGCGTCAGCTGCCCGTCGCGGCCGAAAGACGCATTTTCGCGGCGTCGTATTCCCGTGCGATGCGCGCTATCAAACTCTTGGCAGGCACGACATCCGTGATCGAACCGACACCTTGGCCAGCACTCCAGATATCGCGCCAAGGTTTTGGCCCCGTATTGCTCTTGTCGCCTAAAAGCGACAATTGACCAGTCGTGCTGGGATCAACGCCGGTTTGTGTGAGCGACTCTGAAAGATAGTTGCCGTTCACCCCCGTGACTGCAGCAGTCGTGACGATGTCTTGGGCCTGCGCGCGGCAGAGCATGTCCTGATATGCAGGCGGTGCGCTGGCCTCTTTCGTCGCGATGAAGGGCGTCCCCATATAGCCAAAGTCCGCCCCAGCCGCCTGCGCCCCGAGCAAGGATGCGCCAGATGCAATCGCGCCGGACAAAACAAGCGGCCCGTCAAACCACTGCCGGATTTCCTGGATCAGGGCGAAGGGCGACTGCGCCCCCGTGTGGCCTCCGGCCCCAGCCGCAACAGCGATCAGACCATCAGCGCCCTTTTCGATTGCCTTGCGCGCGAAGCGGTCGCTGATGATATCGTGCAAGACAATCGCGCCTGCGTCATGGGCCGCCGTATTCACGTCTTCCCGCGCGCCCAGCGAAGTGATCCAGATCGGCACTTTCCATCTGGCGCAAATCTCGGTGTCGCGCTCTAGCCGCTCGTTTGACTTGTGGACGATCTGGTTGACCGCAAACGGCGCCGCCGGGGTGTCAGGGTTGGCTTGGTCCCAAGCGTCCAGTTCTTCGGTGATGCGCTTTAGCCAGACCTCCAGAACGATGCCCTCGCCGTCTTTGTCCCGCGCGTTCAGGGCGGGCACACTGCCGACGATCCCGGCCTGACATTGCGCGATCACCAAATCTGGGTTCGACACGATGTACATCGGGGCTGCGATCAATGGCAGGCGGAGGGATTGAAGTTGAATTGGAATTGTCATCACGGTGCCTCAGATCTTGCGAAAGTCGGGTTTGCGCTTTTCCAGAAAGGCCGAAAGACCCTCTGCTGCCTCGGGGCCGAACCTTGCCTTGTTGATATGGTCTGCTTCGGCCCAGAGATGGGTGCAAAGTTCGGTATCGGCGGCGATGTTGACCAGATGCTTGACCGAGCGGATGGCCGATGGCGGGCCCGCCGCGACCTTTCCCGCCAGAGCCATGGCGCTGTCCAATGCTTGGCCCGGCACGGTTACCTCGTTCACGATGCCGAATTGCGCCAGACGTTCAGCCGTGATTGGACGGCCTAGAATACAAAGCTCGTTCACGAACTGACGGGGCATCGCCGAGCGCAGAAAATGCGTCACGCCACCATCGGGGCTGAGACCGACACGCACATAGCCTGCAGTAAATTTTGCTTCGGCCTCGGCCACGATCATGTCGCAGCTTAGCGCAAGGGCAACGCCCGCACCTGCCGCGCCACCCTCGACGGCGGCGATTACAGGCGTCGGACAATCTACAATCGCCCGGATCATCGCATTGAGGTAATCGGTATTTGCATTGACCGCAGATAAAGGTCCACCGGCGCTATTTTTCAGGGCGTTAACGTTGCCGCCCGAACTGAAAAAGCCGCCCGCCCCGGTAATGACAACCGCCCGTGTGTCGGGGTCATCTCCCGCGTTGATGACGTGGTCACGCACGGTGCGATAAATCTCTGGGTTGATCGAGTTCCGGCTGTCCGGACCATTTAGCGTCAACGCGAGGATGCCGCCCTGGCTGTGAGAAACAACTTCCGTCACGCCGGGATCTCCAAGCCGAAAGTCTCTGCTTCTTTCCGCGCAGCTATGGCGATCAACTGTCCCAATCGGTTCGTATGCATGTCGACGGTGCCGAACAGCATGTCGGCCATCAGGATACGCTTGACCAGCCTGTCGAGTTCGTACTCTTCGGTAGTGCCAATGCCGCCATGCATCTGGATGCAGGCACTGGCCGCATCGCGCATGCGCGTGCCGCAGTAGCGTTTCAACGCCGAGACGATTTTCTGGCGCGCCTCCGCATCGTCCGCGTCACAGGCACTGGCGGCAGCCAAGACGAGAGATTCAAAGTGTTCGGTTTCATGGAACACATCGACCATTTCGTGCTGCAACACCTGAAAACTGCCGATGGGTCTGCCGAACTGTTTACGTGTCGTAAGGTAGTCCCGCGTCAACTCCCGCATTGCCTGCCCCGCACCCAAGGCAATTGCACAAAGGCACACCGCAGCAACATCGCTCATCCACCCGGTCAGATCCTCGCTTGCCCGCGACAGCGAGACCGCAACATTATCGAACGTGATATCGGCCGCAATCTGCCCGTCGAGCAACGGAAGCTGCGTGACCGTGACGCCTTCGCCCGTCAGTTCGACCGAACCACAGGCAGACCCGTTTGCGCCTTCTAGACACAAAAGCAGCACCTGCGCTTCCGCACCCCCAAGAACCGTTTGCACGGTCCCGTTCAACACGCCGTTTTCTGTACGTAGTCCGGCGGCGGGCATTGCCAACTTGTTCGTCAGACATGACCGGGCTATTTTAGCGGTATGAGAATTCCGACCAGTTTGCCTCGCCTT
>NZ_JAUOSD010000040.1:0-17189 GCF_030548265.1 Marinovum sp. 2_MG-2023 | reverse complement strand
ATCTGTTGGCTCTGCTACTTTTTTCCATGGGCTCCATCCATACTTACTTTGGAGCCTCCGGCAAACTGGGGGCGGTTCAGTCTGCTTCAACTCGGCCATGATCTGTACGTCGCTGTAAAGTCCGTTCTTCATCTTAAATCTCCCCAGATATTCTGACGAGAAAACTCGCCTTTTGAACATCATTAATTTGGGGGGGGATTGCGACCTAACTCTCTTGCAGCGACTGATTGTAATACCTTCTCAACTTTTCTCCATTTTCCTTGGCAAACAATATCTCCACGCAACCACGCCGAATACTGAAGCTCTTGGCAGCGTTTTTCAGCGTACTCGCCGTAATTGATGAGTAGTTTTCTGGCACTCGCTTCTATCGCCTTGCGAGGGAATGTGAGTGGACGTATCCAAAATTCCCAAACTTGCATGGTCAACGCCAGAAACGGTGCTAACAGGATGATGACCCAAAATGCAAGGAATCCTAGATTGTGCATAGTAATCTTTGCCAGTGTAGTTGTGGTGGATCTCGCCATCGTCATACAGAAATGGTTAAAGGATTTTTAACTTTAGCAATGACAACTCAAAATTTGGCGAGTGGGTTCAAACACACACAATTGCACTGCTCCCAGCCTTACGACAGACCTCTGCGACTGGCGTTCCTGCTCGCCCTGCTTCGGGATGAAGGCCTTCTGCGTCTCCGTGAATTTCTATGCTTTCATGCGATTCCGCTCCTCTCCCAGTCAAGGAAATTTAGCGGAATACTCCAGCCTCAAACGATCCAGTTTTCGGGGGGCAGAGCACAGACCCGCAGACTCTGGTTATGAATGAAGGAGCCTCGGGGGCAGGTCAACCAGTTAGGGTTAAATTAACCAATGCGTGTGCAGCCTGAGGCGGCTTCTTGAAATAGAGTGTACAGCCCGCGCGAGGTGCCGATGAACGATTATAAATGGCTTCACAAAGTTTTTGATGATCTTGAGCCGTTTGCTCGCGACGAAGACTTGGAGCCGCTAATAAAAGAACTTCTGGCGGCGAGAGTTACATTTCGCCATGGAATAGGAGCTCCGCAATCAAGCGCCTCTGAAGTTACGGACATTTGCGAACGTGTCTTTCTTTCATATCACGGCGCGCCTCATTGAGCAGCCTGATGGCCTCAATTGATTGTGTGAATTCCATATGGTGAAAGTTGGATGACCATGAAGGTAGTGTCGCAAAGCGACCTGAGACCTTAAACCGGCTTTGTCAAGTTGCTGGTGTGTGGCTGAGTTGGTTGGTGAATTCCGAAATCAAGCGGCCAACTCGGCTGCGTAGCCGACCCACAAGTCGTACGCATCAGATCTGGCGTGCCGATAGGATTTCGCGAACAGACGGTGGCGCTTCGGACGAAACAGAATGGTGGCCCGATCATGCACGGACAGGAACGTCTGCGCCTGGCGCGGGGATTTAAACCGGCCCATCACTTTCTCGCGTCTTCGGGTATGCCTGTGGGACGCCTCGCTTCGGTTGTTCAATCCCTTGTGCTGGCGGTGCTCGATGCCGGGTGCGATCTCCGCATTGGCCGCGTCGTAGGATCGCAACTTGTCCGTCACGAGAACTCGGGGCTTACCCCAACGTTTCATGAGTTTGCGCAGGAAACGCAGGGCAGCGGCCTTGTTGCGCCGCGACTGGACCAGGATGTCGAGTACATCCCCATTGGCATCGACTGCCCGCCAAAGCCAGTGGCTCCGTCCCTTGATCCGGAGCACAACCTCGTCGAGATACCATTTGTCGGCCGGCGCCGGACGGTCCCGACGGATCCTGGCGGCAAACTGCTGGCCAAAGCGGTTCACCCAATCCCGGATCGTCTCGTAAGACACCGTGACGCTGCGTGGAAATCGGAAGCCCTTGATCCGGGACAAATCTTCGGTGTTCAGCATGAGGGGGAACTACCCTGCCGCTTCGGCGTCAGCAACCTGACAGTGCCCTGGCGGGCATAAATAAACGGAAATCAACGATCTGCTACTATGGAACTATGCAAAACCCGTGTGACCGGCGGACCGCTTACAGTATTCTCTTGTATGGATCGAAGCCTTTTCCAGCATTGCGTGAAAATCGCCCAATTTGAAAATTGCTGGAGTTTTTTGAAAAACACAGGATACCTTGAAGCCGCCAAATTTCGCGCGACTTCGGTGCTTCAAACAAAGGTCAACAATTGAAGCGGCGCTCCAAGAAATTCTGGATTGGTAATCTCAAGGTGGCCGGTGGGTCGCCAAGACAAGGCCATTCAGGCCCAGATCTGGGCTTGAAGATCATCGGAGAGAACCACCGAAATCTGTTCGGCGCTTAGCGATACTATTCCCTCCAGTATGGCGGCGCATTCCCCATCAACAAAAATCTCTGTTTGGGTTTCGTCGTCGGACAAGCGAACTTCGATTTCTGGCGTTTCACTCTGCCCGCCAGCGAGATCAAAATCGCTTGTATTTCGCAATATCACCAACTCGTCATCGTCGCCAAAATCGGTGATCGAAAGGATGCCTAATCCTGTTGCCACGAACGTGTCGTTGCCTGATCCGCCTTCCGCCGTTCCGGAGTGACCTATAATGGTGTCGTCTCCATCTCCGCCGGTCAGAGTGTCATCCTCTAGTTGGTAGAAGGGGAAATCTCCTTCTGTCATTTCATAATCGTCGGTTCCAATGATAGTATCATCGCCGTCTCCGCCATTGACCTCGTCGCTTCCCCCACCACCAATCAAAAAGTCGTTTCCATGTCCGCCTTGCACTAGATCATCACCGTCTCCGCCATGCAGCACTAGATCCATTTCTGTCTCAGAGGAGCCAATTTCTGAAAGCCTTTGTTCATCGGGGATTTCGTCCTCACCAAGCATGCCCTCGGGGTTAGACAGTTCTGTTTCCTCTGTGACTATCCAATCGTTGGACGAACCTCCCTCCTCCAATAGCCCGAGGAGTTCGTTCATTGGAATGACCTCGTTCGGAGTTTCTCCGGAATCCTCGGAATCCGGAGGCTCACCACTATCCCCCCCTAATTCGCGACTGTCCTCTTCTGCTTCGCCATTTGGCCCGACCCAAACCAGCGCACCCAGCCCTGCGGATAACAAAAAAGCTAATCC
This sequence comes from Marinovum sp. 2_MG-2023, assembly GCF_030548265.1. Classification (NCBI taxonomy): domain Bacteria; kingdom Pseudomonadati; phylum Pseudomonadota; class Alphaproteobacteria; order Rhodobacterales; family Roseobacteraceae; genus Marinovum; species Marinovum sp. 2_MG-2023. The sequence continues at coordinate 14,095 of NZ_JAUOSD010000040.1, read as the reverse complement.
AAGCATTTGCTACTCTTACTCCTATCCCAAAGAAACTGCACATGTTTAACTCAAAACAGTACCGCCGAAAATTCTAAACAGTGCAACTGGTTAACAATACTAGCATTGTTGCACGAATCGGTTGTCGGCCGATCTTCTTCTTTTCCAAGACGCACTTAGCCTACAGGTTCCGTGATAGGTATGCCCAGAGCGGTGTAGCGGTTGAGGACGGCGATGCGAGTTTGGATTTCCTCGACCTACCGGTCAAAGTACCTTGCCATCAGCGATTGGCCGAGTAATTATTATACAATGCATCTTTGTCTTGACCCGGTTTCTGCGGTAGTATCCGCTCTAACGTCGCCACAGGGTGCGGCCCAGATATCGCTGCGCATCGACCGCATCGTTACGAGCAGTTGCTCCGGCGCTTATTGACTTCCAGGGCTTTGCATTCTTGCGTGACGGGATCACCGCATGGGCATCTCTGGCGGCTATCGCCTCGTGGCATTTACGGGTGTCATACGCCCCATACGCCCCATCCGCAGTAACGCTTCCGAGGTCCTGCTCGGATGGAGTTTGGTTCAGAAGTTCGAGTAGGATGGGTGCGTCGCTAATGTTGCTACCGGTGACTTCGACCGCTCGCACTTCAAACGTTTCCTCATCGATGCCAGTGTGAATCTTACGCCAAACGCGGCGTTTGGCGCCTCCGTGTTTGCGTGCGTTTCACTCTCATTCACCTTCGGCCTTGATGCCTGTGCTGTCGATTAAGAGATTTAGTGGCCCAGTTGACCCGCAATACGGCAGGCTCACATTCAGTGTCTGCTGACGCTGATATAAGGTGCCGAAATCCGGCGCTGCCCAGTCCAACCCAACCAGCCGCAGCAAGCTCTGGACAAACCCGGTTGTCTGGCGAAGCGGCATGCCAATCAGGGCCTTCAGCGTCAGACAAGCCTGAAAGGCGGCATCACTGAATTGCTGCTTCTGACCGCGCTTGCCGCTTGGTGGCGGTGTCCAAACCATCGGCTTTGAGGCGACCGGCAACTATCATAGAACGCTGGCGCACCATCTCGACCAAGCCGTGTTCGAACTGAAGCTTGCCTCTTCGGCGGGCCTGGCCCGGACGCGCGAAGCCCTGCACAACAGCTGGGACAAGAACGACCCGAAGGACGCCCAGGTCATCCTGCACATGCCGGAGATCGGCGCAGTGCGGTTTTTCCACGATCCGCTCGCGACCGGCGTTGCCTACATCCAGGAGCTGTCGAAGACCCATGAGATCGTATCCTGACGCATTATCTGCCGCTGTACTTTCCCGAGGCAGAACGCTTTCACCGCAGCTCGCGCACAGACTGGTTTTTGGCATTCCTCGAGAAGTATCCGACACCGCATATGATCACGGCTATGAGCCGTGAGGCCTTCGTTGCTGATGCGTGGCAGGTGGTCGGCCGTAAGGTCTCAAAAGAACGCTTACTCTCAGATGTTTACGCAACAGCGGCTGGTTCAGTGGGATTACCCGTCAGCCCAGATTCCGACGCCGTTCGTATGTTCCGTCTTATGCTGGCCGAAGCCTGGTTCGCCAGCGCAACGAGATCGAGGCGCGGGCCGTCGAGCTTCTGTGCGATCATCCCGATTATCAGCTTCTAACAACCATTCCCGGTATCGGCCCGATCAATGCCCTGACCATCTTGGCGGAGGCCGGCGATCCGCGCTGTTTCCGCCATCACCGCCAAATCCTGAAGTTCTGTGGCATGGATCTCGCAACCGTGCAGTCCTACATGTTCCGCCGCCAGAGCCGCATCTCTAAACACGGCAATGCGCGATTTCGCCGAACCTTCTGGATGGCTGGACAGGTTGCTGTACTCAAACGCACCAACAGCTTCCGTGACAAGTTCGAACGCTACATCGCGCGGGACCGCCACAATGCCCATCTGGACCGCAAGGCCTACACCGCCATCGCGGCCAAGATGGCGCGCACGGTACACGCCGCGTTCAAACACGGTGAACCCTATCGCCCCTTCTTCGAGGGGGTGAGCCCAGGCGGAAGGACCCTTGTCTGATCAGAGCCGTATAGGCAGTTCGCTTACCTCGTAGACAATGTTCAGGTCTTCCGCTTGAAATTTTGGATCTCGTCTTAAGGACGGTGAGGGCCGCCATCGCGCTTACCCTTTGTTTGCTATGGGAGAAACCGCTTCTTGACGGCGGAGACCGCTTGGGCGACCATATCAACGCACACGGGACACCGGATGCCCCATGACCTGCTGACCTAAGCAGCCAAATCTTCCCGATATAGGACGTTGTCACTCAGCAAGCGTGCGGAAAAGCAGGGGGCAAGCGCCTTCCAGATCACGTAGGAAGCGACGCGCGTTGGCAGCCGTCTTTGCCCTGAACACTCGGATGAAGACCCAGCGGGTCGCTCGGTCGATTACCTCGAAGAGATAGCGCCGCGAGGTCTCACCTGCCATTTGCGGCAGGTATTTCACATCGATGTTGACCTGCTCCCCATTGAGTCCGCTAACTTAGGTTAGCTCTGTTCAGGTTTTGGTCCTCTTCTGACCTGTTAGCATATTCGACTGGCGTCAGGCCAGCGAGGCTTGTGTGTGGGCGGTGGTGGTTGAAGTCGGTACGCCACGCAGCGATCAACTGGCGGGCATGTCGCAGGTTGTCGAACAGGTGCTCGTTTAGACATTCATCCCGCATCCTCCCGTTGAAGCTTTCCACAAACCCATTTTGCATGGGCTTCCCCGGCGCGATGTAGTGGCAGTCAACCTTTCGGTCTTCCTGCCATTTCAGGATCGCATTCGAAGTTAGTTCTGTGCCGTTATCGCTGACCACCATGCAGGGGTAGCCGCGCATCTCAGCAATGCGGTCCAGCTCACGGCCCACACGGTCGCCTGAGAGCGATGTGTCGACCACGGCAGCCAAACATTCGCGGCTAAAGTCGTCGATCACGTTCAGAATGCGGAACCGGCGACCGCAGGACAGGCTGTCGGACACAAAGTCGAGCGACCACCGTTGGTTTGGCCCCTGCGGGACCGCCATCGGTGCTCGGGTGCCCACTGCACGCTTGCGACCACCACGTTTACGGACTGCTAATCCCTCTTCGCGGTAAATCCGGTACAGCTTTTTCCAGTTTACTTGCCAGCCTTCGCGTTTGAGCAGGATGTGCAGACGACGATAACCAAACCGCCGCCGCTCAGACGAGAGATCCTTCAACCGATCTCGCAGATCAGTGTCCGCTGGCCGCTTCGACGTACGCCGATAAACACGCGGGTCGATCCCAGCCAAGGCGCAGGCCCGCTTTTGATTGTATTGCTTCTCTGTCATGGCCCAGGTCACTGCCTTTTTGCGTGAACCGGGCCTCAAAAGTTTTTTCCCAACATCTCCTTGAGCGTTGAGACATCCATCATTTGCTCCGCCAGCAGCTTCTTCAGTTTGGCATTCTCAACCTCAAGCGCCTTCAGTCTCTTGGCCTCCGACACTGACCTGCCACGGGATTTTTCCTCCAGCTGGAACTAGAGTCCGACCCAACGAAGGGACGGACAATGAAGCGAACGAGATACAGTGAAGAACAGATCATCGGCATTCTGACCGAGCATGAGGCAGGCGCGAAGTGTGCCGATCTGTGCCGCAAGCATGGCATGTCGGAGGGCACATTCTATGCCTGGAAGGCGAAGTATGGCGGGATGACGGTTTCCGACGCCAAGCGGCTGAAGGCGCTTGAGGACGAGAATGCGAAGCTGAAGACGCTGCTGGCCGAACAGATGCTGGATGCGGCGGCGATGAAGGAGCTTTTGTCAAAAAAATGGTAAGGCCCGCCGTAAAGCGCGCGGCCGTTGCGCATCTGCGGGCCCGGATGGGCTTGTCGGAACGGCGGGCCTGCCAGATTGCCGGGGCGGATCGGAAGATGATCCGCTATCGGTCGATCAGACCGCCAGAGACCGAGCTGCGCCAGCGGCTGCGCGATCTGGCCAATGAACGTCGCAGGTTTGGCTACCGACGCTTGTTCATTCTGCTGCGCCGCGAGGGCGAGCCCTCGGGCATCAACCGCATCTACCGGCTCTATCGCGAAGAAGGGCTGGCGGTGCGTAAGCGCCGCGCCAGGCGCAAGGCCATCGGCACACGCGCTCCGATCCTGGTCGAGGCGCGGCCCAATGCCCGCTGGTCTCTGGACTTCGTGCACGACCAACTCGCCTGTGGGCGGCGGTTTCGTATCTTGAACGTGGTTGACGATGTCACCCGTGAGTGCTTGGCGGCGATCCCGGACACATCGATCTCGGGGCGGCGTGTCGCGCGGGAACTGGCCCGGGTGATGGAACGACGGGGCAAGCCCGGCATGATCGTCTCTGACAACGGCACCGAACTGACCAGTAACGCGATCTTAACCTTTGCCGCCGAGCGCGGGGTCGAGTGGCACTACATCGCTCCGGGCAAGCCGATGCAGAATGGCTTTGTGGAAAGTTTCAATGGACGCATGCGAGACGAGCTACTGAACGAGACAATGTTCCGCGACATGGCCCACGCCCGATCCACGATCCGGGCCTGGGCAGCAGACTACAATGAGGAGAGGCCACATTCGGCCCTCGGCTACCAAACGCCCAGGGCGTTCGCCGAGGACCTGCTCACCGCAACCGACAGCCGCGCTGCGCTACCTGAAAGCTCCGCGCATCTGCCGGTTGCTCAACCTGCGCCAATCGGCGTATCAACCCGAAGGGCTCCGGTTCCGGCTGGGTGAAAATTCAGTGGCAGGTCAGAGAGATCATCGGTGACCTTTTCGACTTTATGGGTCAGATCGACGCCCGCATCACGGCCTTCGACCGCCGTATCGATACTGTTTTCAAATCCAATGTAGATTGCCGCCGGATCGCACGCATCTGCGGTGTCGGCCCAAAGACGGCGACAGCTGTTGTCGCAGCCGTGGGCGACGGTCGGGAGTTCAAGAATGGAAGACATCCCGCCGCTTGGATGGGGCTGGTTCCACGGCAGCACTCAAGCGCTGACAAGAGGCTGCTTATGGGGATCAGCAAGCGCGGAGACAGACACCTACGAACCCTGTTGATCCACGGAGCTAGGTCCGTGGTCCGTGTCGCGCAACGAAAGACGGACCCGTTCAGTCAGTGGGTCAACAGGTTGCGCGAGCGGCGCGGCATGAACCGCGCCATCGTCGCCGTGGCCAACAAGAACGCCCGGATCATCTGGGCTATGCTCAACAGAAAAGAGGAGTTCCGCGCCCCCGTCTAACCGCGCAACAAGGATTGCAAGAAGATCAAAGAAATGAACCGACCGGCAAACTCCGGTGTGTGAGGAACCTGGCTTTTATAATGGCCTCTTGAGGCCGACCATTTGTTGAGGCTCACCACGCGGAATTCCCATTTGGGCGCACCATCCCGGTGACGCCGGATAGATGTTTGCAACCTGGGACCTGGCGGCGGAACAGATCAGCGAAAATCTTGCAAAAGGAGAGACATCCATAGATATAGACAATTTGCGGGGTCACTCCGAAGCGAACTGCAAGAACCATTCCGGTTTCATCACTGGCTTGGATTGCAGCCCCAACCTTCGGCGTTGTCGTGGCCTGCTTGTGAAGATGGATCACATGGTCGCGCTCCGCCCCAAACTTCCCTCAGGACCGATCTTGCCTTGAAAAGCGCCGATCGCCGAGGGCTTGTGTGACCATCCGGAATGGAACAGATACCTTTTCAATTCCACGGTCAAAATTTCACGTATTAAAGCCATTAGCGACGACTTCGACGTTTTGTCATTGTGGCGTTAAAAGAGGAATAGTTCCGCGCTCAGGTCTTGGGTCGATACGCCATCCAGCAATATACTTGTGTCTGGCCCCAAGGCGATCTGGACTCCAGCCGCAGTTTGACGAGCATGATTTTGGATTAAGTCGGAGAAATTATCTATAGCCAGAATGTTGCTAAGGTCAATTAAATCCGCTCCAAACGCAGTGTCAAATTCAAGAATGATATCATGTCCATCACCATTTGAAAAAATAAATGTATCCGATTCTGCCCCGCCCACCAAAGTATCATTCCCTGCACCACCACGGAATGTAGTTTGTTGAGCAAATAGACCATTCAAGAGGTCGTCACCATCGCCTCCGTCTATAAAGGCACCTGACCCGCGCAATTGTGCTTGATCGTTGCCAGAACCGCAGTAGATATCACCGGACGCGCCTTGCATTAGGACAAAATCATCGCCGGAGCCGACATTAACAATATGTGAATCTCCGCCAAACAAGCTTATCATATCATCTCCTGCGCCGGTATCAAAACGGCCACTTATGACCTCCCCATCTCTAACGAACGCTCCAGAGATTACATCACCGTATTGAGTTCCAATGAACGCCTCGAAATTTTTGAAATCTATCCAACCATTTCCCGTCTCAACGAAACCATTGGTCAGCCAGATATTGACTGCAGTGGTGCTTTGTGAAAATGAGAGTATGTCATGGCCCGAACCACCGTCAGTACTAAATATGAGCTCTGTTCGCGACAAATCGGTACCTGTAGCGCGATAGTTCAACACATCATCCCCGCCTCGAAGGTTTGCAACCTCTAAGTATTCGGCTCCGCTAATAGAATCAGCCTCACTGGACATTTCAAGAATTTCGATCCCGAAAAATTGGCCTCCAACACCTGTACTATATGTGCCCTCCCCGTCGCCAGAGGCTTCTAAAAACACCCCCGCATCGGAAAAGGCCATAACGTCAGTGCCTAGACCGCCATCGACAGTATCTCTTCCCAATCCTGGGTTCAACAAGTCGTCTCCGTCTTCACCGAAGAGGCTGTCGTTTCCGTTGCCGGCCTCCAGCGAATCGCTACCGCTTCCACCACTCAAGGTGTCATGCCAATTTCCACCGAGTAGCGTGTCGTCGCCGTTTCCGCCATCGAGGCTGTCGCGCCCAACTTCCCCCTCCATGTAGTCATCACCGTCACCCCCGAAGATCTTGTCGTGATCTGCCCCCCCGAAAATGACGTCATCTCCCTCGGCGCCAATCAAGGTGTCGTGACCGGCTTCACCATTGATGGTGTCATCCCCCAAACCTCCATCCAATAGATCATCAAAATTCGACCCCACCAATTCATCCACTATATTGAACGTTTGGTCACCTTCTATATTCACTCCGTGATTATCTGAGAAATGAACCTGCACCAATTCATACTCTCCGACTGGTAATGTAATAAAAATTTGTCCGTCTGAATCTTCTACAGGCGCCAAATTTGTGGCGTAATATTGAGCTGCGCTGGAATCGTAGCCAGTTCCAGTATCGTTAGGAGCACCGCTCAAAATCGTAGCGAAAATATACGTGCTATTTGAAACTAAGTCAGTTACATTTAGAGTGATGGACATAGAGTCTTCGACGCCAGATGCTAGATAGAGAATTGAGTCATCTCCGGACTCGAACAAATATTGGTAACCAACTTGGGTTCCTTGATAGTCTAGAAGGTCACTTCCGCTATCCATCTCTACTAGGGTTGCGCCTCGCAAGTAATCCGACCAAAGAGAGAACAACACTCCAGTTGGCGTGAGGTCCGACCCAGTGCCTTCCGCAAGACTAAGACCCGCTGGTCCGGGAGATTGAGCGGTCCAAATGTTTGCTATATCGACACCATTCTCGATCATCTCTACGAAAACGCGAAGCAATGGAGCGAACCGCATAATTCCATTGATTATTGTGGTGTGAGGGCCACTTTCCCCCACATTCCACTCGGATATTATTAGATCAAGAGAGGCCGCGCCGTTGAACGACCAAGTATTAATTATTTCGTCTAAACGAATTGCAATACCAGATCCAATTCCAAGCGGATCTCCACTTGAGTTGGTAGCATAAAGATGAGAAATCACACCATCAATAATGTTGTAATTATTGTCAAAGTACGCAGCAAGCGTTTCGTTTTCCGCTAAAGATCGACCTGCTTGAACATAGACGTCAGGCTCTTCAACAATTCCTAAATCTCGATAGACGTCATCGATCCATACCGAAATTTGGTGCTGAACGTTCCCGAATTCCTCGGTTGTCCAAGAAAATCGGGACTGATACCATTCATTTCCAATCTCGAACCCGATGATCGAGGCCGTGCCGTAATTATCATTCAATACGTTTCGGACAAACACCTTAATTTCTTGTTCTGCTTGAGGTGTCAGGCCGCGCGATGATTGGTCGAAGTATCGATATGTAGGTAGAACTAATAACACAGAGGCGTTATTCTGCTCTGCATTCTCCATGAATGCATTTAGAGCGGTCACGGAACGTGCACGCGGGTTTCCGTTTCCTGATATAACGTCTAAATTATTGAAGGCTGTTGTTCGGTTGGGGTCAGTTAGATCAAGATATTCTTCAGTGATTGTTCCTCCTGGGAACCGAATTACAGTCGGATTAACACGGTCAATTACCTCGTTGTAATCAGAGCCAGTGGCGACGGAGTCATTGTGGAACAGAGTATTCACGCCAAAAATATATCTATCGATATTGTATTCAGCGCCCCCTGAATTGCGTATTGTTGAAGCAATGGATATCAATGCACTTCTCCTACTCACCTAGTCAGAAAGATTGGAGTAGTCGGGTTAATAACCTTCTAAAACATTGTGTCCAATCCTTGGCCATTTTGAGGCTGAATTGGCATTCTATTAAAATAGTGAACGTTATTGATCTATTATTTTGATCGCCTTTTCATATCGGCCCTTCTGTTGAAAATTTAGGAATAGGCCCATCCATTTTGATAGGTTGAGGTTAACCAGGGCTTCAACTTTGGTTTCACGAGATGCGAAACTTAGCAACTGTATTTTTCAGGCGGTTAGACGTGACCACTTTTGACGTGATTTGCACATGGCATTTGTGATTGTGACGAGTTTTCTGGCGACGGCGATGATGACCACCTTGTGGGGCTTTCCAGCCGCGCGCAGGCGATCCGCGAATGGTTTGAGAACCGGATTGTGGTGGCTGGCAACGAGAGCAGCCTGGAACAGTACGTGGCGCAATAGCCTTCTCCCTCCGCCAATTGCACGCTTCCCACGAAAGGCACCGCTGTCATGCGCGATAGGCGCAAGACCGGTAAGCGCTGCGGCTTGCTCGCGCAAGAGATGGCCCAGTTCGGGTATCTCGGCAATCAGCATGGTGCTGGCAACCGGACCGATGCCAGGAACCGAACGCAAGATTTCGGCGGTAGAAGCCAGTTCATCATCCGAGACGATGGATTGTTCGATCCGCGCCTCCAATTCTGCAATCTGGCTATCCAGCAGGGCTTTCAGATCGACATCCATCGACGCGAACGTGTCCGCCGAGCCGAGCTTTTCTTGTGCCTTGATCTGTGCAAGGAGGCGTTTGCGCGTCTCGACAAGCTGCCCACGTTTCGAGACCAATGCCCTGAGAAGGCGCAACTTTTCATGTGGTAAGCTTCGCCCGGCCTCGGGACGGAAGGCCATGAAACGCGCGATGAGTTCAGCGTCAATCCTGTCTGTCTTGGCACGTGTGCCCCGGCTGGCCGCAAATGCCTTGATTTGAGCGGGAGGCACTTGCCTGGTGGCGACCCCGGCAGCGTCGAGGGCCGCCCACAGACGCCACTCCTGACCTCCGGTCGCTTCGAAGCACACCAAAGCGCCGACCGGTCGAGCCAGATGAATGAGCTGCTGATGCCCCTCATCCGTGTTTGCGAACCGCAGCCTCTGGCCTTCCGGCAGGAAATGAATATCCAGCCAGTCGCGCGACACATCTATACCGATGATCCGTGCCAGTGATACCTTGTTCATACTCTCTTCCTTCTGCTCCGCGGTCCTCGGAGGCCGCATTCAACTGTTCGAGACGATGAAGAGGGACGGTGCTGGCTCGCTAACAAACGTGGTCAAACCCACAAGGCTCAGACGCCATACACCGCCCCGTCAGCAACCTCGGCCAAGGTCGCTGACGGGGTCAGAATAGCAAAGGCAAGATACAGAAGGGTCAGGACCCATTGATTTCCGTCTAGCGGCGTAATTCACAGCTAGAAAACGAGCGGTGAACATGTCTGATCTCTTCTGGCTGACGGATGCGCAGATGGCGCGTCTTGAGCGGGATTATCTTCATCAATCGCAATGGCTTGCGGTGGCGAGATGCTCCTGCTGCCTATGGGCCGCATAAGACGCTTTACAACCGTTGGAAACGGTAGGGCATCTTCGCGCGGATGATGGTCGGCCTGGCCGCTGAGCACGGGGAACAGAAGACCGTGTTGATCCCCTCTCATGGTTTGCAGGCAAACCACTGCCGGGCAGTGGACGCGACGTATCTGAAGGCCCACCGGACAGCGACCAGCATGGGCGTCAAAAAGGGGGGGCGTGGACGCTTGATCGGCCGGACCAAGGGCGGCATGAACACCAAACTGAACGCCATCTGCGACAGTCACGGACGCCCGCTGAACCTGTTCGTGACCGCAGGACAGGTCAGCGACTACATCGGCGCACGGGCGTTGTTGAGCAGTCTGCCGAAAGTCGATTGGCTGCTCGGAGATCGTGGATACGATGCAAATTGGTTCCGAGAAGCGTTGCAAGACAAAGAGATACACGCCTGCATCCCTGGCCGGAAACAGCTAAAGAAAACCGTCAAATACGACAAGCGTCGGTACAAGCGGCGCAACCGGATCGAGATCATGTTCGGCAGGTTGAAAGATCGGCGGCGCGTGGCAACCCGCTACGACAGGTGTCCGAAGGTCTTCCTCTCAGCCATCGCCCTTGCAGCGCTCGTCATCTATAAGCTATGAGTCCTGACCCTAGATAAAGTCGATATCGCCATTGGCGATGTCGGCCGCCGTCAGCCCTTCGAGAAGCACCTCGCCGTTGCCCCAGTTCAGCCAGACGCCGCGCGGCGCATTGGTCACGGTAAGATCGGAAAAGCTCGCGGCGTTCACGTCAAGCTCCAGAAGATCGACGCCGGGGTTGAAGTCACTGATCGTATTGCGCCCCGACCCAGAGAAAAACACAAACGTATCTGCCCCCGCTCCGCCGGTCAGGTCATCGTTGCCAAGGCCTGCCTCCAGCCGATCATTTCCAGTCCCGCCGTGCAGCGTATCATTGCCCATCCCCCCCATAAGCGTGTCATGGCCGTTGCCCCCGGTCAGCAGATCCCTGTCCGCGCCACCCGACAGTAGGTCATTGCCCGCCTGGCCGTGGATCTCGTCATCGCCCGCCGAGGCCAGCACAGTGTCGTCACCCGCGCCGCCGCGGATCGTGTCGCGACCCAGACTGCCGCCCTGATTGTACCCGTTGAACAGATCGTCGCCATCGTCGAGCCAGATCGCGTCCGAGCCAGAGCCGCCGTTGACCGTATCACTGCTCGAGCCTGCGCGGATCGTGTCGGACATGGCGCCGCCGTGGATCCAGTCGTTGCCCATACCACCTTCGATCACATCCGCGCCGTACTGCCCTTCGAGCGTGTCATTGCCCGAGCCGCCAAACAGCGTGTCGTTCATACCACCCCCCAACATGGAATCATCGCCTGACCCGCCGTGCATCCAGTCGTTGTGCTGGCCCCCGTCCATCACGTCATCGCCACCCTGCCCTTCAAGCCGGTCGTTGTTGTTGGCGCCATACATCGTGTCAGCCCCGCCGCCTCCCACGAGCGTGTCATTCTGGGTACCGCCATGCATCCAGTCTTCCCCCCAGCCGCCGTCCAGCCGGTCATAACCATGCTGACCTTCGAGATGGTCATTGCCGTTGCCGCCGATTAGCTCGTCGGAATTGGACCCGCCCAAAAGCGTGTCTTCACCGCCGCTGCCACTAAGCCAATCGTTGCCATCGCCGCCGTCGAGATAATCGTCACCCGCCGCCCCGGAGAGCCGGTCAAAGCCCACCGAGCCGCGCAACTCATCGTTGCCGTCTCCCCCCGCCAGCGTGTCATTGCCCCAGCCGCCCCAGATCGTGTCGTCTCCCGCTTCGCCATCGACAAGATCATCGCCGCCGCCGGTCGAAATGGAATCTTCTCCGTCGCCGCCCCAGACGCTGTCGCGCCCGGCGCTGCCACCCTGCGAAGTGTCTAAGATCGCATCATTCCCCGCGCCGGCCAGAATGTAATCAGCACCATTGCCGCCCATGATCTGATCATCGCCTGTGCCGCCGTTGATGCGATCACCTCCGTCGCCGCCATCCAGCACATCCGCACCCGACAAGCCAACCAGCGTATCAGCCCCGTCCAGCCCGTAAATCAGATCAGTGCCGCTGGTGCCGTTAATTAAATCTGCCACACCGGTGCCCATCACCTCATTGTACGACAGAAACGGCGTGCGGTCCGCTCCCCAGTCGATGGCGGCAAAAATCTCCTCCTCAGTCAGGGACCCGCCGCCCAAACGGCGGATCTCGGTCTCTTCGCCGCCCGGAAAAGTCAACACTGCGCCCCTGCTTGTCTGAGTCACTTGCAACCGACTAGGATCATAAAGCATCGGCACCGCGCTCAACTCCAGCATGTCCTGATTGGGATTGAAATCGACAATCACATCACGCACGCCATCAGCATCCAGCACAAAGAGATCGGCGCCGACTCCCCCGATCAGCCGGTCCACCCCGGCGCCGTCCATCAGTATATCATCGCCCGCGCCGCCCGAAATGGTATTGGCCCCGGATCCGCCCACTAGCATGTCATTGTTTGAAGTGCCGGTGATGTTGCCACTGGTGGCCTGGATCACACGGCCCTGCCCGGCGAGCGAAACCTCGATCTGGCTGAGACCAATGGTGCTTTGCGAGGCGGCAAAGATCTGAAGCATTCCGTCCGCGTCAAACATCGTCAGAGCCGAGATCTGCTCCAACCCCGAAGCGGTGGTGTCAGGCAGACTGTCCATGTGCAAAAGCCGCCCCGTAGGGGTCAGCACAAACAGGCTGATCCCGGCGTCCCCACCGCCTGCCGCGACATAGGTCCAATCGCCCGATTGCGCGATGGAGATGCTGTCGGCCCGGCCAAACCGGGTAGTCAGATTGTCGAGCAGGTGGTCGGTAACATTGACCGAGCCGTCAGAATGCAGCTCAACCACGCTAAGCGCGCCGCCGGTACCCTGATCGGCAGCACTGGCGATAATGGCAAAGTTGCGCCCTCCAGTTTCGACCGTGGCCAGATCGGTGGGAGTGTTCAAGAGGCCCAACCCGGTGGCCGCGCCGATCGAATCGCCCTGGCTAAGCATGCCGCTGCCACCCGCGATGCGGTAAACTGACAGCCCGCCCTCGTCACCGCAAAGCGACAACAAAAGTTCCTGCCCGCCCACTGTCACGGTCGAGAGCGATACCGGATCCGAAAGATATGAGGTGGCGTTGTCCCAGATCACCTGCCCGCCCTGATAACCGCCCGACCCATCGGCCGAAAAGTATTGCAAACGGCCCATATCGGTCATCGCATAAACATGGCCCGCAGCGCTGGTGGTCATCGCCAGACCGCTTGTGCCGTCGTGCACCGGCAACGCCATGGACACGGCCTGGCCAATCTGTCCGGAGGATGAGACCGAATAGCCCACAGCCCCCTGCGCAAAGTACACCCCAATGACCGATTGCGCGCCACCGGTGTCGACGAATGTCATCTTGCCCGAGACCGCCTGCGCCATGTTGGAGTTGTACGAGACCCGGTCGATGATCTGCACAGAACCATTGGTCATCTGAAAGCTCACCATTCCGCCAAGCGGTCCGCTGGCGGCGAGGATGAATGGCCCACTAAACCCGTCCACCAGCTCTAGATCGCGGATATCAATCCCCAGGTTCCCCCAAGACGCGCCGATTGCGGCGCTAAATTCCAAGTTCAGCATATTCTCTCACCTCGGCACCCCAGTCTGATGGAACAGGGGATACGGAGCGGTACGGGCGGCAATGCGGCCACCATTCTGGCGAAACCGTGGCCTATAGATGCAATTTATGGGAAATTGTTGTGGGTAGGGAGGGGTATAAAGGGTGTTGTCACGTTAATTTTCACGCCTTGTACGAACGGCCGGTATCTACTGGGTCAGACAGCGTCGGCTGCGGTTGTCCAAGCTTCGAACGCTTGCATTCGGCGATATCGGATAGTCAGGGCGGCGCGGCACTTGGCTGGAACGACAAAAACGGGATTGCCAAGTTGTTGTTCTTGGATTTTAAAGTTCTGATGTTCGGTCGATCACGTCACCATTTCGGCGGTGTA
>NZ_JAUOSD010000004.1:0-273714 GCF_030548265.1 Marinovum sp. 2_MG-2023 | reverse complement strand
TCACCCGAGAGATATTGCCGCATGAATTCAGCATTTTCGCCGACATAAGACGACATCATCTTCTTGATCTGACGCGTATCGAGCAGCTTGCCCAGACCAAAACCATCCACGCCGCAATTGTTCGACGCCACGGTCAGATCCTTGACCCCGCTTTCCACCAGCGCGTCGATCAGCAACTCGGGAATACCGCAAAGCCCGAAACCACCCGCCGCAATCAACATGCCGTCATGCAACACGCCCTCCAGCGCCTGCTGTGGTGTCTCAAAAATTTTGTTCATGAAGATCCTTTCGTACCGCCCCGCCGTAACCGGGCGAAAAGTTGGGGTTTGACCCTTGGCCACAGCTTCTGCCAAAGGGTCGTGAAAGGGTCAGCGCGACCCCCGCTTCGCCCGGCGCGCCGACAATTTCATGCCGTGTTGTGCCGCAACGCGAATAGTTATATATGTCTTTATGTTTTCGGCTTTTGAAAGGTCCGCTACCGTGTCTCTCCGTTCCATGCGCCGGGCCCATGTGCCCCTGCACGTCGAAGTTGCCTCGCTTTTGCGCAACCGTATCCGCAACGGCGAGCTGAAGAGCGGCGACAAACTTCCGACGCTCAAGGAACTGGCCGAGGTCTTTGGCGTCACCAGCCTGACCGTGCGCGAAGCGATGAATGCGCTGGACGCCGAAGGGTTGATCGAGCGGACATCCGGGCGCGGCACCTTTGTCAAACAGGTCGATATTCTGCCGCGCCGGGTGTTTTCGGTAAAATCGGACCTCAGCCAGCTTTTGGGTGGCGACAAACCGTTGGAGGTGGACCTGAACACCGACGCCGCGCCGCTGGACGATATCATCCTTGATGGCGTCACCTTCAAACGGTTGAAACGGCGGCACCAATTGGGCGGCAAACCGTTCTGCATGTTGGATGTGCATCTCAAGAAAGACATCTATGAAAGCGCTCCTGAAAAGTTTGAGTCAGAATTGATTGTCCGGGCGTTCAAGGAACTGGGCATTACGCTTGGCTCGGCGACGCAAACGGTGGCACTGGCCTCGGCGGATCTGGAAATGGCCGAAGGATTGCAGGTCGAGGTGAACTCTCCGGTGTTCAAGGTCGTGCGCAAGGTCAAGGATGACGCCGATCAGCTGATCTATTTTGGCGATCTGATCTATCCGGGAGAGGCGCTGGAATTTCGCATCGACTTTCTCGGATAGTCAGATCGCCAAAGGGTCATGACACGGTCATGCCGCCATCAACAACGATGGTTTGGCCGGTGATCATCGGCGCGCCGGTCAGCAGATATACGATGGTTTGCGCCACATCTTCGGCCTGAACATGCCGTTTGATCAACATCTTGGAAAGCGCAGCATCCTTGCGCTCTTGCGGCCAGTTTTGGGTCCAGGGGGTTGCCACCTGGCCGGGGGCCACCGCATTCACCCGCACATCCGGCGCAAGACCCCGCGCTAAGGATCGGGTGACGCTGACAACGCCGGATTTGCTGGCGGCATAGGGCGTGCTGCTGCCCTGAAGACCCATGCCGGCGGTTGAAGCTGTGTTCACAATCGCCCCGCCAGAGGCACGCAGTGCGCCTGCCGCGGCTTTGGAACAGCGGAACACCCCAATCAAATTGGTGTTGAGCAGTGCCATCCACAGGTCTTCGTCAATACGGTCCAATTCCGATGCGGGGATCGGATCGCGGGTGCCGGCAATCCCGGCATTGTTGACTAGATAGTCCAGCCCGCCCAGATCCGCGACCGCCTTTTCCACCATGGCCTCTGCATTGCCGGGGATCGAGACATTGCCCGGCGCAGAAATCACATCCAGCCCCTGTGCGCGCAGGTTTTCAATCTGCTCCGGGCCCTGCGAATCGTCCTCCAGATGGTTCATGGCAACCCGAACACCCATTTTCGCCAGCGCGGTCACACTGGCAAGACCAATGCCCGACGCCCCGCCGGTAACAAGGGCGGTTTTCGCTTTATCAGATTGATTTTCCATATGTTTCTCCCGCTTCGGTGTGGTGGCGCCATGCTGGGGCGCCGGTGTCCGCATTGCCGGCCGACCAAAATTTGGCGGCTGGCATATTTACAAACATTAAAACATATAGTAGTTTATAACAATAGAAATTTGCCGGGCCGTTTTGAAGGGCCGACCAAGGGCAAAATTTTCCGGAATTCACGCCCGGAAAGATGCCGAAATCACGAAAGGACGCCTGTCTTGGCTCAGAAAACCATCATGACCTGCGCGGTCACCGGAAACGGAACCATGCCATCGCAAAACGAAAATCTTCCGGTGACGCCGACGGAAATCGCCCAGGCCGCCATAGACGCGGGCAAGGCCGGCGCCGCAATCGCGCATATGCATGTGCGTGACGCGGACACCGCCAAAGGGTCGATGGATATCAACCTCTATCGCGAGGTCGTGGACCGCATCCGCGACGCAGGCTCCGACATTGTCATCAACCTGACCACCGGCGAGGGCCAGCGCTTCGTCCCCAGCGAAGAAGACCCCAGCATCGCCGGCCCCGGCACTACCCTGTGCCACCCCAGCCTGCGGTCGGCGCATGTCAAGGAATTGAAACCCGAAATCTGTACGCTGGATTTCAACACCATGGTCAACAAGACCTGGACCGTGATCAACACGCCCCCGACGCTAAAGGTGATGGCCGATATCGCCACCGAGGCCGGCACCAAGCCAGAGATCGAAATCTTTGACTCGGGCGATTTGAACATGGCCAAGGATTTCATCGCCAAGGGCATCCTGAAATCACCCGCGATGTTCCAGTTTGTGATGGGGATCAACTTTGGCTCTGCGGCCAATTACCAGACACTGGCCTATCTGATTTCCCAGCTTCCCGAGCAAAGCGAATGGGCCGCCTTTGGCATTGGCAAAAATGCGTTCCGCATGATGGCGCTGTCCTATTTGATGGGCGGCCATGTGCGCATCGGGATGGAAGACACAGTTTATATCGACAAGGGCGAGCTGTGCAAAAGCAATGCCCAACTGGTGGAAAAGGGTGTCAGCATCGTGACATCGCTGGGCGGGTCCATGGCCACCCCGGCCGAGGCCCGGGAAATTCTGGGGCTAAGGCCCCTCTGATCATCGCCTAAATCGCCCATTTGGCGGGGGATTTTTCCCCGGCCTGTTGACGTGCGCCACGTTCCACACGCAGGAGATCACATGCAAGCGGATTTCATCATTGTCGGGGCCGGGTCTTCTGGCTGTGTTCTGGCCAACCGGCTTAGCGCGAACCCAAAGCACCGGGTCTTGCTGATCGAGGCCGGGCCAAGGGACCGCTATCCCTGGATTCACGTGCCCGCCGGGTATTTCAAGACCATGAACAACCCCGGCTATGATTGGTGTTACAAGACCGAGCCGGTGCCCGGTCTCAACCGGAAAACCATCAACTGGCCCCGCGGCAAGGTTTTGGGCGGGTCGTCTGCATTGAACGGCCTGCTCTATGTGCGTGGTCAGGCGCAGGATTATGACCGCTGGCGGGATTTGGGCAATATGGGGTGGGGCTGGGACGATGTCCTGCCGTATTTCAAGAAGTCAGAAGATAACGAACGCGGCGGCGATGATCTTCATGGTGCGGGTGGGCCGCTGGCCGTGTCCGATCCGAAATACACCCACCCAATCTGTGATGCCTGGATACGTGCCGCGCAAGAGGCGGGGTATCCGGCAAACAATGACATCAACGGCGCCACACAGGAAGGTGTCGGATATTACCAGCTGACCATCCGCAACGGGCGGCGGTGCAGCACGGCGGTGGGGTATCTGAAGCCGGTCAAAAACCGGGCAAATCTGGAGATCATGACAAACGCCCAGGTGCGCAAGGTCGTGTTGGACGGCACCCGCGCCACCGGCGTGGAAATCACTGATCGCGCCGGTCAGACCCACACCATCACGGCGGCGCGCGAGGTCATATTGTCCTCTGGTGCAATAGGCTCGCCCCAGATCCTGATGCTGTCGGGCATTGGCAACGATCCCGAACTGCGCAAGGCCGGTGTCGCGCCGAAACATGATTTGCCCGGTGTGGGCAAGAACCTTCAGGATCATTTGCAGGCCCGCACCACGTTCAAAACCCGAAACAAGACCGTCAACGACGAGGTCCGCAGCCCGCTGGCCAAGGTGAAAACCGCCCTGCGCTATGGGCTGAACCGTACTGGCCCGATGACGATGGGCGCCAGCATGGTGGCCGGGTTTTTGCGCAGCGCACCCGAACTGGACAGCCCGGATATCCAGTTTCACATCAATCCATGGTCCGCCGACAGCCCCGCCGAAGGCGTGCATGGGTTTTCTGCCTTTACCGCCACGGTCTGTGTGCTGCGCCCGGAAAGCAAAGGCGAGGTCACGCTGGCCAGTGCCGATCCCGCCATGGCGCCCAAAATCCAGCCAAACTATCTGGCGACCGATAGAGATTGCCGCAAAACCGTCGAAGGCGTGCGGATTTCACGCAATATCGCACGGCAAAGCGCATTGGCCGGCGAAATTGTCGAAGAATTCCGCCCGCCCCGCGATCTTGATCTCGATAACTACGATGCGGCGCTGGACTGGGTGCGCGACAACACCACTACCGTCTATCACCCCACCGGATCGTGCAAAATGGGGGCCGATCCGATGGCCGTGGTCGATGACCGGCTGCGGGTGCATGGCATCACCGGGCTTCGGGTGGTGGATTGTTCGATCATGCCGGAAATTGTATCCGGCAACACCAACGCCCCCGCCGTGATGATCGCAGAAAAAGCCAGCGACATGATCCTGGAAGACGCGCGCAAAACATGAGCCAAGGACCAAAGACGTGACCAAATTTGACACACAACTGACCCTGACTGCGATCGAAGCGACACTGGTGCGCACGCCGATTTCGACCCCGGTGCGCACCTCATTCGGTATCATGCACGATCGGCCCACCCTGTTGATCCGGGTGACCGATGCCTCTGGCGTGCAGGGCTATGGCGAGGTCTGGTGCAACTTTCCGGTCTGTGGCGCCGAGCATCGCCAGCGCTTGGTGGAAAGCGAAATCGCACCGCGCATGGTGGGTTTGGAGTTTCCCGATCCCGCGGCCTGTTACGATGCGATGAACGCCAAACTGCGTATCCTGCGGCTTCAAACCGGCGAACCCGGGCCCATTGCCCAGATCATCGCCGGCGTCGACATCGCCGTGTGGGACATGATCGCCAAGCGCAACAACCAGCCGCTGTTTGCGCTGTTGGGGGCCAAGACCAACCGCATGCCCGCCTATGCCAGTGGCATCAATCCGGTGGGTGTGCTGGATACCGTGGCCAGGGCCCGGCAAAAGGGCCACCGCAATTTCAAGCTCAAGGTCGGCTTTGGCGACGACATGGATCGCGCCAATGTCACCGCGATTGCTGGTGACCTGCAAGCTGGCGAGCGGTTTCTGTTGGACGCCAATCAGGGCTGGACGCCGGATCAGGCGGAAATCGCGATGCAATGGATCACCCCGCATCAACCGATGTGGATCGAAGAGCCGATGGCCGTCGATGTTCACCCCGCCGCATGGCACATTCTGAGGGGGTCAACCGATGTGCCCATCGCCGGGGGCGAGAATTTTCAGACCCGCGCCGAATATGATGCGGTGGCGCGCAACAAATGGCTGGATTTCGTCCAACCCGACATCGCCAAATGGGGCGGGTTTACCGAATGTCTTCCCGTGGCGCGAGAGGCGGTGGCCAATGGGCTGACCTTTTGCCCGCATTCGCTGGGGGGTGGCATTGCGCTGGCGGCCTCGGCACATCTTTTGGCGGCTGCCGGCGGGTCTGGGTTGCTGGAATGCGACGCCAACGAAAACGATTTCCGCGACGAGGTCTTTGCGCTCGATCTGACCGACGGCTGGGTGACATTGCCCGATGCGCCCGGCCTCGGGGTGAATATCGCGGTGCTGGAACGGGCGTTTGACTGACAAAAGCCTGTGTTACAACGCCAAAGGGGGCCATCGCGGCCCCCTTTTCATGTCTGGATCAAAGCACCCTGCCCCGGAAATTCCCGAAGCGCACGGGCGATCAGGCCTTGATCGCGCCGTCGACGACAAATTCATGGCCGGTGCAGTAACTGCTGTCATCTGACGCAACAAACAGCACAACCCGCGCCACTTCGATCACCTCTGCGGTGCGGCCCAGCGGCACTTTGGCCACCAGCTGTTCGCGCGGAACGCCGTGACCGTCCAGCATCGGCGTGTCGATGAACCCGGGGTGGACCGAGTTCACGCGGATATTGGACGGACCAAACTCTACCGCAGCCGCCTTTGACATGCCGCGCACCGCCCATTTCGTGGCGCAATAGGCATGTGCCTTGGCCGATGTAAGCCCGGCAATCGACGAAATGTTCACGATGCTGCCGGATTTGCGCTGCTTCATCGCTGGCGCCACCGCGCGCATGCCCAGAAACACGCCGGTCTGATTGATCGCGACCGTTTGATCCCAAACCTTGAGGTCTGTGTCCTCCAGCGTCAGCACCTTGAAAATGCCCGCATTGTTCACCAGCACATCAATCTGGCCATGCAGATCCAGCGTTGTCTTGACCACCTGCGCCCAGTCCTCTTCCGAGGTTACATCATGGCGCACAAAGGTGCATTTGTTCCCAAGTCGCGCGGCGGTTTCTTCGCCTGCGGTGGTGTTGATGTCGGTGATGACCACCTTTGCCCCGGCTTCAATGAACAATTCGGCCTCAACAGCCCCCTGCCCATTCGCGCCGCCGGTGATGATGGCGACCTTGTTATCGAGACGGTTCATATCTTTTTCCCTTCTTGCGATGCCGCGCTTGCGGCAAATCCCTTAGCTCTCTGGATTGCCCGGACCATCCAGAACGATCTTGCCTATCGCCATGCCGCTTTCCTGTTCGCGCAATGCCGTGCGTAGGTTTTCGGCGTTTACCGGCCCAAGGTGCCGGTTGGCCGTCGTGACCAATCTGCCCGCATCCAAAAGCGCCGAAACCCGGTCCAGCAGCATGCCCTGCACCTGCATATCGCCGGTCTGGAACAGAGACCGGGCAAACATGAATTCCCAGCTGAGGGTCAGCGCCTTTGGCTTGATCGCTGTGATATCAATCGCTTGTGGGTCGTCGATCAGCGCGATGTGACCGCGCGGCTTGATCAGCTCGACGATGGATTGAAAATGCTGATCCGTCTGGTTCAACGCCGCGACGTAGCGCGGCTGAAGACCCAATGCCGCGATTTCGGTGTCCAACGGATTGCGGTGATCAATCACATGATCCGCCCCCATCTTCTTGACCCAGGCGCGGCTGTCGTCGCGCGATGCGGTGGCAATCACAACCAGCCCGGTCAATTGCTTGGCAAGCTGGATCAGGATCGACCCGACGCCACCGGCCCCGCCGATGATCAAAATCGCCTCGCCCTGGCCGCCGCCTTCGCTCAGGCGAAAGCAATCGAACAGGATTTCCCAGGCGGTAATGCTGGTCAGTGGCAGGGCCGCCGCAGCCGCAAAACCCAATGCGCCCGGCTTTTGCCCGACCAATCGTTCATCAACCAGCTGAAATGCGGCGTTGGAACCGGATCGGGTGAATTCGCCGGCGTAAAACACCGCATCGCCGGGTTTGAACCGTGTCACCGCATCGCCGGTCTGGCGCACGATTCCGGCGCCATCAAATCCCAGGATTCGCGGCCCGCCCTCGGGTGGTGGCCGATTGGCCCGCACCTTGACGTCGACCGGATTGACCGAAACGCCGCAAACCTCGACCAGGATATCCGCCGACCCCGGTGTTGGCCGATCGGTTTCAAATTCCACGACAGAGGAAGCATCGGAAATCGACCCCTGTTGCGTGTATCCAAAAGCTTTCATCTCATTCTCCAAAGCGGCAGTTTCCGGTGCGGGTTTGCATGGCCAACCCGCCTCACTTACATTTTTGTCGGTATTGGCGTTTATTGACAGTTATCTCGGTTTCTCTTAGTTTTTGACCGACCAAACCCCCAAGCATTGAGGTGCGCCACATGGCCCGGAAATATGACTGGAGAACCGGCAGCAACGTCGAAGCCACGCTGAGCGTCATTGGCGGTCGGTGGAAACCGGTGATCCTGTGCAATCTGCTTGTCGGGCGGTTGCGGTTTGGCGAGCTGTGCCGAAATATGCCCAATGCGACCCAACGCATGGTCACCCTGCAATTGCGCGAACTGGAGGCTGACGGCGTGATCAAGCGCCATGTCTTTGCCGAGGTGCCGCCAAGGGTGGAATACGAATTGACCGAATTCGGGCGGTCATTGGAACCTGTCCTTTCGGTGATGCGGGAATGGGGCATTGCCTTCAAGAAACGCAAACTTGCCGAAGAAGGCACAGACCAGACGGCAGAGGACAATGCCGCCTGATCCCGAACTGCCATGGCAAGGGCCGGCCCCGGATTTCAGGGCCGGCGCAGGCGGTTATTTCCCGACAAAGCTGGCTTTTTCGGCGTCGATGTCGGCATTGGCACGATCCACAGCGGCCTGAACCAGATCGTAGTATTCCGCACCGTATTTGCCGACAAACCAGTCGATGACCGGCTGTTGTCCGGGCAGGAATGTGGCCTTTTCCTCTTCTGACGGAATGTGCACCTCGCCCCCCGAAGCGACAAATTTCTCATATTTTTCAAGGTACAGCGCGCCGGGAAGGCCGTTGCAGGTTTTCGTCAGCTCATGAAAACCATCCGCCACCACACCTTGCAGGTCTTCGGGCAGGCTTTGCAGCCATGTGTCGGCCATCCACCAGAAGATCAGGTTGTGGGTGTGGTGGTCGGCAACCGCGTATTTGACGTAATCATTCAGTGATGTGTCGACGACATCCGACAGCGCGTTTTTGGTGCCATTCACCACGCCCGTCGCAAGCGAGGTATAGAGCTCTGGCCAGGGCACCGGCGTCGGATTCATGCCCAGCGCGCTGGCGAATTCCATCGACACCGGCGATTCCACCGTGCGCATTTTGACGCCTTCCAGATCTGCGGCGGTTTTCACAGGCGTGTCCGCAAAGAAGTCGCGCCAGCCGACGCCGCCGGTCATACCCATCAGCCGCACGGTGCCCGTCGCATCCAACACATCCGCACGCAGTTTTTCGGTCAGCGCGCGGTCGGCCATCACCTTGTCCATCACCTGATCATTGGCGAACAGATAAGGGATATCAAAGGCCTGGATCGGACCAAAGAAATTGGCAATGCCACCACCAGAGGTCAGGGTCATCTCAAGCGTGCCGATCTGCACCGCCTCGACGTTTTCGCGGAAATTGCCAAGCTGCCCTGCGGGATAATGCTGAACCTCGATGCGGCCGCCCGAATAGCGTTCCACATGGGATTTCATCACTTCGGCACAGGTCGACAGCGGCTGGCTGACGGCGGCAACATGGCCGATTTTCAACGTATAGTCAGCGGCTTGTGCGGCGGATGTCAGCGCCAGCGCGCTGGTCAACCCGATGGTAAGCGTATTGAGTTTTGTTGTGACAGACATGTGGTTCCTCCCGTTTGTCTGGTGGGTGTAATCAGGCCTCGATGCTCACATGAAGCCAACGAGTTTGGGGATCGTCAGGGTCAGGGCCGGGATCATCGAAATCAGGATGATCACCAGGAAATGCACCGCCAGATAGGGCCACAGTTCCTTTGAGATGACCTCGATTCCGGTTCGGGTCAGGCCAGACGCGACGAAAAGGATCATGCCCATCGGCGGCGTCACCAATCCAACGGTGACGTTGACGCACATGATGATGGCAAAGTGCACCGGATCAACGCCAACCTGGGCCAAAGCGGGGGCAAAGATCGGCCCAAGGATCAGGATCGCAGGCACCGCATCCAGGAACATGCCAATGAACAACAACAAGATGTTGACCAAGAGCAGCAACAGGAAAGGATTTTCGGTGATGGTGAACAACATCTTGCCCAGCGCCTGGGGCACGCCCGACACCGTCGCCGCCCAGCCAAAGATCGTGGCAGAGCCAACAATCAACAGGATCGAGGATGACACCAGACCGGTGCGGTAAAAGATGCCGATCAGGTCGGCAGGCTTGACCGTGCGGGTGATCAGCATCGACAGGACCAGCGCATAGAACACCGCCGCACCTGCCGCTTCGGTGGGTGTCACGATGCCCGACACGATGCCGCCAAGGATGATCACCGGTGTCAGAAGCGGCAGGAAGGCGGGTTTGAACGCGGTCCAGACTTCGCCGGTGGTGGCGCGCCGGTGGGCCTTGGGATAGTTGCGTTTCTTGCCGATGATCGCGGTCACAACCATCAATCCGACGCCGACCATGATGCCGGGGATGATCCCCGCCAGGAACAATGCCGCCACCGAAACATTCATCACATAGGCATAGATCACCATGATGATGCTGGGGGGAATGATCGGCCCGATGACCGAAGATGCCGCCGTCACCGCCGCCGCAAACGCCCGGGAATAGCCGTCTTTTTCCATCGCCGGGATAAAGATCGACCCCAGCGCCGAGGTATCCGCAACCGCCGACCCGGACAGACCGGCGAACATGATGGATGCCACGATATTGGCCTGCGCCAGACCGGCACGGACATGGCCGACCAACACATTGGCAAAGGTCACAAGGCTCTTGGTGATGCCGCTGACATTCATCACTTCGCCGGCCAGAATGAACAATGGAATGGCCAGGATCGGAAACTGGGCAATTCCGCCGAACATCCGCTGCGGCAGCATTTTCATGAACGCCCCCTGATCGGCCAGCAGGAACCCGGCCAGTGGCCCCGCCGCCAGGGCAAACACAATTGGTATCCCGGCGGCCATCAGGCCCAAGAAGACCCAGAAAAACGTCAAAGGCATTGTAGTCTCTCCTCCTCAGAACCCGCTGCGGTCGACGCAGGGGAACGTGCAATTGCCAAAAGGCGTCGGGGCGTCGTCAGGACAGGGAATTGTCGATCATGTTGCCCGGCTCCAGGTCGACTTCGTCTGGTTTGAAAATGCCAAGCAGGGCCGTCAGAGAGAATTCGAACGAGATCAGAGCCATGATTGCGCTGCCAAAGGGGATGGCGAAATAGATCCAGAAGAACGAAAGCTCGAACGATGAAGGTTGCTGTTTTCGCGCGATCCAGGCGAGGCTGTAGCCCTGCCAGATAAAGACGCACATCAACCCGAACACGACGGAATAGATGATCATGTAATTGATATTGCGAATGCGCGGCGGCAGCATGTTCGGAATGATGTCCAGCGCGATCTGTCCGCGATTTTTCAGCACAATCGGCGCGGCGACAAAGACCAGCCAGAACATCATGTATTTGCCCGCCTCTTCATACCAGGGCAGCGAACTGTTGAGGACGTAACGCCAGAACACGCCGACAAATACGTTCAACATGATGAGGGCCATCAAAATTATGGTCAGCCATCGCAACACCCTGCAAATCATGGTGTTGGTCTGGTTCAGGCCACTTATCAAAGATCTCATGATTGGTCCTCCTCCCCTGTGCCAACAGCGCCCGCACGACGCGCGGCTGTTGGCGTTGTTGGCGCGGCCTTACCCAAGTGGGCGGCGTGCGAGCGAAAAGCTCTGACCGGTCGGACCGCCAATGGGGCGCGTCGCCATGTACAGTGCCAATTCGCCAACTTCGTCTGGATGTTTCAGCCGTTCCCATTCGGGAAAGCCGGGCGGCACCCCTTCGGCAAACCGTTCCAGCACATCCTCTGGGCTGGTGCGGGGGCCGTCGGCTGCGTCGTGGTTCAACATGCTTGTCGCGACCGGTCCGGGGATCAGATTGTTGACATCAATCTTGCGCGGCCAAAGTTCATTCGCCAGCCCATCGGTGAACATGTTCATCGCGGCCTTGGAAATATGGTAGGCACTGTTTTTGTCGCCGGCGCGTTTGCCCATCCCCGATGATACGTTGATGATCTTGCCGCCCTCGGAAATGCCGTCCAGAAGAAAACGGGTCACAAGGTAAGGCCCGCGCACATTGATTTCGATGGTCTTCCACCATTTGCCCGGATCGGACTCTTCGATCCGACCGGTTTCAAGCTGGGCGCCGGCATTGTTCACCAGCACGTCAATCTTGCCAAATTGCGTCAGGACATCGTCACAGAAACGCTTGGTTGCAGCTTCATCCGACAGGTCGACCGCATGCATCAGGCATCGCACGCCTTCGGCCTCGACCTCTGATTTGACAGCCTCCAGCTCGGCCACGGTCCGCGAACAGATAGCAATATCTGCCCCGGCCCGCGCAAAGGACATCGCGATCGAACGCCCAAGGCCACGCCCGGCCCCGGTGATAACGGCGGTTTTTCCGGCCAGGTCTTTGTCTTTGGTCATATTGTCTCCTCCACTTCGATCGCCGCGGGCATTGGTTTCCCTTGCCGCATGGCTGCCGAGATTTTTCGGCTATGTGCATTTGGGAAAGGATCTGTTTGTCCTTATCTAAATGCAAGTACCTACAATTTTGTAAGTATAAGGTTTTCTTTCCTTTACGCTCTGGGTTGGCCTTCCCGAATCGTGATTTTTTCTGGCCTCTCCTAAATATTAAAACATATAGAACTATATAACAATAGAGATTTGAAGCTTTTTCCCACACTGCCCCGATCCCGGCGCAACGGCCCCAAATTGGTCATCAATGTCGGTATAGGTAAAAAATGTGCCTACTTGCGAAAATGTAAGTAAACTGGAAACCGTAAGCTTGTCACGAAATGTCAACATGGAGGAAATGACATGAAACTGCACAATCTTACCGCTCTTGGACTAACGCTTGCCTTGGCGGCGGCGGGCGCCACCCAAACCCAGGCCGAGGCGCATTCCGGCAACGAATTGGTCAAGGACACGGATGTCAGGTTCATAGAGCTGAACCCGGCACGCGGCGACGCAAGCCCCCGGTCCGGCGCGCTTTGGGGTGACATCCGCAAGGACGTGCCATCGGGCATGTTGGTGACTTTTGCCGAAGGGTTTCAATCGCCGCCGCACATCCACAACATCACCTATCGTGCCGTGGTCATCAGTGGCGAAGTCCACAATGACGACCCCGCCGCCGCCAAGATGTGGATGGGCCCGGGATCGTTCTGGACCCAGCCATTTGGTGAAAATCACATTACCGCCGCCAAAACCGCCGCTGGCGAACGGTCGATGATCTTTCTGGAAATTCTGTCCGGTCCTTACCTTGTTCAACCGAAAGACAAGGAATTCGACGGTGGCGAACTTCCTATCAACATCGACGCGCGCAACGTCATGTGGCTGAATGCCGAAGACGCGCAATGGATCGAGGGGGCTGGTGGCGCGCAGATGGCCTATCTTTGGGGCAGTCTTGAAGGCACCGAAAAGAACGGCACCTTTGTCAAACTGCCAGCAGGCTATGCCGGCACGATCAGCACCGAAGCACCTTTGATGCGTGCGGTCACCATTGCGGGCACCACCAGCGTAACCATGTCGGGCGAAACCGAAACCAACAGCCTGAACCCAGGCAGCTATTTCGGATCGAAAGGCGCGGCATCGCACGCCGTATCCTGTACTTCCGACGCCGATTGCATCCTCTATATGCACACCGAAGGCCGCTATACGCTCGCCGCGATGTAACGCCAGACCGCTAATAAAAACGCCGGCCGCAGTATTGGACTGCGGCCGGCACGTTTGGGGCCAAAAGGCGGGCGGACCCTTCAAAATGCCCGCCCCAAGGCCCATGCCACCCCTTACAGGAACGGCTTTTGCGCGATGGATTTCGGCACGACATAATGCTCCAGGCTCTCTGGCCCGCCCTCGACGCCGTAACCGCTTTCCTTGACGCCGCCAAACGGGGTTTCGGGAATGGCGACACCAACGGTGTTAATCCCCACCATTCCCACCTCCAGCGCATCACCAATTCGCGTGGCGCGTTCCATCGAGTTGGTCAGCGCATAAGAAGCCAGCCCAAGTTCAAGCGCATTGGCGCGTTTGGCCACCTCTTCAATCGTGGAAAACCGCGTCATCGGCGCCATCGGGCCAAAGGGTTCCTCTGTCATGATCATACTGTCGTCCGGGGCGTCCTTGATCACCGTCGGCGCAAAGAAATAGCCCCGATTGCCGATCCGTTCACCGCCGGTGGTGATGGTTGCACCGCGTTTGCGGGCATCTTCGACGAATTCATCCATCGCGCCCAGACGCCGGGCATTGGCCAGCGGACCCATCATTGTGCCAGCCTCCAGACCGTTGCCCACCTTGATTTCGGCGGCGCGGGCGGTAAAGGCATCGACGAAATCGGAATAAATCGCATCCTGTACAAAGAACCGCGTCGGCGAGATACAGATTTGCCCCGCGTTGCGGAACTTGCCCGGCACCAGAAGGTCAACCGCCTTGGCGATATCGACATCGTCAAACACCACCACCGGCGCATGACCGCCCAGCTCCATCGTCAGGCGCTGCATCCGTTCTGCGGCCAGAACCGCCAATTGCTTGCCCACCGGGACCGAGCCGGTCAACGACACTTTGCGCACAATATCGGACGACATCAGATGTTTGGTCAGCGGCCCCGACGGCCCGAACACCACGTTCACCACACCGGCGGGCAGCCCCGCATCAACCAGCGCCTGCACCAGCAAAATCGCCGAGGCCGGTGTTTCGTTTGACGCCTTCAGGATCACCGAACATCCCGCGCCCAGCGCCGCGCCCAGCTTTTTCGCAACCGTGTTGATCGGGAAATTCCATGGCGTGATCGCAAGGCAAACCCCGACGGGTTCCTTGACCACGAAATGACGCACGCCGGGCGCGCGCCCCTCGACAATGCGGCCATGCAGGCGCTTGCCCTCTTCGGCGCTGAATTCCAGAATATCGACCACCGTGCCGATTTCCATCCGCGCCTCGGCCAGCGGTTTGCCGTTTTCCAGCGTCACCGCAGTGGCAATCATCTCCGCCCGGTCCCGAACAAGATTGGCGGCGTCGATCAGAATGCGGGCACGGGCATAGGGCGACAGGGCGCGCCATGTCTCAAACCCGCGCTGGGCCGAGCTTAATGCGGCGTCCAGATCCTCTGGCGTGGCGGCGGGCAAGGCGCCAAGAACCTCTTCCGTCGCCGGGTTAATGACATCCAATGTGGCGCCACTTGTGCTTGGCCGCCAGTCGCCATCAATCAGCAAGTTCAGGTCTGGGTATGCGTTCATGATCTCTTTCCCTTTTATGGCCGTCAACATGTGGCCCTGGTGGTGCTGGCCGGTGCACAGCCCCCGTCAGTCGCGAAAATTCGCGCCCCGGTTTCCGAGCGCGGGCACATTGGGTGGCACAGTGTCGCCGGATGCGCGCGGGTTTGCGGCCACTTCGCGCCTATAACATATAAAGCTATATATGTTTTGATGTATACTTGCAAGCCGGGACTTCCAGCACAATCGCGCCCCGGCCTTGCCAAGAGACGCCCCATGGGACACAGGCAGCGCCATGTATCCTTGGATACGGCAAATTGTGGAAATGCTGCGGGGGATCAGGCCGCGAAGAGATGCCTTTGGTATCCGGGCATTCTGCGGCGTGATCTTGGCTTGATAGCGGTCTATAAGGTGCAGGTTGAAATGCGCCTGATGCGCAAGCGGCAGCCGAGGTCACATCTTTTTTGGACGTCCGGCCGGTTGCCTACGCTGGATTTTGTTGCCGTCGAAAACCCGCGATGTGCCCTAACTGCGCCCTTCGCGCAGCCAGGCCCCGACGATAAAGCCCGAAGCCAGCAGCAACACCAGCCAGGCAGGCAACAATGGCACCTGGGTCACATCCCGCGTTTCAAAGGCCCCGCGCGGTGTCAGCCCGATCCAGCCGCGTCCGGCGGCGGGCCGGCCCTCACGCACATTGCGAATGCGCGGCAGGCCGTCTTCCAATCGCAGCACCCCACCACGCATCGTGTCGATCAATGGCTGAACCACGGATGCGGTGGCAATCGTTTCTTCAAATTCCTTGGGCGCAGCGGGGCCCAACCCGATTACACTCTCCAGATCGCCATCCACAAGACGATACAGCCCGATTTCCGGCCCCTCATGTACCGCTTCGAACCGGCCCGGGCTGACCTCTTCCAGATCCAATACCACTTCGGATCCATCCGGCCCGATCACCGTGACGGGCCCGGCGGTTTCATCCAGCGTGCGGCGCACAATCCGCATGGTCTGGCCAGTTGCCTCGGCATAAAGGGTCTCTTCTTCGAGTTCCGGCTCTTTCATCATCCAATGCGCAAGACGGCGCAGCAATTCCAATTGCGGCCCCCCGCCTTCGAACCCGCGACTCCAGAGCCAAGCATGATCACTGGCCAAAAGCGCAACACGCCCCTCGCCCACCCGGTCGAGCACCAGCAACGGTTGATCTTCCGCACCGGACATCAGCGTCGTGCCGCGTTCCGGCGTGATCTCGATCTGGCGCAGCCAGCGGCCCCAATCCTCTGGGTTGCCCAATCCGGCGGTCACTGGATGACGCTCGCCCTCGTCGGTCACTTTCGGCGCATAGCCCTGTTCGATCACCCGGGATGTTGGCGCGGCCGGCACCACCACGGACAAAGGCGACCGATAGAGCGAATCCGCACTGGCAAAATCAGGACCAGCCGCGATCAACACCGCCCCCCCGTCTTCGACATATCGCGCCACGTTATCCAGATAGATCGCCGGCAGGATGCCCCGGCGTTTGTAGCGATCAAAAATGATCAGGTCGAAATCGTCGATCTTGTCGAGAAACAATTCCCGTGTTGGAAAGGCGATCAGCGACAATTCCCGCACCGGCACGCCGTCCTGTTTTTCCGGTGGCCGCAGAATGGTGAAATGCACCAGATCAACCGAGGAATCCGATTTCAACAGGTTGCGCCAGGTGCGCCCGCCGGGATGAGGCTCGCCCGAGACCAGCAGAACCCGCAAACGGTCGCGCACGCCGTTGATCTGGATCAGCGCGGTGTTGTTGCGGTCCGTCAGCTCTCCCTCGGCCTCTGGGACGATGAATTGCAGCACGTTGCGCCCACCATGTGGCAGGGTCATCGGGATTTCGATGTCTTCGTTCAGCGGCACGGTAAAGCTTTGCGATTCCGCCCCGTCGATCGACACCAACAGGGGCGTTTCCGTGTCCCCCGGCGCGGCGCCGCTGTCCTCGACCCGCAAGGTCAGGGTGACGGGTTCCCCCAGAATGGCAAAGGCCGGGGCGTTGCGCACAATCAGGCGACGATCCCAATCGGTGTCATGCCCGGTCATCAAAAGATGCAGCGGCGCAGGCAGATTCGGCGCGCGTTCCATGTCATGCACCCGGCCATCCGACAGCGCGATAATGCCGGAAATCCGTGCCTGCGGTTCCTCTGCCAGCGCGGTGTTCAACCCGGTCATCATCTGCGTGCCAAGATCGCCTTCGCCATCGCCAACCACGATGCGCCGCACCTCGGTATTGTCGCGAGCGTTCAGCATCGTTTCAATCGTGTCCGCGGCGGCGGCGGTCACCGTGGCGCGGTCATCCAGCGCCTGCGATGCGCTTTGGTCTTCGACCAGCATGACAATATCGGTCAGCGCCGCGCGGTCTTCTTCCTGATAGGCCGGTTGCGCCAGGGCCGCCAGCA
Organism: Marinovum sp. 2_MG-2023; assembly: GCF_030548265.1. NCBI lineage: Bacteria > Pseudomonadati > Pseudomonadota > Alphaproteobacteria > Rhodobacterales > Roseobacteraceae > Marinovum > Marinovum sp. 2_MG-2023. Next base: position 256,283 of record NZ_JAUOSD010000004.1, on the reverse strand, counting down.
CCACCAAACCACCCAACAACCGCAATCCCCAGCCTGACAAGCCCCGCCACAGGGCCAAACCAGCGGCGATCAGCACCAAAACCCCGACCCCGGCCAGAACCGCCCAGGGCAGCATCGGATCAAAAACAATGGTTCCGCTCATTGGCCCAACCTGTCCAGCAACGCAGGCACATGCACCTGGTCCGATTTATAATTTCCGGTCAACACATGCATGATCAGATTGACCCCGAAACGATAGGCCAGCTCGCGTTGGCGTTCGCCGGAATAGCCGCGCCCGACAGGATAAAGCGCATTGCCGCCCGCATCCATGGCCCAGGCCGCCGCCCAATCGTTGCCGCCAATCACCACCGGCGTCACCCCGTCGTTCAGGTTGCGAAACGGCATGCCTTCGATCTGTTCGGCGTCCGGCGGCGCGGCTTCGACCCAGATATCGCGACCGGCGTGCCGACCGGGAAAATCCTGCAACAGATAGAATGTGCGGGTCAGAACGTGATCGGCCGGCACCGGTTCCAGCGGCGGAATATCCAGTGGCGCAGCCAGCCGTTGCAAACGCTGGCCATTGGGCGATGCGGCCCCGAAACTGGCCACATCCGCATCGCGGGTGTCAAACAGGATCATCCCGCCAGAGCGCAGATATTGGTTCAACTTGGCATAGGCTTCATCCGACGGGATCGGCTGATCCACACTGATCGGCCAGTACAGAAAGGGAAAAAACGCCAGTTCGTCGCGTTCCAGATCGACGCCAACCGGATCGGCAGGCTCGACCGAAGTGCGAAAGAACAGGGTTTCCGACAGGCCGCGCAGGCCGTCTTCGGCCATTTGATCCAATTGACCGTCGCCGGTCAGTACATGGGCCAACACCAGTTCCGATGTCACAGTCAGGGCAAAATCATCGTTGTCTTGTCGTTCTTGCGCATGGGCAAATTCGGGCACCAGCAACAGGGCGAACACCACGGTTGCAGCTGTGCGCACCCCACCCGACAGCCGCCCGGCCAACGCCAGTGACGCGATCACATCAACCAGAAGCATGGCCAGAGCCGCGCTCATCAAGATACCGGCCAACGGGGTTTCCTGTGGCTTGCTCAACCCTTCGACCGGTATGCGCGCGGGCCAGACCGCCGGGGCCAGTTCGGTTTCCGCGGTCACCACATTGCGCGCCAATCGACGATCCTCGTTCTGATACAAGCCCGGCAAAAGATCCGGCCCAAGTTCCGCAGTGACCAGATCCGGCCCCTCGACCCCGGGGCGCGTCCCTGCATCCCGCAAGCTGCCAAAGGCATCCATGACCTGCAAAGGTTGCCATGTGGTTCCATCCAGCGACTCGGCGCTTGGCGTGGTGGCAGAGGATGACACCGCCAACCGATCCAGCATCTGCACAAACAGACCCGACAGCGGCAGGGTCGACCATTCGGCGTTGGCGGTGACATGCACCAGCACGACCTGCCCCTGTCCAATACGTTTGCGCGTGACCAATGGCGTGCCATCGGCCAGTTGCGCGATCACCCGATCGGCCAAGGTCGGATCGGGCTGCGCCATGACCTGGGCGGTAACGCGCACTTCGTCCGGCACCGGCAATCCGGCAAATGGGCTGTCCTCGGCAAAAGGTGCCAGCGCCTTTGGCTCGCCCCAGGACATTGCGCCGCCCACGGTGCGCCCGCCCGCGCGCAGCCGCACCGGCATCAGCGCATGTTCTTCGGCCCGGCTGACATCAGACGCCGCAAGCCGCGGCCCGGCAAAACGCAATAGCAGACCGCCCTGTTCGATCCAATCCAACAGCGCATCTTCCTCGGCCGGGGCCAGCGTCGCCACATCGGCCAGCACAACCACATCCGGGTTGGCGGGCATGATATCGCCCAGCGCGCCCTGCAACAGCTCGGCATTGGGGGCCAGCGCCTTTTCCAGATAATGCAGCGGCGACAACAGCTCCAGTCCTTCGCGGTCTTCGCGTCCGGCAATCAACGCCACCTCGCGCCGTTGCAGGCTGTCGTCAGACAAAGCCACAGCCGCAACCGACCGCTGGCCTTCAACCTCAAACCGTGTGATCCGGCCGCGCAATTCCGCAGGCAAGGACAGCGAGACCTCGGCGCGGTCCGCACCAGCGGCAAATTCCACCGGCACCCGCGCCAAAACGGCGGCATTGCCCGACGGGTCGCGCCCATGGGCCACAACGCTGGCCACATAGGGGCCGGCAGTGTCCAGCCGCCGTAACGCCAACTCAATCGCGCCATCGGCAAATCCCGGCGGCGCCATCACAATCAGGGGCCGGGCAGATTGAACAACCCGCACCGCGCCATGCGTTTCCAAGGTCGCCAGCATGTCATCGCGGCCCGGATGTTCCAGCCCATCCGACAACCAAAGCGTATCGAAACGCTCTGCGCCCAATGTCGCGGCTGCGGCGGCATAAAGATCCTGGCCCGGCACCCATGGCTCTGGCCCCAAACCCGGCAGGCGCGCACGCCAGGCGTCTGCGGTTTGAAACTGCAATGGTTTCGGGTCGGTCATCCGCAACATGGCCACGGTGCGCCCATCACGCTGCGCCTCTTGCAGCAAAGCCTCCAGCGCCTCTTGTTGCGCGCCCCAATCCCCGGCACTGGCCCAGCTTGCATCCATCGCGATCAGCAGCGGCCCGGTGCCGCGTTCGCCCGCCTCGCGCGGGTTCAGGATCGGACCGGCCAGACCAATGATGATCGCCGCCACCGCCAGAATGCGCAGCAACAACAGCCACCAAGGTGTGCGGTCAGTGATCTGGTCGTCATCTTTCAGACCCAACAGCAGAACAACACCGGGAAACATCCGCCGGATCGGCGCGGGCGGCACCGCGCGCAGAATGATCCAAAGGATCGGCAGCGCGATCAGCCCCAAAAGCAGCCATGGTGTCAGGAACCCGATGCCAAAGAGGGTCATTGCCCCACCTCCATCGCGCGATACAGCCACAACAGCGCAGCATGGGCCGAGTGGTCGGTGTGGTGCACATGATATTGCCACCCCGTGACCCGCGCGATCCGGCTCAGCCAATCCTTGCGTTCGGCCAGGCGCGCCAGATAGCGATCGCGCAGCTCGCTGGCCTTTAACGTGTCATGGCGGACAGATTTGCCAACGCTTTCGAAAATCGTCCGACCGCGAAACGGAAACGCCTCCTCGCTCGGGTCGAGCACCTGCAACAGCACGCCGCGCACGCCACGATCCGCGGCTTTGGTCAACGCCGCTTCGACCGGTGCGGGATCCGCCAGAAAATCAGAGACAAAGATCGCCCGCGCATGCGGCAGCATCAATCGTGCTTCCGGCTCGGCGTAATCTTCGGGCTGATCGGTGGAAAACGCGTCGGCCAGCCGCAGGATCTGCGCCTCGCCGCGTCGCGGGGGCAACACACCGCCGGTCAATCCGACGCGTTCGCCGCCCCGGATCATCAGAATCGACGCCGCCAGCGCAATCAGCCGCGCGCGATCCCCCTTTTCCGGCAGATCCTTGGTCGAAGCGAACCGCATCGAGGCCGCCTGATCGACCCAGAGCATCACGCTTTGCGCAATCTGCCATTCGCGTTCGCGCACATAGGTGCCATCGGACCGGGCAGAGCGCCGCCAGTCGATGCTGCGCCGCCGGTCGCCCGGTTGCGCCGGACGGTATTGCCAGAAATCATCGCCCATTCCGGCCCGCCGCCGCCCGTGTTCACCCAGCAGCACAGTGCCAGCCAGTTGTTCGGCCTTGGCCAGAAGCGGCGGCAGGGTTGCTGCCTCGGCCTCGGATCTTGCGCGCAGATGGGCGGGGGTTTGGCTCACGCAGCCGCCTCGGACCGCATCAGGCCCGCTGCCGTGTCATCAATCAGCGCCGAAAGCGACATGCCCCGTGCCCGCGCCGCAAAGTTCAGCGCCATGCGGTGCGACAGCACCGGGCGCGCCATATCCAACACATCCTCGACCGAGGGCGCCAAACGCCCGTCCAACAAGGCCCGGGCGCGCACCGTCAGCATCAGGGCCTGCGCCGCACGCGGCCCCGGACCCCAGGCCACGTTTTCGCGCACAAGGTCGCTGGCCTCGGCCTCTTCGGGGCGGAAGGCACGCACCAGATCCAGGATCATCTCCATCACGCTTTCGCCCACCGGCATCCGCCGCAACAGGGTCTGCGCGGCAATCAATTCTTCGGCGGTAAAGACACCATGCGCCTCTTCCTCTGCCACGCCGGTGGTGGCCAACAGGATGTCGCGTTCGGTGTCGCGGTCGGGATAAAGCACATCAATCTGCACCAGAAACCGGTCCAATTGCGCCTCTGGCAGGGGATAGGTGCCCTCCTGCTCGATCGGGTTTTGCGTCGCCAACACATGAAACGGCGCGGTCAGCACCCGGTTTTCGCCCGCAACGGTCACTTGTTTTTCCTGCATCGCCTGCAGCAAGGCCGATTGCGTGCGCGGGCTGGCGCGGTTGATCTCATCCGCCATCAGAAGCTGACAGAAAATCGGTCCTTCGATGAATTTGAACGCGCGCCTGCCATCCTCGCTGGTTTCCAGAACCTCCGAGCCCAGAATATCGGCCGGCATCAGATCCGGCGTGAACTGAATCCGGTTGCCATGCAGGCCCATCACGGTCGACAGGGTTTCCACCAACCGCGTCTTGCCCAAGCCCGGCAAACCGATCAACAACGCATGCCCGCCACAGAGCAGCGCCGACAGTGTCAGGTCAACCACCCGTTCCTGACCGATAAACCGCTTGGTGATCGAAGCCCGCGCAAGCGCGAGCTTTTGTTCAAGCGCCTCGATGTCAGCAACTAGATCCGGGGCGTCATTCATGGAAACTGCTCCTTGCGCACTATGTCGTTGTGGGTGAGTGTATCGCTGAAAAAAGAAATGGCAAAAGCAATGACGTCACAAAATCGCGTGGTCCCCTCGGCTGACGGGCTTGCGGCCTCGGCCAAGGCGGCCAGCAAAGGTAAGGGTTTACCGCCTGTGCACCTTTGGAACCCACCTGACTGTGGTGATCTTGATATGCGGATCGCACGGGACGGGACGTGGTTTTACCTTGGCACCCCCATAGGGCGCAAGGAACTGGTGCGGCTGTTTTCAACCATTTTGCGCAAGGATGGCGACCGCTATGTGCTTGTCACGCCAGTGGAAAAGGTCGGAATTACCGTTGATGACGCGCCGTTTGTCGCCGTGGATTTCGAGGTTTCCGGCAGCGGCGCGGACCAATCCCTGACGTTTGAAACAAATGTTGGCGATTTTACCACCGCTGGCCCGGATTTTCCGATCCGGGTCGAACGCGATGCAAAAACAGGCGAACCGGCGCCATATGTCCTTGTGCGCGCAAATCTTGAGGCGCTGATCGACCGCAAGAGCTTTTACCGACTGGTTGAGATCGGGGCACATTCAGAAGTGGCGGGAAAACGCTGGTTCGGCCTGTGGTCGGGTGGCGAGTTTTTTCCTATCATCCCCTCGGAAGAGCTGCCCTGACCGGCTTGCCCTTGTCTTTGTTCGGACCTGCCATAGGTCTTTCAACGCGGCCCGATGGTCGCGTGTGAACGGAACCTTATTAAGGAGGCAAGACCATGAATTGGGATATCATCCAAGGTAAGTGGACACAGATCAAAGGCTCGGCCAAGGAAGAATGGGGCGAGCTGACCCAAGACGATATCGACGTGATCGACGGTCAGCGTGACCAGTTGGTCGGCAAGTTGCAGGAACGCTATGGCGTGGCCAAGGACGAGGCCGAAAAGATGGTGGATGATTTCGCCACGCGCGTCGCGGCCTGATACATCATCGCAACCTGACACGAATTTGTCGGACCGGTGGCGGACATGCCGCCGGTCCGGCCCAGATCATTCCAGCGCTCTGACCATTGCCCGGACGCGGTTTTAATGCGCCTCGGCCCAGTTCGCACCCTGCCCTGCGTCAACGACCAGCGGCACATCCAGATGCACCACCGGATTTGCCGCGCCTTCCATGACGTCGCGTGCCACACCGATAAGGTCATCCGCCGCCGCAGCATCCACTTCGAACAGCAATTCATCGTGCACCTGAAGCAACATCCGCGCCGGAAGGCCCGCGATTGCATCCGGCATACGGATCATGGCGCGACGAATGATATCCGCCGCTGTCCCTTGGATCGGCGCATTGATTGCAGCGCGTTTGGCGAAACCGGCATGCGGACCCTTGGCACCGATTTCCGGCGTGTGAATCCGACGGCCAAACAGGGTTTCGACCCGCTTATGCTCTTTGGCAAAGGCCACCGTGGCATCCATATATTCCTTGATACCGGGGAACCGTTCGAAATAGCGATCAATGAAACCCTGGGCCTCGGCCCGTGGAATCCGCAGATTGCGGGCAAGGCCAAAACCGGAAATCCCGTAGATCACGCCAAAGTTGATACCCTTGGCCTGGCGGCGAATCTCTGGCGTCATGTCTTCCAGCGGCACGTTGAACATTTCCGACGCGGTTGCGGCGTGAATGTCCTGGCCTTCGCGGAACGCCTGTTTCAACGAGTCGATTTCGGCAATATGCGCCAGAATGCGCAATTCGATCTGGGAGTAGTCGAGCGAGACCAGCACATTGCCCTTATCCGCGACAAAGGCCTCGCGGATGCGGCGGCCTTCCTCGCTTCGGACGGGAATGTTTTGCAGGTTGGGATCGGTTGACGCCAATCGCCCGGTGTTGGCCCCGGCGATGGAGTATGACGTGTGCACCCGACCGGTATCGGGGTGGATATGTTCCTGCAAGGCGTCGGTATAGGTCGATTTCAGCTTGCTGAGCTGACGCCAGTCCAGCACCCGCGCCGGCAGGTCATGTTCGGTCGCCAGATCGGCCAGCACATCGGCGCCGGTGGCATAGGCCCCGGTCTTGCCCTTCTTGCCGCCCTCGATTCCCATTTCATCAAACAGGATTTCGCCCAGCTGTTTCGGCGAGCCGACATTGAACTTGCGCCCGGCAAGTTCGTAAATCTCATCCTCCAGCCCGGCCATTTTCTGCGAAAATGCATTCGACATCCGGGACAGGGTGTCGCGGTCGACTTTGATGCCGTGCATCTCCATCTGGGCCAGAACCGGCACCAGCGGGCGCTCCATCCATTCGTAAACCCGCGTGACCTTTTTGCGATGCAATTGCGGCTTGAAGAGTTGCCACAGACGCAGGGTGATATCGGCATCTTCGGCGGCATAGCGCGTGGCGACATCAATCGCGACCTTGTCAAAGGTGATCTGGCTCTTGCCGGTGCCGAGCAAATCCTTAATCGGGATCGGCGTGTGCGACAGATACTTTTCCGACAGCGCATCCATGCCATGATTGTGCAGCCCGGCGTTCATCGCATAGGACATCAACATGGTGTCATCAATCGGTGCCACCGCGATGCCATTGCGGGCAAAGATCTTGGCATCATATTTCATGTTCTGGCCGATCTTGATCACCGCCGGATCTTCCAGAACCGGTTTCAACATCGCCAGACATGCCTCTAGCCCCATCTGGCCCTCGGCCAGCTCGTCCGATCCAAACAGATCATCGCTGCTTTCTGCCCGGTGGATCAGCGGGATGTAACAGGCCTGTCCCGGCTCGACGCAAAGCGAAATCCCGACAAGATCCACGCGCATTTCATTGAGACCGGTGGTTTCGGTATCCACCGCCACATAGCCACGATCCTTGATCCGGTCGATCCAGACCTGAAGCGCCGCCGCATCCCGTACACATTCATAGGCTTCCGGCGTGATTGGCAGCTGCTCGGCCTGTTCCTGCGGATCACCGTCGCCGGTGGTGGTATCGGGAATGGTCGGCGTATCGACCCCCAGCTTGTCCGCAATCCGCTTGGTCAGGGTTCGGAATTCCATCTCGGCAAGAAAGGGCAGAAGCACATCGGCTTTTGGGTCGCGGACCTCCAACTCTTCGATGGTGAATTCCAGCTTCATGTCGCAATCAAGCTGCACCAGCCGTTTCGACATTTCGATCTGGTCGCGCTTTTCCAACAGGGTCTGGCGACGCTTGGGTTGTTTGATCTCTTCTGCGCGATCCAGCAGCTCTTCGAGCGAGCCATATTCGTTGATCAGCAAAGCGGCGGTCTTGATTCCGATCCCCGGCGCACCGGGCACGTTGTCGACGCTGTCACCGGCCAGCGCCTGCACATCAACCACCCGCTCTGGCCCGACGCCGAATTTTTCGATCACGCCGTCGCGGTCGATGCGTTTGTTCTTCATCGGGTCAAGCATTTCAACGCCGTCACCGACCAGCTGCATCAGGTCTTTGTCCGACGACAGGATTGTCACCCGCCCCCCGGCCTCACGCGCCTGACAGGCAAGGGTGGCGATGATATCGTCGGCTTCAAACCCCTCGATTTCCTTGCAGGCGATATTGAAGGCCTCAGTCGCGCGACGGGTCAGCGGGAATTGCGGCACAAGATCCTCTGGCGCGGGCGGGCGGTTGGCCTTGTACTGATCGTACATGTCATTGCGGAATGATTTGCCGGAATAGTCGAAAATCACCGCGATATGCGTCGGCGCATCCGGCCCGGTGTTATCCTCGACAAACTTCTGCAACATGTTGCAGAACCCGGCGACCGCACCAATCGGCAACCCATCGGATTTGCGCGTCAACGGCGGCAGCGCGTGATAGGCGCGAAAGATATATGCCGATCCGTCGATCAGATGCAGGTGGCAGCCTTTTCCGAAACTCATGACGCGTCTCCGCTAGGGTCATTGGGTTTCGAACTTGTGCCACGACACGGGGGGCACTGCCACCCGGATTTACCTCTGGCGCAGTTTTGTGGGCGATAGGTAAAGAAATACCAGGCTGGTTAACCTTTTGTTAACCATTCGGCAAAAGGTTGTTGGGTCAACTGTAGCGAGGAAATTGTTATGACTGACCTCTCGACGCCAAGGGGTATTGGCACGTTATCGGAGCAAAGCGACGATCTTTTGAAGCAATCTGAATTGCTTGTTGCGTTGCAGTTGGTGGATGCCCCGGCCGAAGATGCCTTTGATAAATTCACCCGCTTGGTTGTCCTGGCCCTGAACACGCCTGTGGCCTTGGTCTGTGTCGTCGAAGAGGGGCGCGATCGCCAGTATTTCAAAAGCGAAATCGGGTTGGAATCGACCTGGGCCAAACTGCGCCAGACCCCGCTGACCCATTCCTTTTGCCAATATGTGAAACGCGACAATCAGCCGATGATCATCACGGATGCCCTTAACGATCCGCGGGTCCGCGACAACCTGGCGGTCCCGGACCTTGGGATAAAGGCCTATCTTGGGGTGCCGTTTCACGATTGTCATGGCCATCCAATTGGCGCGCTTTGCGCAATTGACACGGAATCCCGCAGATGGAGCGAAAATTGCGTCCGGGTGATGACCGAAATCGCCGCCTGTGTCACCGATCAGGTCCGTTTGCGCATTGCGCTGCGGCAATACCATTGGTGACCCTGACAGGCCCACATGATCCAGCCCTTTGATCCGGCTGGACAAATTAACCAAATCAACACCGACATCCGCAATGCTTGTGGCAGTGAAATACTGCGAAGGGATTCGAACATGTCAGAACTGCCCATACCGGGGGACAATACGCCATCCCCCGCGACAAGTGACTATTTGGCAAATTATGCAGAGATGTTGGTCGGACTTGAAATGGTCGATTCCCCCCCGGAAGAGGCATTTGACAAATATACCCGCCTGGTTGCCCGCACACTGGCCGCGCCGGTGGCATTGGTGTCCGTTGTAGAAGAAGGCAAAGACCGACAATATTTCAAAAGCAGTTTCGGGCTAAAAGGGATCTGGGCGTTGCAGCGGCAGACCCCGCTCAGCCATTCGTTCTGTCAATTCGTCAAACGCGACAACCGGCCGCTTATCGTGACGAACGCGCCCAAGGACGCGCGGATCTGTGACAATATGGCGATCCCGGATCTTGGGGTGCGGGCCTATCTGGGTGTGCCGTTTCACGATCGGAATGGGCATGCGATGGGCGCGCTCTGCGCCATTGATTCCAATCCACGCGACTGGACGCAGGATGACATCGACACCATCACCGATCTTGCCGCCTGTGTCACCGATCAGGTCTGTCTGCGCATGGCACTGCGCCTGTCAAACAACTGGTAGCAGCGGCAATCAGGTGGCGGTGGACCCCTGCGGCCATATCCGTGTCATCAGCCGGGCAACCCAAACGATCAGGGCACCAAGCCCGGCAAAGGCCAGCAACAGACCGGCCATATTGACCAAAATTGCCGCCACGCCGTTTTTTCCAATGTCCAGAAACGGATAGGGGTACACGCCGTCGACACTGGCCCGGACCAAAGCATAGAGACAATAGAGCGCCGGATAGGCCAGCCAAAGCGGAATATCGGCAAACCGCAACCGCGCCTTTGGTTCAAAAAGCACCCATTGCAGCGCGAACCAGATCGGCACAACCGTGTGCAGCATGGTATCAATCACCGCTTCGACCCCCTGAAAATCGGTCAGACTGGCCAGCAAAAGGTGATACACACCGCCCACAGCCGAAATCGCCAGCAACAAACCGGCTGAAATACGCCCGTCCAATCGGCCGCCAAGCGCCAGCCCGGCCGCCGCAAAACCGATCAGCGTGTTGGTCCAGATGGTGAAATAACGAAAGATCGCCCAAAGCGCGGCGCCAAGACCGACATCATTCTGATCCATGTTCAACCCGATACGGGTGAACAGCGTGGCAGCAACCGCAAGCGCCAGAAGCGCCGCAGACATGCGGCGCGCCGTCATCAGTCGGCTGCCGTGTCCGCGAAATCCTTGTGCACATATTTCGCATCGCAATACGGGCATTCAACCCAGCCAATATCCTGGGGGATCTGCAACCAAACGCGGGGATGGCCCAGCGCCACTCCGCCCCCATCACAAGCAATGCGATGGCTTTCAACGATCTTGGTCTCGGGTGCCTTTGTCGACATTCGTGCCATTTCCTTTTGGCTGAACTACGTATGGTTTCCCGCAGAGAACCGATTTCGGTTTCCGTATCCGAGAATGCGTTCTATTTGCGTTATGTGCCAAGAAGAACCGGGGGGCAAGGGGACGCGCATGTCAGACAATGCCATAGAAATAAGCAATCTGCGCAAAATTTATGCAGAACAGAAAAACACTCCGGCGAAAGAAGCGTTGAAGGGGATTGATCTCAACATCCCGCGCGGATCGGTTTTTGGTCTTCTGGGGCCAAACGGTGCCGGGAAATCCACGCTGATCAACATCCTCGCCGGTCTTGTCCTGAAAACCAGCGGATCAGTGCGGATCTGGGGATTTGATCAGGACATCAATCCACGCCAATCCCGTGCCGCGATCGGGGTCATGCCGCAAGAGCTCAATCTTGATCCGTTTTTCGCCCCGCGCGCCGCGCTTGAGGTGCAGGCCGGCCTGTATGGCGTGCCAAAATCCCAACGCAAAAGCGATGAAATCCTGGAAATGGTCGGGTTGTCAGACAAGGCCAATGCCTATGCCCGCACCCTGTCGGGCGGGATGCGGCGGCGGCTCTTGCTGGGCAAGGCGCTGGTGCATCATCCGCAAATCCTTGTGCTGGACGAACCAACCGCCGGGGTCGACATCGAATTGCGCCAGATGCTGTGGGAAAACGTGCGGCGGCTGAACCGGGAACGGGGCATGACCATCATTCTGACCACGCATTACCTCGAAGAGGCAGAGGAAATGTGCGACGAAATTGCCATCGTCAACCACGGCGAGATTGTCGCCCGCGATTCGACGCGCAATCTTTTGGGGCGGCTGGATGCCAAGGCGATGGTCATTCACCCGGAAGGCCCGGTCACAACCCTGCCTGAAGGTCCGGGAATTGAAGCCACACGCAAGGATGACGCCATCCTGCTGACCTATAAATCGGCCCAGACCACCGCCGAAGACGTGCTGGAAGCGGTGCGCAATGCGGGCATCCGCATTCGGGACGTGAAAACCCAAGAGGCCGATCTGGAGGATGTCTTCCTGTCGCTGACGCGGTCACGCGCCTAGCGGGCGATCACGGCAGGATCGAAATCGGCGTGCCGTTTTTGACCATGGCATAGACATCGCGCATTTCCGAATTGGTCACCGCGATACAACCCGCCGTCCAATCACGCCCGCCCTTGCGGTACTTGCTTGGGCGGCCATGGATAAAGATGTCGCCGCCGGGATTGACCCCGGCCTCGCGCGCGCGGGCCACATCATTTGCATTGGGATAATCAATGCCGATCGACAGGTAGAATTCGCTGTTCGGATTGCGCCGGTCGATCCGGTATTCCCCTTCCGGGGTGCGCCCGTCGCCCTGTTTTTCCTTGTGACCCACCGGGCCGAAGCCCAGGCCAACGTCATATTGTTCCAAAACCTCGGCATGATGCAGCAAATACATCTTGCGCGCGTCCTTATCGACGACGACGCGGGTCACTTCGGGGCCATTATAGGTCTTGAACTTGCTACAGGCCGTGACCGACAAAGCCAATAAAATCAGAAGGATAAAACGAAAACGAAACATTGTGCACTGCCCGGTGATTTTTTTGCCTTCATACCACGGCTGTGGCATTTGGCGAAATCACTTTATTGCCGGTTGGCCGCATCCAGACGTTTTTCAATCGCCTCCAGCCGCACCAAAACCTCGTCCCGATAGGCGTCGGTGGCAGCGACATCCTCTTCGTGGTGGGCATCCTGCATCGAATTGACAATCAAACCCACCAAAAGGTTCACCACCGCAAATGTGGTGACCATGATGAACGGGATGAAAAATGCCCAGGCGTAAGGGAAGACCTCCATCACCGGGCGCACGACGCCCATTGACCAGGATTCCAGCGTCATCACCTGAAACAGCGAATAGGCGCTGCGCCCAAGCGTGCCGAACCATTCCGGGAAGGTCGGGCCGAACAGCTGGGTCGCGATGACCGAACCGATATAGAAGATGATCGCCATCAACAGGAACACGCTGCCCATGCCGGGCAATGCGGTGATGAACCCCTCGACCACCCGGCGCAGGCGCGGCGCGGCCGACAGCACCCGCAACACCCGCAGAATACGCAGGGCGCGCAACACCGACAGGCCCTGGGCCGCAGGGATCAATGAAATGGCGACAATCACGAAATCAAACAGGTTCCAGGGACGGCGAAAGAACCCCGCGCCCTGCGCCACCAGTTTCAACGCCAGCTCCACCACAAAGATCCCAAGACAGATCCGGTCGAGCAGGTCTATGACACCACCGGCCTGTGCCATGATCGTTTCCGATGTGGCCAACCCCAGGATGACCGCATTGAACAAGATCACGCCAATGATTGAATTGCGGACCCACGCCTGATCCAACCACGCCGCCAGTTTCGCCTGCATCTATCCCACCCTTTGATTACGCGTCACATATGAGGGCGCGAAAACCGGGCTGCAAGTTCGATATGGGACGACCAGCGGAATTGGTCGACCACCTGCACCCAATCAAGGCGGAACCCCGCCGCAATCAACACCGAAGCATCACGGGCAAAGGTAACCGGGTTGCACGAAACAAAGCCGATTTGCGCAATTTTGGATTTGGCGACTTCCGCCACTTGCGCCTCGGCACCGGCGCGGGGCGGGTCCAGCACCAATGCATCAAATCGATTCAATTCATCCGGCAAAAGCGGGTTGCGGAACAGATCTCGGGGTTCGGTGGTGACTTTCTTCAGGCCTTCGGCCTTGCGCCAACTGTCATCCAGCGCCTCCAGCATGTCGCGCGCGCCTTCGATGGCATGCACCGCCGCAGCACGCGACAGCGGCAGGGCAAACGTTCCACAACCCGCAAACAGATCCGCCACCCGGTCGGCGCCCTGCACCGCCTCTGTCATGGCGGCGATCAATACCGATTGGCCATGGTCCGTTGCCTGAAGAAACGCCCCCGGCGGTGGCACAACACGGATTCCGTCGAATGATTGGGCTGGCGGGGCGCGCATGGCAATCGGTTCCTCCCCCCACACCAGCCGGGCAATGTTGTGCTGGCCGGCAAGTTCGCCCAACCCGACCTCCAGCGTGCGATCCAGAGGTTTGCCGCCGGTGGCAAGAATATCCAGACCATTGGCCGACAATGTAACCTGCACCGCCAGCGCGGCCTTGCGGCTTGCGCCAAGCACGGCCAGCGCCTCGGCCACTGGGCGGGCGGCCACAAGGTCAGGATGCAACAGGTGGCAATCCGGGATTTCCACGATCACGCCAGAGGCGCGGCCATGAAATCCGGCCATGGCCGCCTTTTTTGTGCGTCGCGCGGAAAACGTGGCCCGCCGTCGGCTGCCCGCGGGCGAGGTTTCGATCGGGCGAAACGCCGCATCAATCCCCTGGGCTGACAGCGCACGCACCACGACATCCTGCTTCCAATTTGCCACAAAACTGTCAGAGGCATGCATAAGCTGACAACCGCCGCAGGCCTTGAAGTGCCGACAAGGCGGCGCAACCCGGTCATCAGAGGGCGCGATAATCTTGACTTCGCTCAAGCGGTCGCCGTTCAACCGGCCACTGATCTGTTCGCCCGGCAGGGTCAGCGGTGCAAAAATCGGGCCTTCGGCGATGCCGTCGCCGTGATGTCCCAAACGGACAATGTCATATGTGTTCATTGTGGCTCTTTGCCCTGATCTGTCAGCCCTGTCGAGTGTTTGGCCGTTCCAGATCCGCCAGAAACGCCCGAACCGCCCTGGGCGACGTCAGAACATGCACCGGTTTGGTTTTGGCCGCCAGATCGGCCAGCGCCAGCATCCGCGCCCGGTTGGTATTGCGGGTGCGCCAGATCCAGAGCCAGAATTCGCGGTCAAACCGCTCGGGGCAGTTTTCCGGCAGATCGGCCCGCGTCCGCCCCCAAAGCCGGATCGTACGCCAGAACACCCGCCAGACCCGGCACAGAAATGGCAAATCCAACACAATCAACATATCCGCCCGCGCCATGCGGCTGGGCCAGGTGGCGGAAAGCCCGCCCTCAAAGACCCAGTTTTCGCCCGCCTCGGCCGTCCGCGCCAACGCCACCCTTTCCACCATTGGCCGTTCAACCCATCCCGGCATCCAGTGGATCATATCCACATGGATCACCGGCAGGTCCAGCCGTCGGCCCAAGGTCCGCGCCAGCGTCGATTTCCCGCTGCCGGGCTGACCGACAATCATGATGCGTGTCATTCCGCCGCTTCGGTCAGATTCAGGAACCCGCCTGATTGCCGCTCCCAATAACGGGCATAAAGCCCGTCTTGCGCCAACAATTCCTCGTGTCCGCCCTCTTCGACAATGCGGCCCCGGTCCAGCACGATAATCCGGTCCATCCGCGCAATGGTGGACAAGCGGTGGGCAATCGCCAGCACGGTCTTGCCCTCCATCACCCGATCCAGCGCAGTCTGGATTGCTGCCTCGACCTCACTGTCGAGCGCGCTTGTCGCCTCATCCAGCACAAGGATCGGCGCGTCTTTGACAATGGCACGCGCCAAGGCAATCCGCTGGCGCTGACCGCCGGACAATTTCACGCCGCGTTCACCCAAATGCGCATCATAACCGTCCCGCTTTTCGTGATCTTGCAAATCAACGATGAAATCATGCGCCTCGGCGCGGGTGGCGGCGGCGATCACCTCTTCTTCGGTGGCGTCGGGCTTGCCATATGCGATGTTGTCGCGTGCGGCGCGGTTAAACATCGCGGTTTCCTGGGTCACCATGCCGATCGCCTGTCGCAGGCTTTCCTGTGTCACGCCGGAAATGTCCTGACCGTCGATCAGGATCTGGCCACTTTCAGAATCGTAAAGCCGCAGCAACAACGCCACCAGCGTTGATTTACCGGCCCCAGACGCCCCGACAATACCCAGCTTTTCGCCCGGCTGAATGGTCAGCGTGATGTTTTCGACCCCGCCGATGTCACGGCCATAGGCAAAATTCACATCCCGAAACTCGATCTGGCCTGTGCTGACATCCAGTTTTGTCGCATTGGCCACATCCACCAGTTCATGTGGCGGGGTCAGGGTGCGCATCCCGTCCTCGATCTCGCCCACATTGGCATAAAGCCCCATCAACGTGAAACTGACCCAACCGGTCATCTGCGCCAAACGCAAACTGACCGCGCCGGTCGCGGCAATATCGCCCGCAGTGATCAAACCGCGCGACCAATACCAAAGCGCGCCGCCCACCAACAGCACAGGCAGAACACCGGCAAGGGACATCAGCCAAAAGCGGAATTTGACCGACACGGCCCCGAATTCAAGCTGCCGATCCCGAAAGCGCCCCATTGCGCCCAGCGCGGCGCGATCTTCATGATCTGCATGGGCAAAGAGTTTGACCGTCTTGATGTTGGTCACCGTATCCACAACCTGGCCTGTCACCATCGCCCGCGCCGCCGCGCGCGATTTCGACCGCTTGCGGATCATCGGCATGAAATACCGGATCATCAGGAAATACCCGATAATCCACAGCAAAAGCCCCAGCGCAATGCGCCCGTCCACAGTGCCCAGCAACAGCACCGAACCGATCACCGAGGCCAGCGCAAACAGCACGGTATGCACCACCTCGACCACGACATCGGTCATCGCGCGGGCGGTCTGCATTTCCTTTTGTGCGATACGCCCGGCAAAATCATTGTCGAAAAAGGTCACCGCCTGCCCCAGCGTGTACCGATGCAACCGCGACAACACGAGGTTCAGCACATTGGGCGCAATCACGATGGACTGCGTATAGGCCGACGCCATCAAAACCAGCGGGCGCAGCACCAGAAAAAACCCGGCCACCCCGATCATCAGCCAAAGATGTTCGGAAAACACCTGATCCGGGGAAGAGGTCAACGCCGCATCAATCACCAAGCCCAGGGTCATGGCGGCCAGCACCTCTAGCACGCCGGCAAAGGCCGAAATGCCCCCGGCAAAGCCAATGGCCGGAAAAGCACCGCGCAACCCCCAACGCATGAACCCCAACAAGCTACGCGGCGGCGGCACATCGGTGTGCGCAAAGGGATTGATCCAATCTACCGGTTTCATTCAGCGGCCTCCGCATCTTCGTCATCGTCTGTGTTCAGGAACCCGCCCGATTGGCGCGCCCAGAAGGCAGCATATAGCCCGCCTTCGGCCAAAAGCGCGTCATGACTGCCTTGTTCGACAATCCGACCTTCGTCCAACACAAGGATCCGATCCATCTGTGCAATAGTGGACAGACGGTGGGCAATGGCAATCACCGTTTTGCCCTCCATCATGCCATAAAGCGTGGTCTGGATTGCGGCCTCGACCTCGCTGTCCAATGCGCTTGTCGCTTCGTCCAGCAACAGGATCGGTGCATTTTTCAGGATCACCCGCGCCAACGTGACCCGCTGCCGTTGCCCCCCCGAAAGTTTGACCCCGCGTTCACCGACATGGGCGTCGTAGCCACGTCGGCCCTTTGGGTCCTCAAGCTCAAGGATGAAATCATGTGCCTCGGCCTGTTTGGCGGCGGCGATCATCTCCTCCTCGGATGCATCGGGGCGCCCATAAAGCAGGTTGTCACGCACCGAACGATGCAACAGCGAACTGTCCTGCTGCACCATGCCAATCTGACGCCGCAAGCTGTTTTGCGTCACATGCGCAATGTCCTGGCCGTCAATGCGGATCACGCCGGTTTCCGCATCGTAAAACCGCAACAGCAGCTTGACCAAGGTCGATTTGCCCGCACCGGATCGACCGATCAGGCCAATCTTTTCGCCCGGCTCAATCGTCAGCGTGACCCGGTCCAGCCCGCCACGCCCGCGACCATAATGATGGGACAACCCGTCAAGTTCGATCCGGCCCTTGGTCAGATCCAGCGCCGGGGCATGTGCCACGTCGCGCAGATCAATCGGCTGGGCAATCGTTTCCATGCCTTCCGCCACAACCCCCAATTCCCGAAAGAAAGAGGTCAGTGCCCACATGATCCAGCCGGTCATCGCATTCAACCGCAGGCTTAGTGCCGTTGCCGCCGCAACGATACCCACACTCGCCTGACCCTGCATCCAAAGCGCCAATGCCCAACCGACGACCCCGACAATCAGAAACCCGTTCAGGACCGTCAGCAGTAAATCCATCGTGGTGAAAATCCGCATTTCCTTTTGAAAGGTGACACGGGCATTTTCGATCGCTTCGCGGGCAAAGTTCAATTCATGATCCTGATGGGCGAACATCTTGACCGAATGAATGTTGGAATAGGCATCAACCACACGTCCGGTCACCAGTGACCGCGCATCACTGGCCTCTTTTGACGCGGGGCCAACCCGTTTCACCGTCCACCGGATCAGAACCCCATAAAGCACCAGCCAACACACCATCGGCACCGCCAGCCGCCAGTCAGCCTGGCCCAGCAGTACAAAAGCGCCAATGGCGTAAGCCAGAGAAAAGGTAATGGCGTCAAAGACCTGAAACACCGCTTCGCCCGCCGCTGGCGGGGTCTGCATGATGCGATTGGCAATGCGGCCGGCAAAATCGTTTTCAAACCAGCCCACAGATTGGCGCAGCACATGGCCATGCGCCCGCCACCGGATCAACGTGCCAAAGTTGGGCAAAATGGTATTGTTGAGGATCGCAACATCCAGCGCCTGAAGCAACGGCCGCAGCACCAACAGAAAAACCGCCAATCCAATCAACCAATTGCCATAATCGGCCCAGACCTGTTCCGGGGTGCCGGACAATATGTCCACAACCCAGCCCATGGCCCAGATCAGGCCAATTTCCACCGCCGCCACCAAAACCGACAGCACCGCCGCGATCACAAACACCCGTTTGAAGGGTTGGGAAAAATTCCACATGAACGCCCAAAGCGTCTGGGGCGGGTGATCGGTCTGGGGATAGGGGCAATAGGGATCAATCAGGGATTCGAAAAATTTGAACATGGAGACGCTCCTGCGAGCAAAGGTACGGGATCAAATGGACAAAGGCGTGGCACAAACCACGCATCAGAAAACGCGGTTCAGCCGAGGCAAAAACGGTTTACTGGCTCCATATTGATCTCTCCTGTTCAGATGGATGATTTCTTAGCCCGCCTGTGACGGTTTGTCACCCCCTTTGGGCCATCTTCACAAAAACAACAACATTGCATAGCTGGCCAGCGCCAATGCCATGCCCCGGTTAAACACCCGCCAGGCCGCAGGAGCCTTCAGCAAAAAGGCCAGCAAGGCCCCCGCACTGGTCCAGAACAGGCAGACAAACAGGTTGATACCGGAAAACGTCGCGCCCAGGCGCAGTGCCTCGGCCCAGGGTGACACACCACCGGGATAGGCCGAGGCTGCCGCCAGCGCCACGGCCCAGACCTTGGGGTTGACCCATTGGAACAAAACCGCCTGCACCAATGTCATCGGGCGCTGCCCGGTTTCGGCGTCTTTGGGTTTGGCATTCCACAACGTCCAGGCCATGAACAAGATCCACAGCGCCGCCGCAATCCGCAGCACGGTTTCCAACCGCGGTGCCGCCGCCAAGAGCGCGCCAAGACCAAACCCGGTCAATCCCGCCGTGATCCCGACCCCCAGAACCACCCCCAGCAGATGCGGCAGGGTCGCGGTGAATCCGAACCGCGCGCCCGAGGCCGTCAAAAGAATGACATTCGGCCCCGGCGAAAACAGCCCGAAAAACACAAAACCAAAAAGCGGATCAATCATCCGGCAAAAGATCTTCTCGCCCCAGCGAAAACCCAGAGGCAATCCAGCGCGCCTCAAGCTGACGCAATCGTTCGCCCAGCGCCGGTCCCTGGAATTCCGGCATCAGGTCGGCGGCGGTGATCGGAAATTGCGCAGCGGCGCCCTCTGCCACCCGCGCCAATGCCCGCGCGTCAATATGTTCCTGCATCATCGCCGCGCGCAGGACCAAAAGCTTCTCTGCCAGCTCGGCGCCAAAGCGGTAACCGATTTCACCCGGCGGGGTCATCGCGCCCACCGATTGATGAAAAAATGCCAGATCCTTGGCCTGAGGCTTGGACAGGCGCAACCGGTCGCTGACATCAATACCGCCCAGCGCCGCCAGACGCAGGATCGGATCGGGGGCAATTCCGGTTTCTTCTTCGACATAGACCAGCGGGCCAATCGCAGTATCATCCGCCCCCGGCAAAAGCCGCAGCAAAACGCCGGATTGCTTCATCGCCGCCACAGCACGCGTCGGATCGGGGGCCGCCAAAAGCTTGATCAATTCTGATCCAACCCGCTCCCGTGACAGGCTGTCGAGACCATCGAGATTGCTGGCAATCGCCGCAAGCGCATCTGCGTCAAAACCACCCTTGGCCGCGCCGTACCACGCGTTGAAGCGGAAAAACCGCAAACTGCGCAGGTAATCTTCGCGGATACGGGCATCCGCGTCGTCGATAAAACGGATATTGCGCTCTGCCAGATCGGCAAGGCCGCCAACCGGATCGGTGATCACCCCTTCGGCATCCGCATAAAGGGCGTTCATGGTGAAATCGCGCCGCCGGGCATCTTCGTCAATACTCTCGGCAAAAGCCACCACCGCGCGACGGCCATCGGTTTCCACGTCCTTGCGCCATGTGGTGATTTCATGCGGGATGTGATCGGCAACGACGGTCACCGTGCCATGGTCGATCCCGGTTGGCACCACGTGAAACCCCGCCGTCCGGGCCAGTTCCATCACCCGCTCTGGGCGGGCATCGGTGCTGATGTCGATGTCGGACACCGGGGCATCAATCAGCGCATTGCGCACACAGCCGCCGACAAAATGCGCCGCATGACCGGCATCGGTCAGCATGGCGCAGACGCTTTGTGTCACGGGATTGCGCAGCCAGTCGCCCGAAACCCGTTCCGGTAGATCAACCTTGCCTTTGATCTTGTTGACCAGTTTCATTGCGCCATCCTCTCTGCCAGGCCGCGCAAAATGCGGGCCGTCGCACCCCAGATGTAATAAGGGCCATATGGCACAGTGTAATAGTATCGCCGCACCCCGCGCCAGCGCCGAGATTGGATCAGATACCGGGTTGGATCCGCGACATGCGACAGCGGTACCGTGAACACTTCGGACACCTCGCCCGGTTCCGGGATCGCGACGAAATCGCCATGCACACGCGCCAACACCGGCGTCACCAGAAAACTGCTGACCGTTTCATGCGTTGGCAACTGGCCCAGAACCTCGACCTGATCCGGGCGCAGGCCGACCTCTTCATGCGCTTCGCGCAGGGCGGCGGCGGTGACATCTGCATCGCCCTCGTCCTGTTTGCCACCGGGAAAGGCGATTTGCCCCGGATGGTGCTTCAGCGCCGAGGACCGCTTGGTCAACACGACATGTGGTGCGCCATCGCGCAGAACAAAGGCGCACAGCACACCCGCCGGCCGCAATTTTCGGCCCGCGGGCAATTTGATGTCCGGGTTCAGATCGAAATCCGACGACGTCACGCTGGTGCAATGCAACGCCGCCAGAACAGGCGCGAGGGGGTCAGCCGCCATCAGATCCCTGTCCGACCGATTTCGGGTCCATCTCGTAATGTGCCCCGCAGAATTGGCAATCTGCGGTCACAAGCCCCTCATCCGTGGTCATCTTTTCGATGTCGCGCGCGGAATAGATCGACAGGCTCTGGCGCACCCGATCTTCGGAGCAGGTACAGCCAAAGGTCACCGGCTGGGTATCGAAAACCCTTGGCCGTTCCTCGTGAAACAACCGCACCAAAAGATCATTGGGCGGGACCGTCGGCCCGATCAATTCCAGCTGTTCAACGGAATCCAGCAGGATATTCGCCCGGTTCCAGTTCTCGCCCTCTTCATCATCCGCCAGCAAATCATCAACCGTCAAAAGCCCCTCATCCCCCGACCCACCATCCGTGGCGACAAATGGCGAGGCTTTGGGCATATGTTGCAGCATGATGCCGCCAGCGCGCCAATGTTCCGGCTGTCCCGGTTCAATCGAGGTGCCAAAGCTGAGCGAAAACCGGGTTGGCAATTGTTCCGATTGGGCAAAATAGCTTTCCGCACAGGCGCTGAGCGAGGCGCCGGCCAGCGGCGTGATCCCCTGATAGGGCTGCATGCCCTGCCCCTGGTCTATCAACACGGCGAAATACCCGCTGCCCAATTGGTCAAACGGGTTGGCGTCGGTCAAACGATCCTTGTCAAAACTGGCATAGGCGCGAATGCGGCCGGGGTCACCTTCGGCGGTGGGACCGTAATAATCGGTCGCAATCATCCGCACCGGGCCGTTCGATTGCACCTGAAGCGACAATTTCCACCGCAATTTGATGGTTTGCCCGATCAACGCGGTCAAAAGCGCCATTTCAGCAACCAGCGCCTCGACTTGCTGCGGATAGTCATGTTGTTTCAGGATACCGCCCAATACCCCGTCAAGCCGGGCAACACGTCCCCGGATGTCAGAAGCGTCAAGCTGAAACGGCAGGACAGTATCGTCCCAGGCGATGGCATTTACGGATGTCATGGGATTTCCTTGTTGCCCGTGGTCGGCGTAAGGCCTCTATATAGCGACGAGATCCCAAGGGCCAAGGGGGGCGATATGATCCGACGTGTGGGACAGGTACCAAAACCCGGCATTTCCTATCGGCTTCGGCCCGGTGTTTATGCCATTTTGCCGCTCGGCGGTCAGCTGTTGGTGACCCATCAGGGCGGCGCGGACGAGCCGCTTCAATTGCCCGGCGGCGGCATTGATCCCGGTGAATCGCCGATCCAATCACTGCACCGCGAAGTGTTTGAGGAAACCGGGTGGCACATTGCCCGCCCGCGGCGGATGGCAGCGGCGCGGCGCTATATATTCATGCCGGAATACGATCTGTGGGCGGAAAAACTTTGTACGATATATATTGCCCACCCGGTGCGCCGCCACGGCCCCCCGAGTGAGGCAAATCATTCGGTGAATTTCATTGATACCCACATGGCGCCCGACCTGCTGGACAATCCAGTAGACCGGTTGATGACCCAAAAGGCATTGCGCGCAGGGCTTATCCGTTAACCGTGAAATTCCAGCAACGCGGCAGAGACATCATCCGGAAATTCGTCCTGGCCCGCCAGTTCCGCCAAATTCCACACCATGGATTCAAGAAAGTCCTGGCCGGCCAGATGCGCCATATTGTGGCAAAGGGACTTCAACCCGTCATCCTCGACAAATCCGCCATCACGCAGCGGACATTCGGTAATACCGTCCGAATACAGGAACAACCGGTCACCGGGGTGGAGAAGTGTTTCAAACTGTTCAAATTTTGCCCCCTCAATCAACCCGACGGGAAGCCCCCCGGACCCGATTAATTCCTGACTGCCATCAGCCCGCAGCACCAGCGGATGTGGATGCCCGGCCTGCGCCATGCGCACCCGCCCCGACAACAGATCCACATCAGCCAAGAGCATGGTAAAGTAATGCTCTGTTTCCATTTCCTCCAGGACCAGGGCATTCAGCCGGGCAATCACCTCTGCCGGGGGCAGCATGATGAACAACCCGTCGCCGGTTTCGCGTAGCGCGACATTCTGCTCCGGCGTTGTCGAAGACAGGTATCCCGCCAATCTCGCGGTCATCAACGCCGAAGAAATGCCGTGACCAGAGACGTCAATCGCATAGACCCCCAACCGGGTTTTGCCGACCGGAAAGAACCCAACCAGATCGCCGCCAACATGGCCGCTGGGGTGCAACAACAACGACAGATCCGCCGTTTGAAATTGCCGGAACCGATCGCGCACCAAAGATTGCTGAAGCTTTTTTGCTTCGATCAGGTCATTGTCGAGCGCGTCATAAAGCCCCTGAAGTTCCGCCATATTCTGGGAAATGACCCGGTTTTGATCGCTAAGCTGGCGTTGCATTCGAATGATGCGTTCGCCCGCCGTGATCCGGGCCCGCAATTCGTCACCATTGACCGGTTTTGCCAGGAAATCATCGGCGCCATTGTCCAGACCACGCGCCACGGCGCCCTTTTCACTTTTGGATGTCAACAGAATGAAATAGCCATAAGCCGCGCGTTCCATTTCGCGGAACCGCTTGCAAAATTCCAGCCCATCCATCCCCGGCATCATCCAGTCGCTCAGCACCAGATCCGGCGGCATGGTTTCACACAAGGCCAGCGCCGCTTTGCCGCTTTCGGCCTCGACAACATCATAGCCCTGCCTGCGCAGCGAAGATGACAGAATCTTGCGCTGAAGCTTGCTGTCATCGACGATCAGGACACGAAACTGACTTGGCATTAATTTCGCATCCATTTGATCGGTTGGTCGTGTCGCCACATCCATTACTTGTAACCCACAGTGATTCCTTGGTTCCTTTGATATGAACCCCCAGGATTAACCTCAGGTGAAAGTCGGCATTCTTCGAAAATTTGATCTATTTCCGAAAGAGAATCTTGACTTCGAATTGCTAGCGTAAGTCTCGGGATATTTTGAAAGGCCGAAACATGATTGACTGGGCACGGGTTTCGGAACTGCGCGAAGAAATCGGCGAAGAAGACTTTGCCGAAGTTGTCGAGCTGTTCCTGGAAGAGGTAGATGGGGTCATGGACACATTGGTGTCAGACCACGAAGATCTTGAATCGCAACTGCATTTCCTGAAGGGCAGCGCCATGAACCTGGGTTTCGACCGGTTCGCCGCACTCTGCCAATCCGGTGAAACCGCAGCCGGGGCGGGCAACGGTGCCAGCGTCGACACCAACCACATTCGCGAGGTTTATATCGCGTCGCGGGCGGAATTTGCCTCGGGTCTGGAAACCCGGCTGGCCGGCTAGCGGCGCATCGGCGATCAGCCGATCAGGAACACCTGGACATCGGCGACATTGGTGCCGGTGGCCGCGGTGATCAACAAGGCCCCGGCCCGGCGCAGCGCTTCGTAACTGTCGTTATTGGCCAACAGGGTCTCTGCGTCGGCGCCGATCGCATCCGCGGTTTCGGGGCCAACAATGCCGCCGGCGGCATCGGTCGGACCATCGCGGCCATCAGTGCCGCCGGACAGGAACAACCAATTTTCCGGCAGCTCATGGTTTTTCGCCGCCATCGCGACCCGCAAAGCCAGCTCTTGATTACGACCACCACGTCCGTCACCGCGCAGAACAACCGTGGTTTCACCGCCAAAAATCAGCGCCATCGGCCCTTTGCCCCGCGCCTGCGTTGCCGCTTGCAGGACAAATTCCGCCGCATCGGCGACATCGCCCTCCAGCGCGTCAGACACGATTTCGGCTTTGCCGGTTGACGCCGCCAACATCGCCTCAAGGCTTTTGCGGTTCGAGCCGATCAAATGGTTTTGCACTGGCGGTGTGGATACAGCCACCGATTCCGCCAACAGATGGTTTCGCACATTTTCGGGACAATCGTCCCAAACACCGGCGGTTTTCAGCAACGCAACCGCTTCTTCCTTGCTGCCGATCGGGCCGACCGTGGGACCAGAGGCAATCGCCCGCAGATCGTCGCCAATCACGTCAGACAACAAATAGGCGGTGACCGGTGCCGGTGCCGCGCAATGCAGCAACCCGCCGCCTTTCAGCTGTGACAATTGTTGGCGCACCAGGTTCATGCGGACAATGTCCAACCCGGCGCCCAACAGCAATTTGTTCACCGCCGCCTTGCCATCCAGCGAAATGCCGTCCGCCGGCGCAGGCACAAGCGCCGATCCACCCCCGGACACCAAAACCACAACCGCATCCTGTGCCCCGACAGCCGCCAATCGGGTCATGATGTCCTGGCCCGCACGCAGACCTGCCGCATCCGGAACCGGATGTGCCGACCGCAGCACAGTGGCAC
This sequence comes from Marinovum sp. 2_MG-2023, assembly GCF_030548265.1. Lineage (NCBI taxonomy): Bacteria > Pseudomonadati > Pseudomonadota > Alphaproteobacteria > Rhodobacterales > Roseobacteraceae > Marinovum > Marinovum sp. 2_MG-2023. The sequence goes on along the minus strand of NZ_JAUOSD010000004.1, from coordinate 230,731 downwards.
CCGGCACATCCATTTCGTTTTCGTAATGCGTCACAGCAAGGGCCTGCACCGGGCGATCCACATGGCGCAGCGCCTCTTGCAACATGGCCGGCGCGGCCTTGCCAATGGCAATCACATGCAATTCACCGGCGGGGTCAGGCAAAGGATGCTCCCCCAAGGCATGGCGCAGGGCCAAGGCCGGATCAGCGGCTTCGACCGCTTTGGCAAACAGGTGAAGGGCAGTGTCGCGCAGGTCTTGGGATGTCATATCGGGATCTCACAGCGGCTGATGACCTTGGTGTCGTCACATTGCACGCCAATGTCAAATGTTTGCCCCACAACCAAATCCGGCGGCAGGGGTTTGGTCAACCGAAGGGTCAAACCTTCGGCGTGTTGTGTGATCACCTCGGCATGGTCGAAACCAAACACCCGGCCAACGCGCGGGAAAAGCGCTTTGAACAGCGCCTCTTTGGCCGAAAACACTGCGGTACAGGTGGCGGATTCCGGTTCGGGGCCCAGCACCGCCAAGTCACCTTTGGTCAATACCGATTGGCGAATGGCACGTGTGGCGCGGGGGTCGGCATAAGCCTCGATATCCAACCCCAGGTCGATCTGCGCCCGTCCGAGCCAGACACCGACCGTCCCGTGACTGTGGCTGATTGAACCGCGAAATCCCAACGGCCAGAGCGGATTGCCCTGGGCCCCGCGTCCGACCGCGCCATTTTTGACCCCAAACAGCGCAAGCGCACACCCCGCCAGAACACGCCCGGCCAGAAACTCGGCCCGCCGTTTTGGCACCGCCCGATCCAGAAACCCCGGCCGGGTCAGGCCGAAATGTGCAAAATGTCTGTCGTGATATTGATCAAGATCATACTGCGCCAACATCAAAACACGGGTGTCGCTTTGGCTGCGCAGCTCTGGCGGGGTTAGAAACCCCTGCCCTTCAAAGGATGGATCAGCCAGCAAAGGTGCCAAAATGCCCGCCATGAAAAACCAAAGGATCGCCGTCGCGATACCGCAGATGCGCGACCTGACCCAGAATGATCGAATGATCCCCCGCCGGGACGGTTTCATGCAGCCTGCATTCAAAGCTGGCCAGCGCATCACGCAGAACCGGCACGCCCAGCGCCCCGATCTCGCTGTTGTCTTCGGTGAAATGACCGCCGTCCTTGGCAAAGGCCATGGCCAGATCGTATTGCCCGGAATGCAGCACGTTCAACACATAGGTTTGGGCGTTGCAGAACAGATCATAGCGGTGCGACCGGTCCGAGAGGCACCAAAGCACCAGCGGCGGGGTCAGGGACACCGAGGTAAAGGAATTCACCGTCATGCCGGTCGGCCCCTGATCGGTCATTGTGGTGACCACAGTAACCCCGGTCGCGAACTGACCCAGGGCATTGCGATAAAGTCGCATATGCTCGGCATCAGGTCGAAAAGGCACAGGTGTGATCATCATATTGGTCCGAAAGGGCGTATTCATCAGCACATCGCATTCACTGGTTACAGGGTAAAGCGAAAACCAAACTGCCGGATCACCCCCGACTGTGCCCTGTTTTCGCTGATCTCATGCTGAAAATACCGGAATTTCACGACGAAAATGGGGCACAAGCGGGCTTAATCTATGCCGCGCCCCTCGACGCAATGACCAAACACCGTGGTCAAAAGCGAAATCCCGATCATTGTGGCGAACCAGCTGACGACGATGCTGTAAATCAGGCTGATCAAGGACGACGGATCGCCGCTGACCAGGGTCGGGATCTGCAACACCAGCGACATGAGGATCATCAACCCCGCCAGCCCGAAGACGGTGCTGGCATGTTCGGCAGTGACGCGCCAAGCGTCGCGAAAGGTCATATTGTCACCCAAAGCAATGGCCGGAAGGATCGGCGACAGGCGGAAAAACACATAAGATCCGACCCCCACCGCCGCCGCGATCATCAGGATCGGCGCCAGGAGAAAGCCAAACACAATGATCACCGGGACAATCGCCGCACCCACGGTCAGCCCCAAAAGGATCGACCGCCACAGATAGCCTAAAATCGCGCTGCCCGGCCATTTCGGCAACCAACCGTCCGGCGTTTCCCCCAACAAGACATAGCGATGCCACGCCACTGCGATCCACAGGCTGGCGCATGTGGCGGCCAAACTCAGGATCAGCATCATGAACCCCTCGGCCGGCGAAATCAGCGGCACCTGAACACCAAATGAATCTGTGACCATCTCGCCGCTGCTGGCATTGTGGCTATAAATCTGGGACACGACCTGAACCGCATAAAGCACCAGCGAGATCCGCAACGCCACATCCAGATTCTGCACCACCAGCCGCACAGAATGGGTGAACATCGAAAGGGCTTTCATCGCGAACTCCTGAAACAACTGTTTGGCGGCATGGTGGGCGTTGCCGCGACCAAGGTCAACGCCACCACCTTGCCCCGAGACGCAAAAACCGCTATCGCCCGCCGCTAATACTGCTGTTATTCCCGCCGTTGTTCCAGCGTGCCGTCATTCAAAAAGGAAATCGCACATGTCCGCGCCCAAGAAAGTTGTCCTGGCCTATTCCGGCGGCCTTGATACCTCGATCATTCTGAAATGGCTGCAAACGGAATATGGCTGTGAGGTGGTGACATTCACCGCCGATCTGGGCCAGGGCGAGGAATTGGAACCGGCCCACAAAAAAGCCGAGATGATGGGCGCGGCCGGCATCTATGTCGAAGATCTGCGCGAAGAATTTGTGCGCGACTTCGTCTTCCCGATGTTCCGCGCCAATGCGGTATATGAGGGGCTGTATCTGCTGGGCACATCCATTGCGCGCCCGTTGATTTCCAAACGTCTGGTCGAGATTGCCGAAGAAACCGGCGCCGACGCGGTGGCGCATGGCGCGACCGGCAAGGGCAATGATCAAGTGCGGTTCGAACTGGCTTGTTATGCGCTGAACCCCGATATCAAGGTGATCGCGCCCTGGCGGGAATGGGATCTGTCGTCGCGCACCAGATTGCTGGAATTCGCCGAAGCGCATCAAATCCCGGTCGCCAAGGATAAACGCGGCGAAGCGCCGTTTTCGGTTGATGCCAACCTTCTGCACACCTCGTCCGAGGGCAAGGTGCTGGAAGATCCGGCAGAACTGGCACCAGAGTATGTCTATCAGCGCACCGAAGACCCGATTGGCGGACCGGATGCGCCTGAATACATCGAAGTGACCTTCGAAAAGGGTGACGCGGTTGCGATCAATGGCGTGGCAAAAAGCCCGGCAACCATCCTGACCGAATTGAATGAATATGGCCGCCGTCATGGCATTGGGCGTCTGGATTTCGTCGAAAACCGCTTTGTCGGCATGAAATCGCGCGGCATCTATGAAACGCCCGGCGGCACCATCCTGCTTGAGGCGCATCGCGGCATCGAACAGATCACATTGGACAGCGGCGCAGGCCATCTGAAAGATTCGATCATGCCGCGCTATGCGGAACTGATCTATAACGGTTTCTGGTTCAGCCCGGAACGCGACATGTTGCAGGCGCTGATCGACAAAAGCCAGGAACATGTCACCGGCACGGTCAAACTGATGCTGTTCAAGGGCATGGCGCGCACCGTGGCCCGCTGGTCCGATCATTCGCTCTATTCAGAGGCGCATGTGACCTTCGAAGATGACGCGGGCGCATATGATCAGAAAGACGCAGCAGGCTTCATCCAATTGAATGCCCTGCGGCTGAAACTGTTGGCAGCGCGGAACCGTCGGCTGAAGGGCTGACAGCCCCGCGCACCACTCGTTAAGCCAACTGCCCGGCGGCTGAGGGTTTTGCCGGGCAGTTGGTGACGCATAAAATCGAACTCGTTAAGACACAGATCCGGCGGTTACTGGGCGGTGATGGTTGTCATCACCAGCTTGCCGTTGGGTTTGATCGGGCCATCTTCGGTTGCGCCAAGGGTGTATTCGAACACACCGGTTTTCATCCCGCCCGCTTCGGCGTGGATCATCAGCATCAACATGTCCCCGGATGCGACCTCTTCTTGCAGGATCGCGGCCACGTCGGTGGTTTCACCTTTGCGGATCGGGGCATAGGCCACGACCGGGCCGGGCTTCATCTCTGCATCGGTGCGGTGCACAACCAGCCAGCCATTTTCACCCGCAGTGATTTTGGAGGCACTTACAACGCCGTTCGATACATCCTGATCGACGGCTTCGACAGCGGGGGCCATACCGTGCCCACCCGCGAAAACGGCCGTGGCGGTCAGGGCTGCGGCGACGGTTGCAATGGCGAAACGTGTCATTTGATAGTCTCCTTCGGTCTTTGGTTACAGCGGAGCATCCCCGCCATCTGAGGGAGATACGCAGCGGTTTCCGAAAAAGTTTCATTTCAGGAAAAGTTTTTTTCTCACACCGCGAATTTTCGCCCCCCGTGGTGGCCGTGGTCGGTAAACTCGGCTCACCTCTGTGTGACGTTTGATGTCAGGGCTTGTCCGACGGCGCCGTCCCGGACAAGGCTGACAGCAGGAGGACCGATCATGACCCGTTTTGACATTTTTAAACCTGCGCTGTTGGCGGCGCTGATCATCGTCGGGCTATGCGCCCAATCACAACAAGCCCAAGCGGCAGACAAACAGGTGCTGACCGTGGCTGGCGGCTGTTTCTGGTGCGTCGAAGCCGATTTTGAAAAGGTCAAAGGCGTGACAGAGGTTGTCAGCGGCTACACCGGCGGAACCAAGGCGAACCCAAGCTACAAGGATGTGACGCGCGGTGGCTCTGGCCATTACGAGGCGGTTCAGATCATGTTCGACGCCGATGTGGTCAGCCGCAGGCAGCTGCTGTCGCTGTTTTTCCGTTCTGTTGATCCGACGGACGCGGGCGGCCAGTTCTGTGACAGAGGTGACTCTTACCGCACCGCGATTTTCGCCAATGGGGCGCAGGAAAAAACACTGGCCAACGAAGCCAAGACCGCAGCCCAGGCAGAATTGGGCCGGAATATTGTGACACCCGTGCTGAACACATCGGCATTCTATCCCGCCGAAGACTTTCACCAGAATTACTATAAATCGACCGAGAGCACATTGACCCGGTTCGGCTATGTCACCCGTGCCAAGGCGTACAAGAAGTATCGCGCGGCCTGTGGTCGTGATGCCAAGGTGCGGGCCCTCTGGGGTGATGCGGCGCCATTTGCTGGAAGCTGACGCCGGGCTGCGCGCCGTTCGCTGACGCGCACCCCAAACCCGGGTTTCAACGCAAAATCAGCGCTGGAACCCGGCCAGATCCTTCAGATCCGGGATCACATCCGCCGTGCCCTGGCGTGTCACCATCAACGCGCCAGCCCGCTGGGCACGTTCGATTGACGCCTCCATCGACATGCCGGCATCCAGACCCGCCACAAGATAACCGGTAAACGTATCGCCGGCCCCGGTGGTATCGACCACCTCGACCTTGATGCCGGGGAAATGCCGGTCGATCCCGGCGCCGCTGGAAATATGGCGGCACCCATCGCCACCCAGGGTGATGACAATATCCGCCACATCCAGAGCGGTGATCTCGCATCCCATGGCTTGCGTCAGCTGCGCGGCCTCTATCTCGTTCAACACCAACAGGTCGATACGTTCCAACACCTCGGCCACGGCGGCGGCATCAAATGGCGCGGCTGCATAGACCACGCGCATTCCTTTTTGGCGGGCCAGGCCGGCAGCATAGCTTTGCAGATTGGTCTCGTTCTGGAACATCAGGGTATCGGTTGGCCCCGCGTCGCCCAGCGCGGCGGTCACATGCCCCTGCCCCAGACCCAGATTGGCACCGCCAAACAACACAATCTGGTTTTCGCCCGCACCATCCACATAGATCACCGCATGGCCGGTGGCGGCCTCACTGCTGGCAATATGACGGGTATCAACGCCGTATTCCATAAGCCGGGCAACCGCCCATTTACCATCCTCGCCCACCGCGCCAATATGGGCGACATGGGCCGCCGCACGGGCCGCCGCCACCGACATATTGGCCCCTTTGCCACCAAGTCCGCGATGAAACCCGGTCGAGGCCAGGGTTTCCCCCGGCCCCGGAAGATGCGGCAGCTGATAAAACAGATCGGCGTTGATTGACCCAAGATTGTAAATCATCGCCCGCCCTAGCCCACTTTGCAGGCTGCCAACACCGCCATGTTGAGAATGTCATTTGCGGTCGAATTGCTCGAACAGATCTGGATAGAGTTATCGACCCCCGCCAAAATCGGCCCGATCACCGTTGCGCCGGCCATTTCCTGAAGCAATTTGACCGAAATGCTGGCCGAATGCCGTGCCGGCACGACCAGGATATTGGCAGGTCCGGTCAGACGCGAAAACGGATAGGCCTTTTGCGCATTGGTGTTCAGCGCCACATCGACGGTCATTTCGCCTTCGTATTCGAAATCCACCCCACGCTGGTCCAGAACCTGGGACGCGACATGCATTTTGGTGGCGCGTTCCGACACCGGATAGCCAAAGGTCGAAAAGCTGACAAAGGCGACGCGCGGTTCCAACCCCAGATCGCGGGCCACATCGGCGCTGCGTTCGGCGATGGTGGCCAGATCTTCCTCGTCCGGCCATTCCTGCACCAATGTATCGCTGATCAGAACAATCCGCCCCTTGTGCAGCAACGCCGTGACACCCACCGCGCCATGTTCGGCATCGGCATCAAAGACATAATTCATCCGCTCCAGCACATGCGCCGATTTGCGGGTCGCCCCGGTGATAAGCCCATCCCCATGACCATGCGCCAACATCAGCGCGGCAAAGACATGCCGGTCTCGCGCGGCGAGCCGGTGAATGTCCTTCATGTCATGGCCCTTGCGTTGCAGGCGCTGATAGAGAAAATCCTTGTAGGTATCGAGGTAACGGGAATTCGCCGCGTTGATGATTTCCAGCTCGCGGGCCGCATCGCCCAGACCGGCGGCTTCAAGTTTCATGCGCACGTCGTCTTCGCGCCCCACCACCAGAGCTTTGCCCAGACCATTGCGTTGATACATCACCGCCGCGCGCAATACGCGGGGATCATCACCTTCGGCAAAGATCATCCGCGCCTGATTGGCCCGCGCACGGGTATTGATGCCGCGCAGGATGGACGCGGTCGGATCAAGCCGGGATTTCAGGCTTTGTTCATAAGCCTCCATATCGACAATCGGCCGCCGCGCAGCGCCGGTGTCCATCCCGGCCTTGGCCACGGCGGGCGGAATACGGTGGATCAGCCGTGGGTCAAACGGCGTCGGAATGATGTAATCCCGCCCGAAGGTCAGGTTTTTGCCATAGGCCAGCGCCACTTCGTCGGGCACATCTTCGCGGGCGAGTTCGGCCAGCGCCTCGGCGCAGGCGATTTTCATTTCGTCGTTGATCGCGCGGGCATGCACGTCCAGCGCCCCACGGAACAGATACGGGAACCCCAGAACGTTGTTGACCTGATTGGGGTAATCGCTGCGCCCGGTGGCGACGATGGCATCAGGACGAACCTCATGCGCTTCTTCCGGGGTGATTTCGGGATCGGGGTTTGCCATGGCAAAGATCACCGGATTGTCGGCCATGCTGGTGACCATGTCCTGGGTCACCGCGCCCTTGGCCGACACCCCAAGGAACACATCCGCCCCTTTCATCGCCTCTTCCAGCGTGCGCAGATCGGTATTGGCGGCATGGGCCGATTTCCACTGGTTCATACCCTCGGTACGGCCCTGATAGATCACGCCCTTGGTGTCGCACATGATGCAGTTGTCCTGCTGTGCGCCCATGGATTTCACCAGCTCCAGACAGGCAATCCCCGCCGCGCCGGCCCCGTTCAACACGATGCGGCAATCTTCGATCTTCTTGCCCGACAGATGCAGCGCATTGATCAGCCCGGCCGCACAGATCACCGCTGTGCCGTGCTGATCATCGTGGAACACCGGGATGTCCATCTCTTCTTTCAGGCGCTGTTCGATGATGAAACATTCCGGCGCCTTGATGTCCTCAAGGTTGATGCCGCCGAACGTCGGCCCCATCAGACGCACCGCATTGCAAAAGGCGTCCGGGTCTTCGGTATCCAGTTCGATGTCGATGGAATTGACGTCGGCAAAGCGTTTGAACAGCACCGCCTTGCCCTCCATCACCGGTTTTGATCCCAGCGCGCCAAGATTGCCAAGGCCCAGAACCGCCGTACCGTTGGAAATCACCGCCACAAGGTTGCCCTTGTTGGTGTAATCATACGCGGTTTCCGGATTGGCAGCGATTTCTTCGCAGGGGACCGCCACACCGGGGGAGTAGGCCAGCGACAGATCCCGCTGGGTGGTCATCGGCACCGTGGCCGAAATTTCGAATTTGCCCGGTGTCGGCTCCAGGTGGAAGGCCAGTGCTTCTTCCCGTGTGATCTTGGCTTTTGGCATTTGATGGGCCTCCCGTTCCATATGGTCCTATTGCTCTTACCGAAGCGCTGACCCGCTGCCAAGGACAGCTGTTGCAGTGTCTGGCCGATGGTGCTTTCGGCTTTTCGTGACAATGCGGGCTTTGTATGGTCCGCCGAAACCCTGGGGGACTTTATGAGCCGCGAAAAATCAACCGTCACGCCAATGATGGCACAGTATCTGGAGCTGAAATCCAATCATACGGATTCACTTCTGTTTTACCGGATGGGTGATTTTTACGAAATGTTCTTTGACGACGCCCGCGCCGCAGCAGAGGCGTTGGACATTGCGTTGACCAAACGCGGCAAACATGACGGCGTGGATATTCCGATGTGCGGCGTGCCGGTGCATGCCGCCGAAGGCTATTTGCTGACGTTGATCCGCAAGGGGTTTCGCGTCGCGGTCTGTGAACAGATGGAAAACCCCGCCGAGGCCAAGAAACGCGGATCAAAATCCGTGGTGAAACGCGATGTCGTGCGGCTGGTCACGCCGGGCACCTTGACCGAAGAGACCCTGCTGGAGGCGCGGCGACATAATTTCCTGGCCGCCTGTGCCCTGGTCCGTGACGAGGCCGCCCTGGCCTGGGTCGACATATCCACCGGGGCGTTTCACGTGATGAGCTTGCCACAGGTCCGGTTCGGCCCGGAATTGGCGCGTCTGTCGCCCTCTGAGGTGCTGGTGGCCGAAGCCCATGAACGCGACATCGCGGATGTGGTGACCGATGCCGGCGCGGCGCTGACCACATTGGGCCGTGGATCGTTTGATTCCGCTTTGGCCGCCGACCGGATCACAGAAGTGTTTGGCGTCGCCTCGCTTGAGGCCTTTGGCCATTTCGAGCGTGCCGAGCTGTCGGCCATGGGGGCCTTGGTCGATTATCTGAAAATCACCCAGAAAGGCAAATTGCCACTGCTGCGTCGGCCACAAAAGGAATCCAGCGGCGGTGTCATGCAGATCGACGCCGCCACCCGGCGCAATCTGGAGCTGACTTCGGCCTTGTCCGGCGGGCGTGCCGGATCTTTGTTGGCGACCATTGATCTGTCGGTGACGGCCGGCGGCGGGCGGTTGCTGGAACGGCGATTGTCCAGCCCGTCCCGCGATCTGGCTGATATTTCGGCACGGCTTGAGGCCGTAGGCTTTGCCACGGAAAACACCGGGTTTCGATCCGCGCTACGGGATGCGCTACGCAAGGTGCCGGACATTGACCGCGCCCTGTCACGATTGGCGCTGGACCGGGGCGGCCCCCGCGATCTGACCGCGATGCGCAATGCGTTGGAACAGGCCGCGAGGATCGGTGCGGATCAGCAAGACGCCGAACTTCCGGCCCGGTTGCAGGATGCCGTGGCGCGCCTGTCGGGGTATGACGCGCTTCACGACCTGTTGGATCAGGCATTGGTGGCGGAACCGCCGCTTTTGGCGCGCGATGGTGGGTTCATCGCAGCCGGCTATCACCAAGAGCTGGACGAGGCGCGCACGCTGCGAGACGAAGGCCGCAGTGTGATTGCCCGGATGCAGCAGGATTATATTGCCGACACCGGCATCAATTCGTTGAAAATCAAGCATAACAACGTGTTGGGCTATTTCATCGAAACCACGGCCACCCATGCGGAAAAGATGCTGTCGGCGCCGCTGTCGGAACGCTACATCCACCGCCAGACCACGGCCAATCAGGTGCGTTTCACCACCGTTGAACTGTCCGAGCTGGAAACCCGGATCCTGAACGCCGGCAATCGCGCGCTAGAGATCGAAAAACGGCTGTTTGCAGATCTGCGGCAAAGCGTGCTCGACGCGGCCGGGCCCCTGGGCGATTTGGCACGTGCCCTGAGCGAGCTGGATGTCAGCACCGCCTTGGCAGAACTGGCCGTGCAACAGGATTGGACCAAACCGACCGTCGATTCCTCGCGGATGTTTCACGTGGAACGGGGGCGCCATCCGGTGGTCGAAGCGGCATTGCGAAAATCCGGTGATGCCTTTGTCGCCAATGATTGTGACCTGAGCGATGGCGACAGCGCGGCGGCCATCTGGTTGCTGACCGGGCCGAACATGGCGGGTAAATCGACCTTTCTACGTCAGAACGCCCTGATCGCGGTCCTGGCGCAAATGGGGTCTTTTGTCCCGGCAGAGGTGGCGCACATCGGATTGGTCAGCCAATTGTTCAGCCGGGTTGGCGCGTCGGATGATCTGGCGCGGGGGCGATCGACCTTTATGGTCGAAATGGTCGAAACCGCTGCGATCCTTAACCAGGCGGACGACCGCGCGCTGGTGATCCTGGATGAAATCGGCCGTGGCACAGCGACCTATGACGGGTTGTCGATTGCTTGGGCGACGCTGGAGCATCTGCATGACATGAACCGCTGTCGCGGATTGTTTGCCACGCATTACCACGAAATGACGTCACTGGCCGGGCGCATGGATGGTGTGGAAAACGCCACCGTTGCCGTCAAGGATTGGGAAAACGAGGTGATTTTCCTGCATGAGGTCAAAAAGGGCGCGGCGGATCGCAGTTATGGTGTGCAGGTCGCGCAATTGGCAGGGCTGCCGCCGGTGGTGGTCAGCCGCGCGCGGGAAATCCTGGATGCGTTGGAAAAAGGCGAGCGTGAGGGCGGCAAGCAAAAGGCCGTAATCGACGATCTGCCATTGTTTTCCGCGGTTGCCGCCGCGCCACCGCCCGCGCCCGCCGCAGAGACATCACCGATCAAAGCCCGACTGGATGAAATTCATCCAGACGAGCTTTCGCCACGCGAAGCCTTGCAATTGATTTATGACTTGAAGGCACTGACCGTCCAGTGAGGGCGGTCAAATAGAACCGGGTAAGAAATGTGCGCGGCAACCGCCCCGCACATTTGACCTTAGCCGCCGGTGTTTGACGACACACCCACCTGTGCCGGGCGCAACAGCCGGTCGTGCATGATGAAACCGTCAGCAGAGACCTGAATGATCTCGCCCGCTTTGGTGCCGGGCACAGGCGCTTCGAACATCGCCTCGTGGTGCTGCGGGTCGAATTTGTCACCAACCTTGGGCGCAATGGGTTCGATCCCGTGTTTCTTCAGCACAGAAACCATTTCCCGCATCGTCAATTCGACACCTTCGATCAGGGCAGCGGCAAGTTCCTTTTGCTCCTGCGGCGCGGATTCAACAGCACGCTTCAGGTTGTCGTACACCGGCAGCAAATCCCGCGCCAAGCGCGAACCGCCATAGCGTTCGGCATCATGACGTTCCTTTTGCGCCCGCTTGCGCGAGTTTTCGGCATCCGCCAAAGCCCGCATGAATTTGTCCTGAAGCGCATCACGTTCCGCGCGCAGCGAATCCAACTCTATCGCTTCCGGCTCCAATTCCTCAAACTCATCCGCCAATTCCTCGGCCTCGGCTTCGTCGATATCATCGAGGAAATCGTCCTTTTCCGGCTCTGCCATTCTTCACCTCTAACTTCGGTCGGAAATCAATTTTCCAACCAGCTGTGCCGTGTAATCCACGATCGGAACGATGCGCCCGTAGTTCAGCCGCGTGGGGCCAATCACACCGACCGCACCGATGATCTTTCGATCCGCGTTCATATATGGAGAGACCACCAAAGAGGAACCCGAAAGTGAGAAAAGTTTGTTCTCGGAGCCGATAAAAATGCGCACACCTTCGCCGGTTTCGGTCAGTTCCAGAAATTCCGCAATGTCACGTTTGCGTTCCAGGTCGTCAAACAGCACCCGGATGCGATCCAGGTCGGCCTCTTCATCCTGATCCCCCAGAAGATTCGACCGCCCCCGAACCAAAAGACGCGCCGAATCAGCGGCCTCTTCCGACCAGACGGCAAGGCCGCTTTCCACCAGATCGTGGCTGAGTTGGTCGATTTCCTGCCGGCGGTTGGCAATTTCGCGGGTAAACTGCGTGCGCAATTCGCTGAGCGTGCGCCCGCCAATCAGGGAATTCAGAAAATTCGCGGCTTCGCGCATCGAGCTGGGGGTCTGGCCCGGCGGTGGCGTGAAGATGCGATTTTCCACATGTCCATCCGCAAAGACCAGAACCACCAACGCGCGGTCCTGGGCCAGCGAGACAAATTCGATGTGGCGAATGGGCGCTTCGTGTTTCGGGGTCAACACCAACGACGCGCCATGCGTCACCCCCGACAAGGCCGATCCAACCCGATCCAACAGGTTCGACACATCCCGGCCATTGTCGCCAAGGGTGGAATCAATCGCCGCACGATCCTCAACCGCGAGGTCATCAACCTCTAGCAGGCCATCGACAAACATCCGCAACCCCTGTTGCGTCGGGATGCGCCCGGCCGAGATATGCGGGCTGTCGAGCAGACCAAGGTATTCCAGATCCTGCATCACATTGCGCACTGTCGCGGCGCTGACCTTTTCCGACATACTGCGGGTCAACGTGCGAGAGCCGACAGGCTCGCCATTGCTCAGATAACCTTCGACAACGCGACGAAACACTTCGCGCGAGCGGTCATTCATTTCTTCCAGAAGTCTGGAACCATCGCTCATCTGGTTCGCTACCTTTCCTATTCCGGCGCTTTCCCCGGTTTTTCACCGGATCACGACAGGGTTGCGAAACATGCCTACCCCCCGTATCCCAACATTGAAACCAACAAGGACAAGATCATGCGACCCTCTGGACGGAATTTAAGCGAAATGCGCGCCGTTTCAATCGAAACCGGTGTGACCAAACATGCCGAGGGCTCTTGCCTGATCAAAGTTGGTGACACCCATGTGTTGTGCACCGCAACGATCGAAGACCGCGTGCCGCCCTTTATCAAGGGCTCGGGTCTTGGCTGGGTCACCGCCGAATATGGCATGCTGCCCCGCGCCACCAACACACGGATGCGCCGCGAGGCCTCGATGGGGAAACAGGGCGGAAGAACTGTTGAAATTCAGCGGCTTATCGGTCGCTCCCTACGGGCCGGTGTCGATCGCGTGGCCCTGGGCGAACGTCAGATTACCGTCGATTGCGATGTCATTCAGGCCGATGGCGGGACGCGCTGTGCCGCAATTACCGGTGGTTGGGTGGCCTTGAAACTGGCGGTGAACAAGCTGATGAAGGTCGGCGATGTTGTATCGGACCCATTGGTTGACCCGGTTGCCGCTGTCAGCTGCGGTATTTATGCTGGTCAGCCGGTGCTGGACCTCGATTATCCCGAAGACAGCGAAGCCGGCGTCGATGGTAATTTCATCATGCTGGCCAGCAAACAATTGATCGAAGTGCAAATGTCGGCCGAGGGATCGACATATTCCCGCGCTCAGATGAACGAGCTTCTGGACCTGGCCGAAAAAGGCGTGACCGAATTGGCCGAACTGCAAAGAGCGGCTGTGGCATGACCCGGAAATTTGCCGACAAGAAGCTGGTTATTGCCACCCACAACAAGGGCAAGCTGGAAGAAATTCAGGACCTGTTGAAGCCCTATGGGATCGAAGTTGTCGGCGCCGCCGAGCTGGGGTTGGCCGAACCGGACGAAACCGAAGATACCTTTGTCGGCAATGCCCGGATCAAAGCACATGCAGCAGCGCAGGCCACGGGTCTGCCTGCGCTGGCGGATGACAGTGGAATCGAGATCGAAGCGCTGGACAATGCGCCCGGTGTCTATACTGCCGATTGGGCGGAGACCCCAAATGGGCGCGACTTTGTCATGGCAATGCAGCGCAGTCATGACGCGCTGGAAGCGCGCAATGCCCCACACCCCCGTCTGGCCCGGTTTTGCTGCACCTTGGTGCTGGCCTGGCCAGATGGCCACGACGCGGTTTTCCCCGGCGTGATGGCCGGTCAGGTTGTCTGGCCGATGCGCGGCGCGCTGGGCCATGGCTATGATCCAATATTCATGCCGGACGGCTATGACATCACCTGTGGTGAGATGGATCGTTGGGAGAAAAACCGGATAAGCCATCGCGGCGACGCATTTAAAAAACTTGTGGCAGGATGCTTTGACTGAAGATTGGCAACTCGGCGGATTTGGGCTTTATCTTCATTGGCCGTTTTGCGAGGCGAAATGCCCCTATTGCGATTTTAACAGCCATGTCACCCGCCGAATTGATCATGAGGCCTGGACCGCAGCCTATTTGACAGAAATCGACCGAGTTGCCGCAGAGACCCCGGACCGGATCCTGCGGTCGGTTTATTTTGGCGGTGGGACACCGTCGTTGATGCAGGTCAGCACCGTCGGCGCCATTTTGGAACGTATCGCTGCGCGCTGGACCCTGGCGAATGACGTTGAAATCACCCTTGAGGCCAACCCAAGTTCCGTTGAAGCAGCGCGGTTTGCCGGCTTTCGCGACGCCGGCGTCAACCGGGTGTCGCTTGGGGTTCAAGCGCTGAATGATCCGGATTTGAAACGCCTTGGCAGGTTACATGATCTCGGCCAGGCCGAAGCGGCAATTGAAATTGCGCAAACGACGTTTGACCGGATGAGTTTCGATCTGATCTACGCCCGTCAGGACCAAAGCATTGATGATTGGCGGGCTGAGTTGCAGCGTGCCTTGGACATGGGCGCAAGTCATCTGTCGCTCTATCAATTGACAATCGAAGACGGAACCGCATTTGGGGACCGGTTTCGCGCCGGAAAACTGCGGGGTCTGCCGCAAGACGACATCGCCGCTGATATGTATGAGGTGACACAGGAGATGTGTTCCGCCGCGGGATTGCCGGCCTATGAGGTGTCAAATCATGCGCGCAGCGGTCAGGAATCCCGACATAATTTGATCTATTGGCGGGGCGGAGATTACGCCGGTATCGGCCCGGGCGCACACGGACGGCTGACGCTGCAAGGGCAACGGTGGGCCACAGAGGCCCGGCGCAACCCCGGTGCCTGGCTCAACGCCGTCAAGGAAAACGACGCAGAGCAGCGTGATCCCCTATCACTTCAAGATATTGGGTTGGAATACCTGATGATGGGGCTTCGTACCATTGAGCCACTTGATTTGGACAGGCTGGAGCGTCGCACCGGCCTATCCATCCCGTCCGAGAGGTTGGAATCTCTGGTCTCGCTTGGGGTTTTGACCCATCACGACCGCCAAATTGCCGTCACCGCCGCCGGACGTCCGGTGCTGAACGCGGTAATCGGCGAATTGATCAGGGACTTTAGCTGATCAAACGCCCTATTGTTGGTTAAATATTGCTTTCGCCGCTGATTTCAGGATCCCGCGAGCAATCGACAAATGTCATCAAGTTGCTCCAGCGAACTATAGTTCAGTACAAGCTTGCCGCCTTCGGTCCCTGCTTTGTGCTCTACACTCACTCGAAGCCCCAGATGCGCTGAAAGATCGCCCTCAAGTGCGCGCGTGTCGGCGTCTTTTCCGCCGCCTGATGGTGCAGCTCCACCGAACTCACTTTTCGAAGGGGCCTCTGGCTTTGGCGTTTTGACAGCTTTTTCCGTATCACGGACCGAAAGACCCTGTGACACGATCCGACGCGCCATGCCAATCGGATCTTCGCAGGGAACAAGCGCCCGGGCATGTCCGGCCGAAAGATCCCCGGAGCGCAACATGTCAAGCACGTCACCGGGCAGATTCAAAAGGCGAAGCAGGTTGGCAATGTGGCTGCGGCTTTTGCCAAGCGCACTGGCCAGCTTTTCTTGGGTATGACCAAAGCGATCCATCAACTGGCGATAGCCCATCGCCTCTTCCACGGGGTTCAGATCAGCGCGTTGGATGTTTTCAATGATCGCAACTTCCAACACTTCTGTGTCAGTAAACTCGCGAACAATAACCGGAACTTCATGCAGTTGCGCCATTTGGGCGGCGCGCCAGCGGCGTTCCCCCGCAACGATTTCGAACTGATCCTCGCCTTTTGGCCGCACGATCAGCGGCTGGATGACACCCTTGGTCGCAATGGAATTCGCCAATTCCTGCAGCGCATCCGGCAAAAATTGCCGCCGTGGCTGTTCAGGATTTGGGAAGATCTGTTCAACCGGAATGTGACGATCCGCGCGCCGAGGTGTTTCCGCGTTTTCAGTAGGTTCAACGTCCGCCATCAACGCGGAAAGACCGCGACCCAGGCCGCGGCGTTTCTCTTTTCCTGAATTCATAGATCGCCCCCGATTATGCTGCGCGTCGTGCGTTCTTGCCGACGAGTTCTTGCGCCAAAGCGCGATACGCCATCGCGCCTTTGGAACCACTATCATATTCCAACACGGGAATGGAATAGGATGGCGCTTCGCTGACCCGAACATTTCTGGGAATCAGGGTTTGGAACACCAAATCACCAAGGTTATCCCGCGCGTCCGTTTCGACCTGTTGCGAAAGATTGTTGCGAGAATCGTACATGGTCAATACCACGCCCTCGATCCGAAGTGCGGGGTTTGCGGTTTGGCGCACTTCCCGAATGGTCAACATCAATTGCGAGAGCCCCTCCAGGGCGAAAAATTCGCTTTGAAGTGGAACAAGAATGGAATGCGCAGCCACCATGGCGTTCACTGTCAAAAGGTTCAGCGAAGGTGGGCAATCAATCAAGACGAAGTCGAACTTAAATTGATCAATGGCCGTTTGCCGCAAGGAATCATGCAACAGAAAACTGCGTTTTTCGTTTGAGATCAGCTCGATATCTGCCGATGAGAGGTCCACAGTTGCCGGTATGATCGCGAGGTTTTTTACAGCCGTGGTTTTGATTGCCTCTGCAAGATCAACGTCTTCCAGCAACAATTCATAAGTTGTCAGATCCCGATCCTTCGGCACCACCCCCATTCCGGTAGATGCGTTGCCCTGAGGGTCGAGATCGACAATCAGAACGTTGAACCCCTGCTCGGCCAAAGCCGCGCCGAGGTTGATTGTGGTCGTGGTTTTACCAACTCCACCTTTTTGATTAGCGACAGCGATGATCTTTGGGCCGACGGGCCGGATCGGATCAGACACGGGAAATCTCTCCTATTCGAAGAATGACGGCGCCTTCTTGGGTACGACTCTTAACTATCTCGTGCTGAAATGAAAACATGCTCTCTGCCTCTTTCAGTTCTTTTTTCCAGGTCACGCCCTTTGGAAAGAGCGCGAAACCACCGGGGTTGAGGTGTAGACTGGCGAAATCAAGCAACTTTGCCAGCGGCGCAAGTGCACGGGCGGAAATTACGTCGGCGTTCTGGGGCGTAATCGCCTCTATTCTCTCGGCAATAACCTCTGCCTTACATCCGGTTTCGCGAAGGACAGTCCGGAGGAAGGTCGATTTACGTAAATCGGACTCGACCATTGTGACCGCAAGATCTGGATTAGACAGAGCAATCACCAGTCCAGGCAGGCCACCGCCTGAACCAAGATCAACCCATTTCTCGCCCGTAGCTCCAGCTGCCTCAACAACCTGGATTGAATCTGCAATATGACGCTCCCAGACTTGGGCCATCGTTGACTTGGACACAAGATTTATACGCGGTGACCATTTGCGTAGCAATGCCACGAATATTTCCAATCGATCAAATGTTTCACGTGAAACATTGAGAGACTCAGGTGTTGGGTTAATCATGCACTGCGCCGCTGTGAAAGTTTTCGTAGCCACGAAAGGATCAATGTCAGTGCCGCCGGCGTCATACCCTCTACCCGAGACGCTTGAAGGATATTTTCCGGCCGCGCTGTGTTCAACTTTGACTTCAATTCGTTCGACAGCCCCTGCACCAGGTCATAGGAAAAATCCGCCGGGATTGTCAGTTTCTCGTCACGCTTGAGCGCCTCAACATCGCGGTTCTGCCGATCCACATAGTTTGAGTAGAGAGCATCGCGAGCCAACTGATCAACAATTTCCAGATCGAGATCGTTCAACCCTGGAACCAATGGACCAAGTTCAGCAACGGTCACGTTGGGAAAGGAAAGAAGCTGGTAGGCGCTGCGGCGAACACCGTCATTGGCAACAACAATTCCAACACCCGCAACATCGCGCGGCGTGAAGGTATTGGACTGTAGCAAATCCAGTCCGGTCCCGAGTTTTTCTGCCTTCTCGCTATACTCCGCTTTCCGCGCGTCACCCACGCAACCTATTGAGATGCCACGCGGCGTCAGTCGCTGATCTGCATTGTCAGCTCTGAGAGAAAGACGGAACTCAGCTCGAGAGGTGAACATCCGATAGGGCTCGGACACGCCCCTGCTGATCAGGTCATCGACCATCACACCAATGTAACTTTCCGCACGGCTAAACAGAACGGGATCTTTTTCCAGAGCATGTGCCGCCGCGTTCAATCCTGCAACCAAACCCTGTGCCGCAGCTTCCTCATAGCCGGTGGTGCCATTGATTTGACCAGCCAGAAAGAAGCCGCTCAACCCCTTGAGTGCAAGTTGCGAGGTCAGCGCGCGCGGGTCGACGTAATCATATTCAATAGCATACCCGGGTTGAAGAATTTCCACATTCTCCAGCCCACGAATTGACCGGACATAGTTGTGTTGAACTTCTTCTGGAAGACTGGTGGAAATCCCATTTGGATAGACCGCGTTGGTGTTAAGTCCCTCAGGTTCCAGAAAAATTTGATGACTGGCTTTGTCGGCAAAGCGCACGACCTTATCCTCGATCGACGGACAATACCGCGGGCCGACACCATCAATATGACCACCGTACATTGCTGAGCGATCAAGATTCTTGCGAATAATCTCGTGGGTGGCTTCATTCGTATGGGTAATCCCACAGGGAAGCTGCGCCAATGTCGGCCCGGTGGATAGAAAGGAAAACAACACAGGGCTCTCATCGCCCGGTTGATTTTCCAATAGATCCCAATTGATGGTCTCGGAATTCAATCTTGGCGGTGTACCGGTTTTCAAGCGGCCGATCGGCAGGTCCATTGCGTATAAACGATCCGCCAGCGCGTTTGAGGCATTATCGCCCATTCGTCCGCCGGAATATGACACATCCCCGATATGGATCAATCCGTGCAGAAACGTGCCGGTGGTCAAAACCACGGCAGTCGCACTCAGCTCAGATCCATCCGCCAGAACGACGCCATTGACGGTCGTTCCCGTCATGCGCAGATCGGCAACCTCACCTTCGACAATCGTTAGACCAGGAAGGGACTGCATTTCCTTCAACATCTCTTGACGATAAACCGCACGATCTACCTGCGCCCTGGGACCTTGAACAGCGGGGCCTTTACGCCGATTGAGCAATCGAAACTGAATACCGGCACGGTCGGCAACGCGACCGATGACGCCGTCCAGCGCATCAACTTCGCGAACCAGATGGCCTTTACCCAACCCGCCAACAGCGGGATTACAGGAAAGAACCCCTATCCCGTCGATTTTCAGCGTAACAAGAGCGGTCTTGGCCCCCATCCGCGCCGAAGCATGCGCAGCATCACAACCAGCATGTCCACCACCCACCACGATGACGTCAAAATGTTTCACGTGAAACACTCCTATTTACCGACACAGAACCGAGAGAATATTTCATCAAGCAG
Source organism: Marinovum sp. 2_MG-2023 (assembly GCF_030548265.1). Classification (NCBI taxonomy): domain Bacteria; kingdom Pseudomonadati; phylum Pseudomonadota; class Alphaproteobacteria; order Rhodobacterales; family Roseobacteraceae; genus Marinovum; species Marinovum sp. 2_MG-2023. The sequence continues at coordinate 211,033 of NZ_JAUOSD010000004.1, read as the reverse complement.
GTCCTCGACGTCGACCCGCCCGAGCAACCCCTCTAACGCACGAATCGCGATGCGTAACTCTTCTGCAGCTATATCATATCCATCCGGTCCTTTTTGAACCCAATCCTTTGCAATCTTAAGTCCCGCCAACGCGCGTTCCATTTCGTCACGGTGCCGCATATGCGTCGCCAAACCGGCATTTGCACTTCGATCCGTCAACACATCCGTTATGCGAGACACAAGATGATCTATACCCACACCAGATTTCGCGGAAACCGACAATCCGTCTACTTGATGAAGATCGGCCTTCGCAGTCACCACAAGATCACCCGGCAAGACTTCTATATCCGGGGTATCACCTGGAAGCAAAAGTATCACGCGCAGATCTGCCGCCAGCGCCCTTTCGCGGGCCCGCGCCACGCCCATTGCCTCAATCTGATCTTCGGTCTCACGCAGACCCGCAGTATCAAGCAAGGTCACCGGAAGGCCATTCAAATCCATGCGAACTTCAATCACATCCCGCGTTGTGCCAGCAATTTCCGATGTGATCGCCGCTTCACGACCCGCCAGGGCATTGAGCAGCGTCGATTTTCCGACGTTGGGTTTTCCGACAATTGCAACTTCGAAACCGGATCGAATCCGTTCTGATACAGCAACCCCCGCAACCTGCCGTGCGATATCCTCTTCGACACCATCCAACAGCGACGCGACCTCTGGCGTGACATCAACCGGCACCTCTTCATCGGCAAAATCGATGACCGCTTCTAGCAGCGCCGCGGCCCGGACCAAATCATTGCGCCATTTCGCAACCAATCGCCCAAGATCACCGGACAGCACGCGCAACGCATGACGTCTCTGCGCCTCTGTCTCGGCATCAATCAGATCTGCCAAGCCTTCGGTCTGGGCCAGATCCATACATTCATTGTCAAATGCACGGCGGGTAAATTCGCCGGCCTGCGCCAACCGAAGACCAAACATTGCCGTCAGCTCTTCCAGAATCTTGCGCACCACCGCAACAGAGCCATGAACTTGCAGCTCAACACTCTCTTCCCCGGTAAAGCTCGCGCCTTTGGAAAAACACAAAACCAGTGCCTGATCAATGCGGTGCCCTGCCCGATCGGTCAGGATCCGCAGGCCGGCGCGACGCGGCTCTGGCAGATCCCCGCAAAGCAATCGGCCCGCGGCAAATGCCTGCGGGCCGGAAATCCGAATGACCGACACGCCGGCCTTTCCCTGGGCCGATGCCAGGGCAAATATGGTGTCCATGGCCGCCCCCGGCTCAGGTGTTCATCGAATCGAAGAATTCCGAATTCGTTTTGGTCTGCTTCAATTTCGACAGCAGGAATTCCACCGCATCTGTTGTCCCCATCGGGTTCAGGATGCGCCGCAACACAAATGTCTTTTGCAGATCCAGTTTTTCGATCAACAGATCTTCTTTCCGCGTTCCGGATTTCAGAATATCGATCGCGGGGAACACGCGTTTGTCTGCAACCTTGCGATCCAAGACAATCTCACAGTTACCGGTCCCTTTAAATTCTTCAAAGATCACCTCATCCATCCGGCTGCCGGTGTCGATCAGCGCGGTCGAGATAATGGTAAGCGAACCACCCTCTTCGATGTTACGGGCCGCACCAAAAAACCGTTTCGGGCGCTGCAGGGCGTTGGCGTCAACACCACCGGTCAGAACCTTGCCCGACGACGGCACCACGGTGTTGAACGCCCGGCCAAGCCGCGTGATGGAATCGAGCAGGATCACCACGTCGCGTTTATGCTCAACCAAACGTTTGGCTTTTTCGATCACCATCTCTGACACTGCAACGTGACGCGCCGCAGGTTCATCAAAGGTCGACGAAATGACCTCGCCTTTGACCGACCGCTGCATGTCCGTCACTTCTTCGGGACGTTCATCAATCAGCAAAACGATCAGATAGCATTCCGGGTGATTGGATTCGATCGAATGCGCAATATTCTGCAGCAACACGGTTTTACCGGTCCGGGGTGGCGCGACGATCAGGGCCCGCTGGCCCTTGCCAATCGGCGCAACCAGGTCGATCACCCGTGCCGAGCGGTCCTTGATGGTCGGATCTTCGATTTCCATCTTGAACCGTTCATCGGGGTAAAGCGGTGTCAGGTTATCAAAGGCAATCTTGTGCTTGGCGCGTTCAGGATCCTGGAAATTGATTGCTGTCACATTGATCAAGGCAAAATAGCGTTCGCTGTCGTCCGGCGCGCTGATTTCCCCTTCAATCGTATCCCCGGTGCGCAAGGAGAACTTGCGGATCATCGTCGGCGATACATAGATGTCATCAGGACCCGGAAGGTAATTCGCTTCGGGGGATCTCAGAAATCCAAACCCGTCCTGCAACACCTCCAGAACACCATCACCAGAGACTTTCCATCCCTCATCCGCGCGTTCACGCAGGATTTGGAACATGATCTCACCCTTGCGCATGGTCGAGGCGTTCTCGATCTCCAGCTCCTCTGCCATGGAAAGGAGGTCCTTGGGGCTCTTGGCCTTCAGGTCAGCAAGGTTCAGGTGTTCTTCTGTCATGAAATATCCGCGCCTGCGCCGCTTCTTGGCGTTCTGGCAAGTTCTGAATGGGAAATGCGCCAACCGGACGGTAGCGTAGGCCTTAGGTAAAGAGACTGGCGACCAAAGTCAATCTTTGCCGTTACCGATTTTTTTCGGCGGCCTGTCGTCCGTGTGGGTTCTTATTAAAATAAAGAAAAGAAAAGAAAGGATGATGAGGTTAGTGTCGCGGTTTCTTGTGGATTATCTTGTGATCCCTAGACTTATCAACACTGTGCGAAACCTGACAGGTGCTTGGGGGAAAGATTTGGGCCTTGGCAATCAGTCTTTGGAAATTTCTCTTGTTTTCAAACTGTTGACCAGAGATTTGGCCTGTTTCGACCTGTGTGTATCTCCGTGGGTGAAATCAGGATGGATGATATTCCCCCCTGCTGCGGGTTTATGCTTTTCCCGTTGTTAAAACTTTTGTGACAAGGCCACGAGATACGCGGTCTGTGGATGTATCCGGTCTCGACCTTTAAGTTTCGCTTCGGTATTCCTTAATTCGTTCCGCCGCTCATCCACGGATTCATCCACATGAAAAAACCGCTTGTTTTGGCATCTGCCTCCGAAGTTCGCGCAGATTTGCTGCGGCGGGCACATGTGCAGGTTGAAACGATGCCATCACGGATTGATGAAGAATCGGTAAAGGCCGGGATGTTGGCCGAAGATGCCAGCCCACGGGATATCGCCGATCTGCTGGCAGAGATGAAAGCAACCAAGGCCGCTGGTAAACGGCCCGATGCGCTTGTGCTTGGCTGTGATCAGGTGCTGGACCTGAACGGCAGCCTGCTGTCGAAACCAAGTTCGCCACAGGATGCGGTCCGGCAATTGCATTTGATGCGGGGTCAACGGCACAAGCTTCTGTCTGCCTGCGTCGCGGTGGAAGACGGAAAACCGGTCTGGCGACATGTCGGGGTTGTGACCCTGCAGATGCGCGACCTGTCGGATACTTATGTGGACGACTATGTCGACCGCAACTGGGACAGCATTCAATCCAGCGTTGGTGCGTATAAATTGGAAGAAGAAGGCAGCCGCTTGTTTACATCAATCAGCGGGGATTACTTCTCTGTACTTGGCCTTCCGCTTCTGCCCCTGTTGAATTGGCTCGCGATTCGAGGAGACATTGCAACATGATTGAAAATGTGCCCCTGGCCGGGGTGATCGGACATCCGATCACACAATCAAAATCACCGGTGCTGCATGGCCATTGGCTGCGGCGGTATGGTATTCGCGGGCATTATATCCCGATGGATGTCGCATCGGCGAACCTGGACTCTGTGTTGCGGGCATTGCCAAAGATGGGGTTTGTCGGGGTCAACATCACCATCCCGCACAAGATCAAGGTGCTGGAGATCGCCGATCAGATCACAGACCGCGCCACAATTATCGGTGCGGCCAATACGCTGATCTTTCGGCGTGATGGCAAGATCATGGCCGACAACACCGACGGGTACGGGTTTATCGAAAACCTTCGCCAACATGCGCCGCAATGGGCAGCGACAGATGGGCCCGCGGTGGTGTTTGGCGCCGGCGGCGCCAGTCGCGCGGTGGTGTCGTCATTGATTGATGCCGGCGTGCCCAGGATACTTTTGTCCAACCGGACAAAGATCAAGGCAGAGCAACTGCAACATGAATTTGGCAAACGAATTCAAGTGGTTGAATGGGTTCAGGTTGGCAATTACCTCGAAGAGGCCGCGCTGGTGGTCAATACCACCGCCTTGGGTATGACCGGGCAGCCGGACATGCGGGTGCCTTTGGATGGGTTGCGCCCGGGCACCTTGGTCACGGATCTGGTCTATAACCCGCTGCGCACCCATCTTCTGGAAGAAGCCGCGCAGCGCGGCTGTCACACCGTTGATGGTTTGGGAATGCTCTTGCATCAGGCGGTGCCGGGGTTTGAACGCTGGTTTGGGCATCGCCCCGACGTTGATGACGCCTTGCGGGCGGCTGTCCTGTCATGACCTTCCGGCTCGGCCTGACCGGGTCAATTGGCATGGGAAAATCCACCACGGCCGCCATGTTTGCGGAACTGGGTTGTCGTGTTTGGGATGCGGATGCGGCGGTTCATCAATTGTATGATGTCGGCGGTGCCGCGGTGGCACCAATCGCCAAGGTCTGGCCGGTGGCAATCCAGGATGGCGCTGTCTCTCGGGCAAGATTGAAGGACATCATCGCCGCCGATCCAGATGCCTTGCATCAGCTGGAGGAAATAGTGCATCCGCTGGTTGCCCAGGACCGGGGCAATTTCGCCCGCAATACAGATGCGGACATTCTGGTGTTTGATATTCCTTTGTTGTTCGAAACCGGCGGCGAGGCGATGATGGACGCCGTGGCCTGTGTGTTTGTGACCCCAGAGGTCCAGCGCCGCCGCGTCATGGCGCGCGGAACAATGACCGCCGCTCAGTTTGAGCAAATTCTCGCAAAACAGATGCCGATTGACGAAAAATTGGCACGGGCCACTTTTCAGATCGAGACTGATACGCTTGAACATGCGCGGACACAGGTCAAAGATGTGGTGCAACAGATAAGATCGGGATTTGCAGATGCGTGAGATCGTTCTGGATACGGAAACCACCGGGTTTGAACCCGAAAGTGGCGATCGGATTGTGGAAATCGGCGCGGTGGAATTGCTGAACCACATGCCGACCGGCCGCACCTATCATCAATACATCAACCCCCAGCGGTCCATGCCAAAAGAAGCCTTCGAAGTGCATGGTTTGGGTGACGAATTTTTGGCTGACAAACCGTTGTTCAAGGCGATTGCGCAGGATTTTCTTGATTTCGTGGCCGAGGATTCGATCCTCGTGATCCACAATGCGTCCTTTGACATGAAATTCCTCAATGCGGAACTTGGCTGGCTCAACATGCCAAAGATCCCAATGGAGAGGTCGCTGGACACGGTCGCCATGGCGCGCAAGAAATTTCCCGGCTCGCCGGCGTCGCTGGATGCGCTGTGTCGTCGGTTCAATATCGACAATTCCGCACGGACCCTGCACGGCGCGCTTCTCGACAGTGAAATTCTGGCCGAGGTTTATCTGGAACTTATTGGTGGCCGACAGCCGGGGCTTGTCCTTGCCAATGTCGAGAAAACCAATGTTGCCAGCCAGGGCGGTGTTTGGAAACCCAAACCGCGGGCCAATCCCCTGCCCCCGCGTCTGACCGAGGCCGAATTGGCCGCCCATGCCGAATTTGTCGACGCCATGGGCGATGATGCTTTATGGAAAAAAGCCTGACGGCTTATGCGTCGGGTGCGACCTTGGCCTGTTCCGCAGCCCGGCGCGCGATTTCATTGCGGTAAAGTGCAATAAAATCAATGTTTTCCAGGTTTAGCGGCGGGAAGCCACCATCGCGGGTCACATCGCTGACGATGCGGCGTGCGAATGGGAAAATCATCCGCGGGCATTCGATCAACAGGAACGGATGCAGCTGTTCTTCTGGCACGTTTTCGATATTGAAAACGCCAGCGTAATCCATTTCCAACAGGAACAGAACCGCGTCACCGTCTTTGGCTTTTGAAGTGATTTTCAGCTTCAACACAACTTCGTATTGGTTCGGCTGCTGGCGCTTCTTGGCATCCAGATTGACCTGAACCTGAACGTCAGGTTGGACTTCTCCGGTGGCGCCCTTTTGCGACAGGATGTTTTCGAACGATAGATCGCGCACATATTGTGCCAGAACGTTCATTTTGACCGGTGCAGCTTGTTCCGCCGCGCCATTTTCGATTTCCGCCATATGTCCTCTCCGCAGGAAGTTTTTGGTGCTTTACCAGCCCCGTGTCCTATCCTCAATGGTTGCTCCATCCTGATGGGCCGGCTTTGTCGTCCTTTTCTGGCGGGACTTCGGAATATTCGGCATCAATCACGGTGTCCTGGGGCCGGTGTTGGCGGGGATCATGCGGTTGCCCCTGCCCCAACTGGAATTTCTGGACTTTGATCCGCGTGCGGGCAAATTCATAGACCGCCTGGCGCACCGGCGGCATCAACAGGGCAAACCCAACCGCATCGGTAAAAAACCCCGGCGTCAGCAGCAATGCGCCAGAGATCAGGATCATCGCCCCGTCCGCCAGTGGTTTGGTTGGATCCTGCAGTTCAGAAAACGAGCGTTGCAAACCGGCCAGCGCCTGACGTCCCTGTTGTTTGACCAGCATCGTGCCAAGGATTGCGGTGATCACCACAATTGCCAATGTCGGCCACAGGCCAATTGCGCCACCGACCTGGATGAAAAGCGCAATCTCGATGATGGGGACGATAAGGAAGGCCAGTAGAAGATACATTTGTTGTTATCCCGAAGGTTACCGATGGTGTGGTGGACTTGACCCCACCTAGCGCTTACATAAGTGCAACACCAACCGCTTTCAAAGTGCGCCAATGATGAGGTCCAGATGAATTCGCCCCTGCTCCAGCTCTTAGTCCTTGCTGGGATTGCTGTTTTTCTAATTCTGCGGCTGAAATCCGTGCTCGGCACACGTGACGGTTTTGAGAAGCCGCCAGTGCCACGCGGGGCCGAGCCCAAGGATTCGCGCCGCGAGTTCGAAGTCATCGAAGGCGGGCCAGATCACGATATCGTTGATAACGTCGACGCGAACAGCGACGCCGCTGATGCGCTGGCGCGGATGAAGCGGATTGAACCGGGGTTCAGCGTTTCGGAATTCATGGGCGGCGCTCGCGGTGCCTATGAGATGATCCTGATGGGTTTTGAACGCGGTGACCTGGCCGAGATCAAGCCGTTCCTGGCCGAAGATGTGTATGAAACATTTGCCGAGGTGGTGGAGTCTCGTGAAGAGCAGGGTCTGACCATCGAAGCCGAATTTGTCGGCGTGCGCGAATTGACCCTGCACAACGCGACATTGGATGAAGGCACAAACCGGGCCGAGATCACGATGAAGTTCATCGGCGAATTGACCCAGATTGTGCGCGACCGCAGCGGTGAGATCATCGAAGGCAGCCCGACCCAGGTCAAAAAGCAAAAAGATATCTGGACCTTTGCGCGCGATATGGGCTCCGATGACCCGAATTGGGCGCTTGTGGCCACGGATGAGTGATCTGTTACGATGCGGAGGTTGCTGTCCCTTCTTGGCTTGATTGGCCTGACGATGGGCGGTGCGCCGACCTCTGCTGAGACCACATATTCGGTGATGTCCTTTGACCAGCTGGACGGCTGGCAAGAGGATGATCACGATGCAGCCCTGACGGTTTTCCGCAATACCTGCATTGATATGAAGGGCCCGGACTGGAAGGCGCTTTGCGCTTTGGCGCATGACATGTCAGACGGCCGGGCGTTTTTTGAACTGACGTTCCGGCCGGTGCTGATCGAAGATGGGCAACCGGCCCTTTTCACCGGATATTTTGAACCAGAGCTTGACGGATCACGCTATCGCACGCCGCGCTATCGTTATCCGGTCTACCGCATGCCGGGCGAAGCACGGCGCAACCAACCTTGGCTAAGCCGACGCGACATCCTGACCAGCGGGGTCATGGATGGGCGCGGGTTGGAAATTGCCTGGGTAGATGACCCGGTCGAATTGTTTTTCCTTCAGGTTCAGGGCTCTGGCCGTATTCGCATGAACGATGGATCGGTGGTCCGGGTCGGATATGGCGGCAAGAACGGCCATGAATACCGCTCTGTCGGGATGGAGCTGGTGCGGCGCGGCGTCTATCAGGCGCATCAGGTGTCAGCGCAGGTGATCAAGAACTGGGTGAAACGCAACGGCGATTTGGGTGAGGATCTGTTGCACCATAACCCGTCCTATGTGTTTTTCCGCGAAGTATCAGAGGTGCCTGCCGACAAGGGGCCTTTGGGGGCCATGAACAGATCGCTCACCACCATGCGCTCGATCGCGGTTGATCCTTCTATTGTGCGGTTGGGCTCGCCGGTCTGGATTGAAAAGGACGGTGCTGATCCGCTGCGCCGGTTGATGATTGCCCAGGACACAGGGTCAGCGATCAAAGGTGCACAGCGCGCGGATGTGTTTTTTGGCACCGGCGATGCCGCGGGGCGTGCGGCGGGCAAGCTGCGCGATCCCGGTCGGTTGCTTGTGCTGATGCCAATTCAACGCGCCTATGCCTTGCTGCCGGAATCGATTCAATGACGCGCAAGCGCAAGCTGCGGGCCGAAGAAGTTGAACTTTGGGGGCAAGTGGCCAAGACCACCACCCCATTGGGAAAGCCCCGTTCGGCCCCCGCCGCGCGACCCGCGCTAAAATCACCCAGCCCAAAGCCGGCACCGGAACACCCGCAACAGATACCGGAGTTTCGGGTCGGCGAAACGGCGCGCCAGGACAGACCATCGCATTCTCTGGCCCCTTCCCTGTCGGCGTCATTGGCCGCCGATCCAATTGCGATGGACAAGAAGGCGTTCACGCGCCTGAAGCGTGGCAAGCTGAAACCCGAGGCCCGGTTGGACCTGCATGGTATGACCCTGGATCGGGCCTATCCGGCGTTGATCGGGTTCATTCAGCGCGCCGCCGCCCGCGATCTGCGGCTGGTTCTGGTGATCACCGGCAAAGGCAAACACAAACCCGACGAAGGCCCAATCCCGCAACGCATGGGGGTTTTGCGCCATCAAGTGCCCCAATGGCTGCGGATGCCGCCGCTTGGCCCCTTGGTGATGCAGATCAGCGAAGCGCATTTGCGCCATGGCGGTGGTGGCGCGTATTACGTGTATCTACGCCGGCGGCGGTGACGTCGATCTTAGCCTTTTGATCTGTTCGATTGGGTATGACCCACCTGCGCGATGCCGATTTTCATCATCACCGTGGCAAAGATGAAATAGCCGGCAACAAACAGATATTGCGTCTCGATGCCGATCCCAAGGTCGATCAAAGCGCCGGTCAGCCCCGGCCCAAGCGCAGATCCCAGCACCATGACAGCGGCGGACATCGCCTTGATCGCGCCCAGATTGGCGGTGCCGTAGAATTCGGCCCAAAAGGCGTTTGGCAATGTGGCGTTGGCCCCGGCGGTCATCGCCAGGAAGAACAATCCAACCAGCGCCGACATTGGCGAGCCGGCAATGGCGAACCAGGCAAAGGCCACAACCATCGGCAATTGGTAATATGGGATCAGACGACCGGTGCCGACACGGTCCAGCAACCACCCCGATCCCAGCATCGCCGCAATGCCAAACCCGGTGTAGATTGGGAACAGGCTGACCAGGTCAAGATGGGTCCAGCCTTTGATCTCTGCATAATGGACCTGTTGAAAGAAAAACGCCGTGATGAACGCCGGCGGGCCCAATAACGCGGGCACCATGAACCAGAACAATGGATGGCGCAGCGTCTGGCCGCGGGTCCAATGTATGTTTTTCATGCCTGTGCTTTGATCGTTTTCCGCCATGCTTTGCGGTGTACGCTCGCGGCGCAGCAACAAGCGCAATAGCGGCACGCCGGCAATGGCGATCAAAGCGGACAGAACCCAAAGCTGGCGCCAATCCCAGACCGTCAACAGGGCGACAAACAGGATCGGCATCACCGCTTCGGCCAGCGATGACCCGACCGAGGCGATCGAAAGCGCCTTGCCGCGTGAGGCAACAAACCAGCGCGCCATGGAAACAGCGGCAATATGGACTGTCATCCCCTGGCCTGTCAGGCGCAGGGCAAATATCACCGCCGGCAACAGCCAAACAGTGGACACAGCCATCGCCAGACATGCCAAGGCCAAAAGGATCAGAACGCCCGACCCCAGCAATCGGGACCGAAACCGATCCGTCAGCCCGCCGGACCAGACCATGACCGCGGCCGACAATGTGGTTCCAAGGGAATAAATCCCGCCCCATTGCCCATGTGTCAGGCCAAATTCCGCACGAATTTCGCCGGAAAATATCGAAATGAAATAAGTTTGGCCGAAGCTGGACAAAAAGGTCAGCAACGTCCCGGCCATCAACCAGGGCGCGTTAGCAACCAAAAAAGATCGGTCACGCAAAGCGATTGCTCCTCTTGCACGTTCGTGCCGGAGCAGTCGCGCTGGATTACAGGTTAATTCGAAACCGCTGTGGCGACCCGGGTCGTGGTGTTCAACGCCGCCCCAAACAGGGACAGAACGGTGCGCAGGGCCACAACCGGCGATTCAGTTGCCAGAACAGTGTCATTGGGATTGATCAAGAAGTTACGTGCGGCAAACAACCCGTCTGCCGTCGTGAGATCAAGCGAAAAGATGACTTGTTGCTGGCGCGGTCCCACTTTGGGTTCGGCAACAACGGCCTTTGCCGGGTACTCCCGCAGGACCAGAATACCTTTGGGGTCGGCCCGGTCATCTTGAATTCCACCCATCAACGACATCGCCTCAAGCGCGGTGACATATTCCTTGGGGAAGTAAATCAGGCTTTCCGAACCGGATGCGCCAAGTGCGGTAAAGGCGCGTTCGTCCTGTTGAACGATAATCTTGTCATCGCCATAAAGCCGGGCGTTTTTGTCTGGACTGGCAAACAGATCCTTGGCCGGGATCGAATATGTCGCGTTGCCACGGTGCAGGGATACCACTGGATTGCGGAAGCTGTTATTGATACCGCCCGCAGAGGCGATCACACTGAGAATAGAGGTATTGCGGTTCGGCAGCGGGTAACTTCCGGGTGACGCCACGCCACCAACCACAGACACCGAATTGTCGACGCCGGGTGTGGCGGTCAGCTGGACCTGGGCGTCTGGCGCGATGGTGGCCAGTTCGTTTTGAATGCGTTTGCGGGCCCCGTCCGGGGTCAACCCGTTCACCACGACATCGCCAATGTAGGGAATGAAAATCGTGCCGGAAGGCGACACCATCAACCCGTTCAATATCGCCAAATTGTTGCCGGATTGGGTCAGCAGGGAATTTTCCTGGTTGTCCCAGATATTAAGATCGATCCGGTCGCCGGTGCGCAGCACCTGGCTCTTGGGACCACGGCTTGATTTGATCCAATGAAACCCGCCGGTCCAACCGGTCACCGGCCATTTGGCAATCAATTCAGCATTTGCGCGGGTGACTGGCACCAAATCGAATTGGGCCGTTTCGGCGTTTGCTTCGCGGATAACTTCACGTTGCAAGGCGGCACCGCGGGGCAGGTTGCCACAAGCAGAGACCGCAAACATCAAAGCAATGGCCAGAAGGCGCGTCATCATCTTCACGAAGATATTCTCCTGATCACCGTCGCATCGTCCAAGCGCTTTCTAGCGGCTCTTGGCGATGATAAACAGAGTGTGAGGTGAAGAAAATTCAGAGTATTGCTTGTATGACTCAAATGAGGACGAAAAAGACGGTTTTGGTCTTGGGCGCATCCGGGCGGGTTGCCGAAATGCTGGCCAAGGTCTGGCTGGAAAAACCATCCGAAAACATAATCTTTGTCCGGGTCGCGCGCAAAGCGGGCCGTGGTGTGGACTGTCAATGGGCACCGGGTGACAATGTGGCCAAATTGCCACGGGCCGATGCCGTGGTTGCGTTGTGGGGTGTGGTGCCGGGCGGGGGCGCGCCGGTCGAAGAAAACATTGATTTGGCCCGCATTGCCCAACAAATTGGCACATCTTGTGGTGCTGACCGCGTCATTCATGCGTCAAGCGTTGCGGTCTATACGCCATCCGATCAGGTTTTGGATGAATCCGCGCCTTGCGTGCCCCGCAACGCCTATGGGCGGGCAAAATTGCAAATGGAGACGGCAGTTTCCAAATCCTTGCCGCGATCTGTGTGTTTGCGGATTGCGAATGTCGCGGGCGCTGATGGGGTGTTTTCTGCCTTGGCCGGTGATGGGCCTATCACCCTGGATCAGTTTGCCGATGGCACCGGGCCCCGGCGCAGCTACGTGCAGCCGTCAACCTTGGCTCAGGTGATAGAAACACTGGTGTCCTTACCGACAGAGCACCTGCCGCAGGTGATCAATGTGGCCGGGAAAACGCCGGTTGCCATGCAGGATATTGTGGTCGCGGCGAATCGGCCAGTGTTATGGCGCGCCGCCCCGCAAGAGGCCCTGCCGGTTATGGCGGTGGATGTCGGACGATTGAACGCCTTGGTTGACTTGGGGGCGCAAAGCACGGATGCCGTTGAACTGGTTCAGGAATGGCGCAAATACGGGGGCGGGGCGTGACAGCACAGAAACGTTTGTTTGATATTGCCAGTGCTTTGTTTCTGCTGGTTGTGCTGAGCCCCCTTATCCTTTGGGTGGCGTTTTTGATCTATTGGCGGGATGGTGCGCCGGTTCTGTACGTGTCGGAGCGGATGAAAGCACCGGGGGTGCCATTCAATTTGTACAAATTCCGCACAATGACCAAAACCGACCAGAATACCGGTGTCTCTGGCGGTGACAAATCCGAGCGCATCACCAAGACGGGCAAGTTTCTGCGCGCCAAGCGATTGGATGAATTGCCGCAACTTCTGAATATCCTGAAAGGTGATCTGAGCTTTGTCGGCCCGCGCCCGCCGCTGCGGATGTATGTGGAACGGTTTCCAGAATATTATTCCAAGGTGCTGCAGTCGCGGCCAGGTGTGACCGGTCTGGCGACCTTGGTCTTTCATCGCCACGAAGAAATGCTCTTGCGTCCCTGTCAGTCGTCGGAAGAAACCGATGCGGTTTATTCCCGCCGCTGTGTGCCCCGCAAAGCCCGACTGGATTTGATCTACGCCGCACATCAATCGGTGTTTTTCGACCTTAGGTTGATGTTTGCCACTGTGTTTCGCGCAATTCCTGTAAGAACGTCGCGTAAATCAGCCGGTTTGCCGGGCAAATAGGCGGAAAATTGCCATATGTGGCGCTAATGCTGCACCCGCGAGAACGAATCTAGCCCGAATAGACCTGTCACGATACAGTGACTAATACGCCGATATGTAAGTCTGCGCTGTCCTTGCTGATCGGTGTCGCAACTGCCTGGGGAATGCCAATGCTATACAGTCTATTGGTTCGGATGAGCCGTGGCCAGAAGGCTGTGATCATTGCAACGATCGATTTTTGTCTTGTTGTGCTTTCCTTTGTGGGGGCCAATTCGCTTTTGGTGGGCCAGGTTCCGTCTTTCGAGGTCTTGCGCGCAAGTCTGCCTTATTTGGCTGTGATGGGTCCGGTTGCCTTGGCCGTGGTGCTCTATTTCGACCTGCACCGAACCAAACTTATCTCATATGAGCTTAAGGGTGTCTTACAGACCGCCCTGGTTGCGGCGGCTGTTGGCGTGTCCGGGCTTTTGACCTCAGTGATGATTGGCTCGCGTATCTCACCCCAGCTATTTGTCATCGCATCCATGATCCTGCTGATTTCCTCTGCCAGCATTCGCCTGATCCTGCGCGAGGTGGTGATCCGGATCTATCGTCGCGGCAAGTCTTTGAAACGGGTGTTGATTTACGGTGCTGGACGCACAGGGCAACAGCTGGCATCAGCGTTGTTGACTGATATTGAACTGTCGCTTGTCGGGTTTGTCGATGACAATCCGGCGATGCACGGGCTGACAATTGCGGGCTTCAAGGTCGCCCCGTCCAGCCGGGTGGAGCGTATGGTTGAAAACCTGCGAATTGACCGGATTATTTTGGCGATGCCCTCCGCAAGCGAGGCTGACAAGGCGCGCATCGCGCATCAGCTCAGCCATCTGTCCTGCGAAGTGCATATCATGCCGTCCTTTGCCCAGATGTTGATCACGCAAAGCGGCCCGGTGTCGACCACACCGCTGGATTTCTCCAAACTGCTGGGGCGCAACCACCTCGAGGCAGAATTGCCCGGGGTGAGCGGCGCCTATGAAGGCAAATGTGTGATGGTCACCGGGGCAGGGGGATCAATCGGATCGGAACTCTGCCGTCAGATCGCAAGCTGCCAGCCATCAAAAGTTATCCTTTTCGATCACTCGGAGCTGCTGCTGTATAATATCCAGCGGCGGTTGGCGTCGATCAATCCCGGTGTGGAAATCGTCACGGTGCTGGGCTCGATCTGTGAACAGGGTCTTGTGGACCGGGTGTTCGGCGATCACGATATTGATGTGGTGTTGCACGCAGCGGCGTATAAACACCTGCCGTTGCTGGAGCTGAACACCATCGAAGGCATGCGCAACAATGTCATCGGCACCAAATTGCTGGCGGATGCTGCGCGGCGCAATCACGTGGAACGGTTCATCCTGATTTCCACGGACAAGGCTGTGCGCCCGACCAGTGTTCTGGGCGTGACAAAGCGGCTGGCAGAGATGTTGATTCAGGATCTTGCCACCCGGTCTGAACATACGATGTATTCGATGGTGCGGTTTGGCAATGTGCTTGGCTCTTCCGGGTCGGTCATCCCGCTGTTTCAGGATCAGATCGCCAAAGGCGGGCCGGTCACGGTGACGCATTCCGATGTGACCCGCTATTTCATGACCGTCAGCGAAGCTGTGCGTCTGGTGCTTTTGGCCGGGTCGTTTGCCCGCGGCGGTGATGTCTTTGTGCTGGACATGGGCAAGCCGATTTCGATCTGGCAAATTGCCCGCAAGCTGATCCAAAATGCCGGCTACAAGGTGCGGGATGCCGCCAATCCGAATGGTGATATCGAGATCATGTTTACCGGTTTGCGCCCCGGTGAAAAGCTTGAGGAAGAATTGTTGATTGGCACCGACATGCTGACAACACCGCACCCGAAAATTCTGCGCGCGCAGGAAACCCATTTGTCCGAGCTGGAAATGGCGAATGTCATGGCCGAAGTGCGCAAGGCGGTGGCAGCGCATGATTGTGATGCGGCAAATGAAATTGCCACCCGCTGGGTCGAGCGTCGGCGTGACAAAAATCAGCAGTCCGAAGGAACGCTGGAGGTCATCTGAGGATTTTGTTGCTCCTCAGACCCGCGTAATGCCGCGCCACATGTGTTGGGCGGCATCATGATCTATCGGTGAAATGGTGGTCTTGGCCTCGACCACTCTCACATAGCTAAGCAGTGAGAGCGATCCAGACGATCAGAAGCGCAGTTGCTGAATCTTGACCTGGCCCAAATAGTTGCTGGCCCATTGATCAGAGCTGACAACACGGCCCTGGCCATCCACGTCATAGGTATTGGTGAAGCGGATGTTGCCGTTCTGCTGGGTGCAGTTTTCGGTCATTGTGGTCACGCGCGGCGCGCCACCGGTTCCGGTCACAGCCACGTCGCAGCTGAACTGCTGCCGCACGGTGATGTCTTCGCCGTTCAGAATCCGCACTTCCCGCTGTGTCGACCCGGATTGCCGGCGGGCGATCAACTGTGGCAACCGACCAAGATCAGCTGACATCAAATCACCGCCCATACCGCGAGTGCCGCGCAACAGACCATTTTCCATGGACAAGGTCTGGCGGGCTGCTGTGGCATAGGTTTCCACAGACCGGTTTTGGCCAATACGGACCAGAACGGCATTCGACTGGGTCTTGGGGAAGTCGATCAAGATCAACGCATTGGTCGCTCTTGCGGTCAATTGCTGAACCTGGGCCGGGGTAACACGCACGGGTCCACGACCGTTGGGACCAAACCGTTCCACAACGGCGTTACGAATGAGTTCCGGGCCATCCCGGCCTTCGCCGCCACCGCTACAGGCCGCGAGCAAGGCCGTCGCGCACAACGCGGCCACGGGGGCGAAACCACTCCGCCGGATCTTTTGTTTCACGCTCATCTCCAGAACTTGCCCCAGGTCTTGGCCATTTGTGGTTGGTGATAGTCGCGAACCTGTTCATAAAGCCGCCCATCAACAAGCACCTTGGCCCCGCCATCACGCGTCAGCGATTGAATGTCAAAAGTGGTTCTGTCGGTCGATGGCGAACCGGACACGCTTCCAAGCGGAATGGTCACGCGGATGCCTTTGTCAAACGACCCTTCGCCAAAGTCATCGTAATCAACGTTGGTAAAGGTGGCATAGGCCCCGACGCGCCAGCCATTGGCAAATTCGCGATCCAGGGTCACTGTCGCACCATAATCGCCGGCAAGATAACGGCCGACATCAAGCTGGCCGTGGAACCCGTTGCCGATGTCGTAATAGGCCGACACATGGCCGTTGAAATCCGGGATCACGCCAGCGCGGGTTTCCGAAGACCGCAGGCCGAACAGCTGATCGTAGTCGCGTGGTTTGACGTAGTTCATTTCGACGCCAAGGGCCAAACGGCTGTTTACCGGTTTCCACAACAATTCGCCGGACACCCCGGCATACATTGATTCAAGGTAACCCGCCGTCACGCGGCTATACAGATTTGTCCCGGGACGGGCATAATGTGCGACGGTCAGCCGCTCGATGGCGGGATCGCCCTCTTGTGAATACCGGGCCTTTTCCGTGCGTACCGACGGCAGGGCCGATCCGGTGTTCCGGTTGGATTCGTCCAGGTTGCCCGCGAGCTTCTTGGTGATCGATCCGGAAAACACCAAATTCGCGGTCGGCCGGAAACTTGCGCTGGCCCGAATGCCAAGGTCAGCCCGTGCCGGGTTATCCGGGTCAAAAACCGAAAATTGCGTATAAGGCGCAATCGCCCAACCGAACCGTGGGTATACTTCGTCAAAAGCCGAAGGCGCGCGACCAAAACCATCGGTGATCGACGCGCGTGCCAGAATTTCGGCATTGTCGGAATGTTCCAAAGCTTCAAGATCCGACCGGCGCACCGTGACCGCAGAAAGCGCCATACCTTCGACCACTGGCACAATGACAAAGGTTTCCACCGATGCGGGCAGAACACGTGTCATGGCGCGGGCCGTGCGACCAATGGCCTGTGGCACCTGGCCGTAACGCGGATTGCGCAGACGCACGGTGGCCTGACGGGCGTCCAGTGTCAGTCCCTCAAGCACCAATTCATCATTTTCCAGCGCAGCGGTCAGAGTCTGCCGGTAGCTGTTTGTGGGCAGAGCCGTCCAGCCGAGGTCATTTGCCGCGCCGGGCCGTCGCACCGATACCGGGACCGGCGCGGTTTCGCGTCCGCCCGGGGTCGCCGCAGATTTCGGATTGGTGTGGAAAGAGATCTGCGCGCCAAAGGTGTTGCCAAAGGTATGGTAAAGCGAAAGTTGCGTGCCATCGCGGAACCGGTAATCCACGCCAAAGTTCCATGGCGAATCGTCTTCATGCTCGCCGCGCCGTTGTTCCCGGGCATAGGTATCGGAGGAATATTCCGCCGAGAATGTCAGGAATTCGGTGGGTGAATAGCTGACCCCGCCAAAGCCGGCGGCATCGCCGCGAAACCATTGGTCATAGGTCGGCGTTCCGCCCGTGCCGATGTCTACATTCGGGCGTGTTCCCGTTGAGCCAAAGGGATCGCGAGAACCCAATCGGCCCCACCCAATCCCGCCAGTCAGCTCAAGCCCAGGCAGCACCTCTTTGGTCGCGACCAGATATTCCCCACCATAAATGCCGGTGCCGATGAAATCCTGTAACCCGACCACAACGCTGGGCAGGTAGTCAGTTTCCTTAAGCAATTGGTAGCGCAGGTCGAAACTGCGGTCGTAATAGACGCCATCAACCGACCCGCCGATCGGAAATTCGGCAATCCCGGAATAGCGAAAACTGCCGGACAGGCGCGGCGTGATCTGAAAGCTCAGCGTGCCGCGCGTGTGGTTTCCGGCATTGGCCGCCGTGATGCTCAGCGTGGCATCCGGCGATACATTGGCCGTCGGCATGTCGATCAGACCGGGCACACCATACAGATTGTATGATGGGATGCCTTCGGCCAGACCGGCCGGCGCGGCAAACAGGCTTGCGCCCGCCAGCAACACAGCTGCACTGCCCTTCAGGGTAGCTTTCAAAGTATTTGGCATCAATACGTCCCGCCCGCTGAAACTCTCTGGATTACTACGGGTAATGTCGGGACAAGTCCATCGTGCTGCCAAGGGAAACCCAGGATTGTGGCAAATACCGAACGCCGATCTGCCAGGGCGAAAAAAGTTCCAATTGTAAGTGTTAAGGCAGCGGTAACAGCTGGCCTGATATTGCCAAAGGTGGGTGAAAATAGGTGGTGAAAAATGGCTGTAGACGGAAACGTCGCGCCAGTGATCATCAAAAGGAAAAAAGTTGTTGCCAGTGATGCGCACCATGGCGGTGCCTGGAAGGTCGCATATGCGGACTTTGTCACGGCGATGATGGCGTTTTTCCTTTTGATGTGGCTGTTGAACGCGACAACGGAAAAACAAAGAAAGGGTTTGGCGGATTATTTTGCGCCAACCATTCCGGTCAACCGGGTGTCGGGCGGCGGCACGGGGGCCTTTGGCGGTGACAGCGTGTTTTCCGAAGAAACCTTGCCGCAAAACGGCACCGGCGCGTCAAGCCGACACCCGACCAATAGCGCCCAGGCGCGGGGGGATACCGGGATCAATCCTCAGGGCGAAAACAATGGCCAGGGCGATGACGATGCATTTCAAGAGCGGGCAAATACCATCAAAGAGGCGCTTTATGGCCATGGTGGTGAAAGCATGGTTATCGAAAACGCCCTGAAACATGTTGTGCTGAAAAGCACGGATGAGGGGCTTGTGGTTGAATTGTTCGAACTGCCGGACAGCCGCCTGTTTGACGATCTTGGCAATCCGACAGAGACACTTTCCGTGCTGGCCGATGCGCTGGCCGAGGCTGCGAAAACGGTGTCAAACCCGGTTGCAATCGAGGGCCATGTGCCCACAAGCCCGATTGTCGTGCGCCGAAATGTCAGTTGGGATCAATCGGTTCAGCGGGCCCAGGCCTTTCGTAACCTGATGGAGCAAGAGGGTCTGCCCAAGGGGGATGTGGCGCGGGTGACCGGCCATGCCGACCGGGAACTGGCAGAGGTAAATCCGCTTTCCCTGCGCAACAGCCGGTTGGAAGTGATTTTTCTGCGGAACCAAAACTAGAGCGCATTTTAGCTGTTAGGTCAGCGTTAAGGGGCGATGTCTATCTGTTGCATCTAAGTTTGATGCAGCAGAAAGGCGTGTCCATGACGATTTCCTCCTCCCTGAATGCGGGCGTTGCGGGGTTAACCGCAAATGCCACCCGATTGGCAGGTATTTCCGACAATATCGCGAATTCTTCGACCTATGGATATAAACGGGTTGAAACGGATTTTCATTCCCTGGTCCTTAACCAATCTTCGCGCACCTATACCGCCGGGGGCGTCCGCACCAGCACACAACGGATGATTGATCAGGGCGGGTCGTTGGTCACCACCTCCAATCCAACCGATCTTGCGGTGCGTGGGCGTGGCATGTTGCCGGTTGCCGCCGGGGGGGATGTGCGGTCCAACGGTGTTGATGCGGAAATGCTGCTGACTACAACCGGGTCTTTCCGCATTGACGAAGATGGCTACCTCAGCACCCCATCCGGGCTGGTGTTGATGGGCTGGCCTGCCGGCATCGATGGGACGATCCCGGCGTTTTCCCGCGATACGGCCGATGGGTTGGAACCAATTCAGTTTTCGCAGAATCTGACCGGTGATCCGACAACCACAGTCGATATGAGCCTCAATCTGCCGGCCACGGCAACCGATGCCGGGTCATCTGGCGATCCATATTCGCTTTCGGTCGAATATTTTGACAATCTCGGCACATCGCAGACGATTTCAATGTCGTTCACACCAACGGTTCCGGCCACCGGGTCATCCAATGAATGGACGATGGTGATGACCGATTCCGCCCAGGATGACGCTGTGGTTGGGGAATACACTGTCGCCTTTGACAACAGCCGCGCCACTGGCGGCACGATTGCATCGGTCACCACGGTGTCCGGCGGCGCCTATGATCCCGCCACGGGATCGGTTGAGGTAACCGTCGCCGGCGGGCCGATCAATTTCAACATTGGCACAGTTGGGGACACGCGCGGATTGTCGCAATTGTCCGACAGTTTTGCACCAATTTCGATTACCAAAGACGGCTCTTCGGTTGGCAATATGACCTCGGTCGAAGTGGATGAAAACGGCTTTGTTTACGCGATTTATGACAGTGGCGAAACTCAGCGGCTTTACCAGGTGCCGCTTGCCGATATGCCGAATCCCAACGGGTTGCAGGCGCTTGATCAGCAGACCTATCGCGCCTCGCCAGAAAGCGGGTCTTACTTCCTGTGGGATTCAGGTGAGGGGCCAACCGGCGACATCAAATCCTTCTCGCGCGAGGAATCGACCACCGACGTGGCGACAGAGCTGACCTCGATGATCAAGACCCAGCGGGCCTATTCATCCAATGCCAAGGTTATTCAAACCGTGGATGAGATGCTTCAGGAAACCACCAACATCAAACGTTAACGGCCGTCGCGCCGATTTGAGGTGATCCATGTCCTTCACCGGTTCAATATCCAATGCACTTTCGGGGTTGCGCGCCTCGTCCCTGGCGGCCGAATTGGTGTCTTCCAATTTGGCCAACGCCACGAACGAGAATTACGCAACGCGCAATATCGAAGTTTCCTCCCGCGTGAATGGCACGTCCGGCGGGGTCAGAATCGACGGAATCACACGTTCCGTCGATCCGACCCTGCTGGACGAATGGCGCCGCGCCAGTGCCAGCACATCAGAGCTCGATACCACCACCAGCTATCTGTCACGGGTGGAAGAATTGTTCGGCGCGCCGGATGATGCGGGATCACTGGCGGATTTGATGACACGGTTTGAATCCGCGCTGGTGTCCGCGGCGAGCAGGCCGGATCTGACGAACAGGTTGCAGGATGTCTATTCCCAGGCAAATGATCTTGTGACTGCTTTTTCCCAGGCGTCTTCGGGCGTGCAGAGCTTGCGCACCGAAATCGACCAGGGGATCGGCCGGATGGTTGCGGATTTGAACAGCCATCTAAGTAATATTGTCGAGCTGAACACCCGGATTTCCCGCGCAGAGTCGACCGGTGACAATACGCAGGCGCTTTATGATATTCGACAAGAAGCCATTGATAAGGTTTCTGAAATCGTACCATTGCGTGTCCTGCCCCGTGATCGGGGGGCGGTTGCCTTGGTCACAACGTCCGGCGCTGTTCTGTTGGACGGAAACGCAGCCGAAATTGAGTTTACTGCCGCCACTATGGTGACTGAATTCAAGTCGTTGGAAAATGGTGCGCTGTCCGGCCTGACCATTGATGGCATCGACATTCCGGTGGGATCCGAAAACAGCAGGGTCAAAGGCGGTCGCATGGCGGCCTTGTTTGAGCTGCGGGATGATACTTTGGTCACTTATCAGGCCGAAGTTGATGCGTTGGCGCGAAATCTGGTCGAGCGGTTCCAGAGTTCGGGATTGGACCCAACGATCGGGGTGAATGATCCGGGTTTGTTTACCGATAATGGCCAGGCGTTTGACACCACAGAAGAGGTTGGCCTTGCCCGTCGTCTATCGTTGAATGATCAGGTGAACCCGGATGCGGGTGGTGCGTTGTGGCGGTTGCGCGATGGTCTTTATGCCACGATACCCGGGCCGCCGGGACAAGGTGATCTCATTCTGTCGATGATCGACCGACTGAACGAGGATTTGACCGTCGCATCTGGTGATCAGGCCGGGCTGGCTGCCACCGCCTCTGAATTGACGACAACCCTGTTCTCCAAGATTGGCGCAGATCTTTCCAGAACCGAAGACCGCCTGAGCTTTGCAGCCGCCCGCAGCAGCGAGCTGACCGAACAGAAATTGCGATCCGGTGTCGATACCGACACGGAACTTCAGAAGCTTCTGCAGATCGAAAAAGCCTATGCCGCCAATGCACAGGTTTTGAAAACTGTCGATGAGATGTACGATCTTCTCTTGGGGATTACCTGATGAACCTGACAACACTTGGCGACCTGTCTCATAGTTTCGCGCTGCGCCAGCGTCAATTCGACCTGAAAACAGAATCCCAGAAGCTGCAAATGGAGCTTACCACCGGTTTGGCCGCGGACACCCGCAGCCACCTTCAGGGTGATTACGCGCATCTGAACGACATCGAGCGCAGCTTGAAAATGTTGGACAGCTATCGCTTTGCCATCACAGAGAGTGACACGACAACCCTGGCGATGCAGAGTTCGCTTGGGGTTATCCAGGACGTGACGGTAGAGCTTTCATCAGCTTTGTTTCTGGCGGCGCAACCGGGGGGGCAACAGGGTCTGAAAACCGCATCGGCCCAGGCGGAACAGTCCTTTGCCACGATCGTCGGTCAACTGAATACCAATGCAGCAAACAGATCTTTGTTTGCAGGCGCGTCTTTTGATACCAGCGCATTGGCGCCCGCCTCTGAACTGATGTCGGGGTTGCGCGCGGCGGTCACTGGTGAAACCACTTTGACTGGTGTTCAATCTGCGCTCGACGCTTGGTTTGACACCCCCGGTGGTGATTTCGAAACCTTGGGATATGTTGGATCCACGGTGGATGGCACGCCATTGCAACTGTCAGAAGATGTTCGGGTTGGCCTGTCGATCCGTGCGGATGATCCGATTTTTCGAGAATCGCTGAAATCCGTGGCAATGGCGGCGCTCGCAGGGGATCAAACCCTTGGATTCAGCCAGGATTTGCAGGTGGTCATGGTCAATCAGGCGGGCAGTGCACTGTTGGAATTGCAACCGGAATTGACCGACACCATTGCTGGTCTGGGGCTTGTTCAGTCACAGATTGAACAGAGCCGGACCAGAAATGAATCTGCCGCCCTCGCGCTGGAGGTGTCGCGCAACGCCTTGCTTTCGGTCGATCCATTTGAATCCGCGACCCGATTGGAACAGGTACAAACCCAGATCGAGACTTTGTATGCGGTGACCGTGCGGGCATCGCGATTGACCATGCTGGATTTCATGAGGTGACTTCGTGCGTTTAAAACTTCTCTTCGCGGCCTTTTTTCTGATCCTGCCATCGTTTCTCACGGCAAGCCCGATCCGGATTAAGGATCTGGTGGAATTTGATGGCGTGCGGGGCAATGACCTTGTTGGTTACGGCTTGGTTGTCGGGCTGGATGGATCTGGCGATGGGCTGCGCAACGCGCCATTTACCGAAGAAATCATGACCAACATCCTCGAACGGTTGGGTGTGAACGTCACGGGTGAACAGTTTCGGCCGAAAAACGTGGCAGCCGTGTTTGTCACTGCGACTCTGCCGCCCTTTGCCCGGTCCGGCAGTATGATTGATGTCACTGTTTCGGCGATTGGTGATGCCAAAAGTCTTTTGGGTGGCACGTTGATCATGACGCCGCTGAATGCCGCCGATGGCGAGATCTATGCCGTTGCACAAGGCACGGTGATTTCCGGAGGTGCCAAGGCCGAAGGCGATGCCGCGCAGGTCACATTTGGTGTGCCGACGGCGGGCGTCATTCCCGCCGGTGCACGGATCGAACGGGAGGTCGATTTTGATCTTTCTTCGCTGGATGTGATGCGCTTGGCGTTGCGCGAACCGGATTTCACCACCGCAGCCCGTATCGAAACCGCCATCAATCGGAATTTTGGGCGGCAGGTTGCATTGATGTTGGATTCCGGCACGGTGCGACTCGACATCGGGGCGACGCGGATGCCGTCGACCGCCCACGCATTGGGACGTATCGAAAACCTGCTGGTCGAGCCGGAGCGAAAGGCCCGCGTCGTGGTTGATCAGAGATCCGGCACCATTGTCATGGGCGAAGATGTGCGAATTTCGCGGGTGGCTGTCAGCCAGGGCAATTTGACCTTACGGATCGAAGAGGCCCCGGTCGCGGTGCAACCCAATCCTTTTTCCGAGGGTGAAACGGTTGTTGTGCCCCGTACCCGTGCCGAGATTGAGGAAGAGCCGGGCATCAATCTTGCGGAGGTGCCGGATGGCACATCCCTGTCGGAGGTGGTCGCAGGCCTGAATGCCCTGGGGGTGTCACCGCGCGACATGATCGACATCCTCAAGGCGATCAAAGCCGCCGGCGCGCTTCATGCAGAGTTTGTGGTGCGTTAGCGCACCGCAGGAAGCATTGAGAACATCAGTCATCATCTGGCTGGTATGTATAATTTCAGTGGCTTAGGTGGCCAATCCGGTGGCGCGCATGCCGTTTGCCGTTGCTTTGGGTGTCTCGGGCGCCAAGATTTTTCTTTTGATTTTCCGACACTCGGTGCGACCACCGCGGATCTGCATAGAATTCCGGTATGACGACATGCTTCATTGGTATTTTCCAATTGAGGGCAGCGGTGAGCATATTTGGGGCGATTGACGGCGTTGTGCCCAATCCCTGTTCCCAAACACAGAAAGCTGCGTGAACCGATGAAACTTGCCGCCGTTACCAACGAAATTGCCCCACTTACATCGCCGGGAAGTTTGGAGAGTATTTTCCGCACCGCCGTAGAGCATGGCATTACCACTTTTGAGGCACGCACCGTTGAAGGGCGACATCCGATCCGGCAGAGTTTTCACGCGTCGTGGATCTGTTGGGTGAGATCGTTGCCACGGCGGAGGCCCGCGGTTTTGATGTCCAGCTTGAAAATCTGCCCGGCACATGGGCCGATACCAGCGCGGCGTGCGGCGGTTTCAATCACCTGGCGTATGGTTTGAATTTCACTGTTCACGCCGCCTATATCCTTGTTGTTAAGCAGGACAATGCTGAAATACGTTTCGAGGTAGGCGATCTGTTGGCTGAGCGTCGGTTGCGCGATATGCAGGATTGACGACACCCGTGACATTGCTTTTGCACGGTTCTAAAGAAAAGGGATCTGTCCGAATTTCCGGTGACACAACGTGCTTTTCTTTACAATATGGCCGCTTTTTGCGCTGATTGGTCTGGGGTTCTGGCTGGCACGGTCCGGGTTTCCGCATCCTGATTTCTGGGTCGGTGCCGAGAAACTGACCTATTTCATTTTCTTTCCGGCGCTGCTGTTTACCAGTCTGTCCCGTGCACCATTAAGTGACCCCGCGCTGGCCCGCATGGGTGCCGCGGCCGTGGCCACGATCCTGGTTGCCGCTGGGGGGCTGTGGCTGGCGCGCCGGATGCGGCCAACCCCAGCCGCCCGCTTTGGGCCGGCATTTCAGGGGGTTGTCCGCTTCAATACCTATCTTGGATTTGCTGTCATCGGCAGCCTTGGCGGTGCCGAGGCGGTTGGCCGCGCGGCGGTGTACCTTGCGATTGCGGTGCCGTTGGTCAACCTGTTGTCGATCCTGGCCCTGACTGAGGCCGGTCCGGCCCGTCGGCCGGTGGCCCTGCTGAAGACAATATTCGGCAACCCGCTGATCCTGGCCTGTATCGGCGGATTTGCCGTGGCGCTGACGGGGTTTGGCCTGCCCTATGGCACGGGCAGCTTTCTGGATCTGCTGGCACGGGCCAGCCTGCCGCTTGGGCTTCTGTGTGTGGGGGCGGCCCTGCAACCCGCGGCTCTGCGGCGCGATCTTTTGGTTTTGGCGGGCAATACGGTGCTGCGCTTGTTTGGCATGCCGATGCTGGCCTGGCTGGTTGCCTTGGCTTTTGGTCTCGACGCCGGCACGGCGCTGGTCTTGGTGGTGTTTTCGGCGGTGTCGACGGCGCCAACATCCTATGTCCTTACGCGGCAATTGGGCGGTGACGGCGCGTTGATGGCGGGGCTTGTGACCTGTCAGACATTGTCGGCAGCGATCACAATCCCGCTGGTCCTGATGATTTTTGCCCCCGGCTAAAACGGGCGGCCCCACATGGAAAAACGACCGGATCCTGGGAACCCGGCCGTCGTCTGCAATGCGTGTCGCTTATTTTTTGCCGGTCAAAACCACCTCGTCACCGACCCGTTTGCCGGTGCGCAATCCACCCGGAACTTGCAAGGTCGGCAGAAGCTCGATCAAGCCGATATTGACATATTGTGGCGTATCAACGGCGTATTCCACGGCATCGGCAATGTCGGACACCTGCGGCATCTCGAAGCCTTCGAAATACTTGCGTTTTGCTTCTTCGGGGCTGATCTTTTCAACATGCGCGAAAATGTCGGTTTCGACGCGTCCGGGGCTTATTTCGGTCACGCGCACCCGGCGGCCAAATGCATCGACCCGCAACTGTCGCGACACCACATGCATGGCTGCCTTGGTTGCATGATAGGCGATGTGGCCGCCAAATTCATTATGTCCGGCCATTGAGGTAATATTGACGATATGGCCACTGTCGCGGTCCATCATGCCGGGCAGGACCTGCCGCGCCAGATGCAGTCCGGCGCGCAAATTTACGTCGATTTGTTCGTCGATGTCGAAGGCTTCGGATTGCAAGAGCTGATATGGGCCATCAGGGCAGCATCGTCGGCAATGCGATACGGGCCAAAACCTTCGCCCATGTTGGAATTGATGTCGATTTTCATTGGTGCGGCTCCAGTGTGAACAGGACATCGCCAAATCCAAGAATCTGGCCTTCGTCCGGGGTGGGACCACAAAGCGCCCCGTGGTCCGGTGAACAAAGCGCCAGGCGCACCGATCCCTGGCCAAGATAGCCAAGCACCTCACCTAGTGAGACAGGTGTCGCCGGGTCAAGCCGTGGCAGGCCATCGTCGCCACCACGGGGAGAAAACCGCCCGATGCCGGGGCTTTTTATGTCACGCGATAACGGTTTTGCCGGCGTTTGTGGTGCCGGATCGACACCTGCGGCAAGATCGAGATGCAGTTTGTTGTGATTGTCGCGCAACGCGAGAGAGGTCACCCCATTGGCGCGCATGGCGGCAACTATCCGGTTGAGGTCGCTTTGGGGAAACATGTCAGGTCCAGCTCCTCTGTTTTTGGGATATTTTGGCGACTTCGCTGCGCCAGCTTTCGACCGTTCTGTTGATCTCGCGGTCTGCCTCTGCCGCGGTGGGCAGATCCACAGGTTCAAAACGCAGACTGTCGCCGGGGCGGGCCTGACCGAGACGCCAGAGGTCGGCTGAGATGACCGCCGCGATTTTGGGATAGCCGCCCATAGTGGCGGAATCCGCCAGTTGAATGATCGGTGCGCCACTGCCCGGCACCTGAACGATGCCCGGTACAATCCCGTGTGACCGCAGTTCGCCGCGACCCTCACGGTTCAGCGCAACCCCATCAAGCCGATAGCCCTGCCGATTGCTTTGCGGTGTCACAACGAAAGGTGTCGCCCAAAAGGCCTGCTGCGCCTCGGCGGAAAAGTCGTCATATTCACTTGCCACCAGGGCTCGCAGGGTGATCGCCGCGTCGTCGGCGGGGCGTATCTGCGGCAGTTCAAGGCCAAAGCCACCTTTGGGCAGAAAATGCGTGCTGTCGGACAATGCGCGCAGTTGATCGCCGGTGGCCAGAACACGGCCATGAAAACCGCCAAACGCCTCGCGCAATTGCGTGCTGCGCGATCCCAGAACCTTGGGCACGTCGATGCCGCCCGGCAAGGCAAGGTAGACGCGGGCGCCCGATGTCATACCACCAAGGTCAAGACAGTCGCCCGCTTCGGCGTGACCGGCCCAGACCCGGGGCAGGGCGCGATCCGCCAATGTGGCACCACAGACCGCACCGGCAATTGCAAAAGCCTGCCGTTTGGTGAATCGGAACCGGGCCGGGGTAAGTGGAATTTCCAGCGTGGCAGCAGAGTCGTCATTGCCAAGCAGAATATTCGCCGCACGATGGGCGAGGCTGTCCATGACACCGGCACGGCCCAGCCCCTGAAACCAATGACCATGGCGGCCAAGATACTGCACCGTGGCAAGGGGGGGAATGGCGCATACCTCGATCATGCGATCACCTCTGCCGGTTTAAAGCGGATACGGTCGCCGGGCATGAGCAGCGCAGCAGGGTCGCGGTGCCGTAGCGGTCGGCAATCACCTGAATTTCGACATGGCGGGGATGGCGCAGGTATTTCTCCATATAGATGTCGCCATTGCCAAAGAATTGCCGGGCCTCCTGATGGGTGATGGCAAAAGCCGCGGCCAGTTCATCGGCGGCCTGCACCACGCGCATACCGCGCCCACCGCCCCCGCCGGGGGCCTTGAGGATCACGGGAAATCCGATGTCATTGGCCATGCGCAACAGCGCGTCGGGATCGTCGGGCAGAACGCCCGCCGATCCGGGCACGCAGGGCACGCCAGCCGCAATCATCGCTTGCTTTGCAGCGACTTTGTCACCCATCTGGCGCATGATCTTGGCGCTGGGTCCGATCAGGGTCAGCACGGCCTGGGCCACAGCCTTGGCAAATTCGGCATTTTCGGACAGAAACCCATAGCCGGGATGCACAAATTGCGCGCCGGTCACCTCTGCGGCGGCCAACAGGGCGGGAATATTGAGATAGCTTTGCAGCGCCGGAGCAGGTCCGATGCAAATCGCCTGATCCGCCAGATCGAGATAGCCGGCCCCCCGATCATCTTCGGAAAAAGCACAGACTGTGCGCAGCCCGAGCCTGCGACAGGCGCGCATGATCCTGAGGGCGATCTCGCCGCGATTTGCGATCAAAACGGTGTCCATCCGGCGCCCCATGTCACACCACCCGCGCGAGCGGCGTGCCGACAGTGACGGATGTGCCGTCCGCCACCAGAATTGCGGCAACCCGCCCGCCATGGGGGGCTGGAACGGCGGTCATGACCTTCATTGCCTCGATAACACAGAGCGTTTGACCGGCCTCGACGGTATCGCCGACGCGCAGATATGGCGCGCTTTCGGGGTCAGGTTTCAGATGGCACAAACCGGCCATCGGCGCAGCAATCCGGGCTTCATCGTCCTTGATGTCGCCAGCATCGGTTCCAATATTGGCAAGTGTCACCGATGGTTGTGAAACCGGATCACTCGGCGCGCCATGTGTGGTGTCGCGGCGGATCTTCACCTGTGTTCTGCCGATCTTGCACAGCAGTTCCCGCACGTCATTTTCGGCGGCCCATGCCATTTTTTCGATTAGGTCCTGGGGGTCGACAGACATGGGGTGAACGGGCCTCTTATTGTGTAATTTCTGATGCTTCAAACCTATCATCGCCGATTGGGAATGATGTCAAATCGGTTTCGGATGACCCGGCACACAAGCATCGCGAAACCCGATCACATCAGACACAGACGTTCTTATGCCGTGGCACTTTGGCTCTTTAAGATTCGGTCAGATTGGGCCGCGATCCGCTTTTGCGCGGCTCTGCCAGACAAAAAGGATCTTTCAGATGCCCCATGTGATCACAAAATTCGAGCGCGCCGATGCCGAGGAGGTTGCCGCCCTCGCGGAGTTTGGCAGCGCGACCATCCACGAAGCCCAGGGGCGCCTTGGCGCGTTGTCTTCGCGGCTCAAACCGATTGACCAGGCGATGTCGCTTTGTGGTTCGGCCTATACGGTGGAATGCGCGCCGCGTGACAACATCATGTTGCAATTGGCCATTCATTTTGCCCAGCCGGGCGATGTGATCGTTGTGTCAGCAGGGGAATACGAAGAGGCCGGCAGCTTTGGCGATGTGCTGGGAAATGCCTTTCTCGCAAAGGGTATTGCCGGCGTGGTCACGGATACCGGCGTGCGTGACACGGCGGAACGTATCAAACTGGGCCTGCCGGTGTTTTCGCTGAGCGTCTGCATCAAGGGCACGGTCAAGGAAACGCTTGGCCAATTGGGTGGCACCATCATCGTGGGCGGTCAGGAAATCCGTTCCGGTGACATCATCCGTGGCGATGCCGATGGGCTGGTCATGGTGCGCCGCGAAGATGCCGCCGCAGTGGCCCAGAAATCCGCCGACCGCGAAAAGGCCGAAGCCGAGTATATCGAAGCCTATAAATCCGGGCGCACGATCATTGACGTTTGCAATCTTGACGCGGTGCTGAAGGCCAAGGGCCTGACCACGGATTTTTGAGCCAACGCATCGAAAAAAGTTCGTGAAGGAGGCCATCGTGAGCCGCATCAAACTTGCCCGTCGGGTGACGGACATCAAAATTTCACCAAGCACAGCCGCAGCGCAGAAAGCCCGCGATCTAAAGGCAGAGGGGCGTGATATTGTCGATCTGACGGTTGGCGAATCCGATTTTGACACGCCAGACACGATCAAGGACGCAGCGATTGCGGCGATCCGGGCTGGGGATACCAAATATACCCCGGTGAACGGCACCGTCGCATTGCGCCAGGCGATTCAGCATGATTATGCCAGCCGCCTTGGGCTGGATGTCGACCTTGACCGGATCTGTGTGGGCGGTGGTGCCAAACAGATCCTGTTTCTGGCCCTGACCGCCACCGTCGAAACCGGGGACGAGGTGATTATCCCGGCGCCGTATTGGGTCAGCTATCCCGATATGGTGGTGGCCAATGGCGGCACGCCGGTGATTGTTCCCTGTGGCGAAGAGGTCAGGTTCAAATTGACGCCAGAGCGTCTTGCGGCGGCGATCACCCCGGCGACGCGCTGGGTGGTTCTGAACTCGCCTTCGAACCCGACCGGTGTGGCCTATACCGCCGCCGAATTGGTCGCGCTGGGCGAGGTGTTGAAGAAACATCCGCAGGTGTTTGTGCTCTGTGACGAGATTTACGACCGCATCTGGTACGCCGATTTTCCTGTCACCTCGATTGCGGCGGCGGTGCCGGAATTGGCCGAACGCGCGCTGGTGGTGAATGGGGTGTCGAAATCCTTTGCGATGACTGGTTGGCGGATCGGCTATGCCTCTGGTCCAAAAGAGCTGATCGGCGCGATCAACAAACTGCAATCGCAATCGTCCTCCTGTCCCAGTTCGATCAGTCAGGCGGCGGCAGTCGCGGGGTTGATGGGCGATCAATCCGGGGTCGAAGCCACGGTTGCGGTGTACCGCGAACGCTGTGATCGGATTTGGCGACGGTTGAATGCCATCGACGGTCTGAGCTGTCTCAAGCCGGACGGGGCATTCTATCTTTACCCCAATTGTGCCGGGGTGATCGGCAAGACCACACCCGAAGGCAAGACAATCGAAACCGATCTGGATTTCGTGATCTACCTGTTGGAAAGCGTCGGCGTGGCCTCGATCCATGGTGCCGCTAACGGCATGGAGCCGCATTTTCGGATTTCCACAGCTACCTCGATGGCGGTTCTGGAGGACGGTTGCGACCGGATCGAAGCGGCCTGCAAGGCCCTGACATGACACCAAATCCGAAAGCTGCGGCTGGCGGCGGGTGATCCTGTAAACATGCTTTTGGTTTCGGGTTTTGAAGTATCGCCCCCATTGTCGTGATGCGACTTTGGGGGCGGACCTTGGGCTCGGATGGATCAGGCCACCTGATCAAGACTTTTGGCATAAAGATGACAGCGCAGATCACATCCGTCGCGGTTGACCAGTTCCGGCGCGGTCTGGGCGCAGATGTCGCCAATCACCTTGTGACACCGCGGATGAAAGGCGCATCCCGTCGGCGGATCAAGCGGCGAGGGAACTTCGCCCCGCAACGAAATTTCCGCGCGCCGTTGGCCCGGCGTACTGGGCAGCGCCGCCGACAAAAGCGCCTCTGTATAGGGATGGCGGGGTGTTTCGAAAATATCATCCGTCGCCCCGGTTTCGACAATCGACCCGAGGTACATCACCGCCACCCGATCCGCGAGGTATCGCGTGGTGGCGAGATCATGCGCGACCAGAAGGTAACTGACCCCGTATTCCTGCTGAATGTCTTTGAACAGGTTGATGATCTGCGACCGGATAGAGACATCAAGACCGGAAACAGGTTCGTCCAGAACGATCAGATCCGGGCGCGACACCAGCGCGCTGGCAATGGCGATCCGTTGACGTTGACCGCCGGAGAATTCATGCGGAAACTTGCGGGCATGAGCCGGGCCAAGCCCCACTGCGTCAAGCGCCTCATGCACCCGGCGGTCCACTTCGCCTGCGGTAAGCTTTTCGTTGACCACCAGCGGTTCGGCCACAAAATCGCGAATACGGACGCGGGGATTGATCGAAGACCAGGGATCCTGAAACACCGCCTGGACCCGCGATCGAAACCGTTTCAATCCGCCGCCGGAAAGGGCGTGAATATCCTCGCCGCCGAAGCGCACGGTGTCACGTGTCGGCGTTTGGAGCCGCAAAAGTAGCCGGGTCGTTGTGGTCTTGCCGCAGCCGGATTCACCAACCAGCGCCAGGGTTTCGCCCTTGCCGATATGGAAATTCAGGCCGCTGACCGCTTTGACGCGATGGGTCTGGCCGCCGAAAAGACCCTGTTGCAGGGTGAATTCCTGGGTCAGATCGCGGGCTTCAAGTATCGGTTCCATTGTCATGCCTGTTCCACCTTCCAGCAGCTTGCCTTGTGATCCGCCCCCGCCGTCAACCGTGGGGGGCGCTTCGCTGCGGCAGAGGTCATCGGCCTTGTCGCAGCGCGGTGCAAAGGGGCAACCGATGACAACATCCGTCGGCGCCGGTGGCTGGCCGGGAATGGTGCGCAGCTTGCCCTGATAACCATAGAGTTTCGGGACCGCTGCAATCAGCGCCTCGGTATAGGGATGGGCCGGACGGGCAAAGATCCGGTCCACCGGGCCGCCTTCGACGATCCGCCCAGCATACATCACCAGAATGCGGTGATACAGGTTGGCGACGATACCAAAATCATGGGGTCTGCCAGACCTTCGGAATAGCCGGGAAACCGTGGGTCCATGGTATAAACCGGCAGCTTGCCGACGCCCTGACCATAAAGAACCTCTAGAATGGCCTCGCGCACGCGCTGATCGGCCCAGGCATAGCTGCGCGCATCGCGGTTTTCCTCGGCCTCTGGATTCATGAACTGGCCGGTGAACAGCATGGTGGTCTGCATCGCGCCGGCGCTGGAATCGATCACGGTCTGTCCGGCCTCTGCGGCGTCGTCGCGCAGATCGCGGGGCAGGGTGACGGCATGGGCCTCTCCGGCCGAAAGCATGGCAAGACGGGTTGAAGGTTCGCTGACCCAACGAAATTCAATCTCGTCGAATTCCGGATCGGCGCCGGACCAGTGATCCTCGACTGTGCTGAACAGGATCGATTGACCAACTTCGCGGCCTTCATAGCGGAAATGCCCGGAGCCTGCCGGCTTGGCCTCATAACCCTCGATGCCCTCGGCCTCGTATTGTGCCTTGCTGTAAATCGCCAGGGAACCGCGCCCGGCATGCGAGAACAGGAAATTCGGCTCTGGGGCGGGCAGGTCGAATTGCACGGTGTGATCATCAACCGCGGTGATTTCGATCTGTTTGAACAGGCTGATGCCGCTCAGCTTTGCATCATCGCCGATGTGAAGATTGAAGCTGTGCACCACATCGGCGGATGTGACGGGGCCCCAATCGTCGTTGAACTGCGCCTCGGGGTGAAGCCGGAAGGTCCAGGAGGTGAAATCCTCGTTGTGTTCCCAGCTTTCGGCAAGCCCGCTGTTGTCGTATTTGCCGGTGTCGGGGTCCTGCCCCATCAGCGTTTGCAGCGACGGCAGGATGAAAGCGCCCGTTGTTGTCCAGTAAAGGTTGGCATCTGCGCCCAGCGGGCTGATCGCGATGACCACGCGCTCTTGTGCATCGGCGCTTTGCGCCATTCCGGTGGCAAGAAAGGTGCTTGCCAGTAGGGCCGCAGCCAGGCTGCGGGTGGTGTTGTGCCGTTTGGTTTTTGTGTTGCTTGGCATTTGAGGTCTCCCCTGTTGGAACATGCCCGCCCCCAAACCCGCCTTGGGCATTTCCCGTTGCGGGTTGGGTTCGAGATGGTGTTCAGTGTGGGGCCTTGGCCCGCCGGGGCGCCAATTCCGATCGGGACTGATGACATAGCCGTTCGCGATGGGCAGGGTGGTGTTGCGCGGGACCATTCCATTTTGGTGGCAACGACGCCTTGCCCGGATCCGGGGTTTTCTAGACCGGGGCAGGCTTTGGGTGTTCGGGTCAAATTGTGTGCCCCAAGGCGCAGGGGAACGGACCTATCCCACCAGACAACCACGCGCAGCGCGGCAAACAGGCCGACAATCGCCAATGATGCGTTTGCCGAAAAGGTGACCTTGCGAAACCCTGTTTCGGGTCAGATCAGCCGCCAGTGTATTTGGCATCCGGTTGGAATTTCTACTCCAGATAGCCGCGCACCAAACTGCTGGTGACCAAGGCCCAGCCATCAGCGACCACAAAAAACGCCAATTTGAACGGCAGGGACACAATGGCCGGGGGCACCATCATCATGCCCATCGACATCAGGATCGCCGCAACCACCAGATCGATAATGAGGAAGGGCAGGAAAATCAGGAACCCGACCTGAAATGCCCGGGAAATTTCGGATAACAAAAAAGAGGGGATCAGCACGCTCAACGGCGCCTCGGGCGACACCTCTGCCTCGACATCGGGGCGCAGGGCGGCCATGGCATCAAACGTATCAGAGTCAAGCCGGGCAGCCATGAAGGCGCGAAAAGGATCCAGCGCCCGTTTGAAGCCATCTTCCAACGGCAGGGATTCTTCAAAAACCGGCTGAATTCCCTGTTCCCACGCGGCGGTAAATACCGGATCCATGACGTAATAGGTCAGGAACATGGCCAGCGTCACAATCAACATGTTCGGCGGCGCCTGTTGCAGGCCTAGAGCCTGGCGTAAAATGGATAACACCGTGACAATAAACGGAAAACACGTGACCATGATGGCGATGCCCGGCGCAAGGCTGAGCACCGTGATCAATAGGATCAACTGAATCGACCGCACGGTGATTGACCCGCCATCGCCAAGATCCAGCGACAATTCCTGAGCCTGGATTTCTGTTCCGGTGAGCGCAAGAAAGACGATCAAAACAACCGGGACAACGCGCGTAAGACAGGCCGACATCAGCCTTCTTCCAGGTTGTCTCGCAGGTCTGCGACCTCGGTCAGGCGAACAGCCAATTGCCCGGGCATATCTTCCCCGGCCTCCATCAATTCGCCGCGCGCAATCAGCCGCGTTCCAACATAAAGTTCGACAGGATCATCGACCCGCTTGTCGAGCGTCAGCACAGATTCCGGCCCAAGACGCAGAAGGTCACGGACGGTGGGCCGGGCTTTGCCGACGGAAATCGTAATTTCGATCGGGACCGAGGTGAACGGACTTTTGGTGGTATCAAACGGCGTGTTGTCGCCCATGGCTGTCTTCCTTCTGAAGATCGAGGGTGAATGCGTCCAGCGCGGCGGAAATTTCCGAAATCACGTCATCCAGATTGATTTCGATTTCGCGGTCAGCGAGAGAAAGCTGCGCCTGACCCTCGGCCATTTTCACATCGCCACGGATCAGGACCGGAAAGCTGTCTTCGCGTTCGATCAGGGATTCAACCGTTTCGACCAAGCCGGGATGGACCAGGATATGGGCATCGCAGGCAAGGTTTTCGCTGGCGGCATTTTGAAGCTCTTCGACAATCCGGGGTCCAATCGAGCGGCGCATGACTTCTGGTAAGAGTTTGTCAATAATTTCAATCAGAAGGGGCCGCATTTCCCGCAACAGATGGCTGTAGGCCTCATTATAGGTAAAAGAGAGATCCAAGAGATTCTGAGCCAAATCAGAGGTCAATCTGATCTTGTCCTTTGCGTGGGCCTGAACCGCGTCATCCCAACCCGCTTGATACCCCTCTTCAAACGCAGCAAGGCGACGCGTTTCTATCTCTTCATCATCCTGCAGTACGGGCGTTGTCGCAGCGGCGCGGGTGCCGCCAAAATCCTCTAACAAATGACCGATTGTCATTGGGCCTTCTCCTCGGTGTCATCCAGCCATCCGCGCAGAATTTCGACCGTTTCTTCCTGTCGTTCGCCGATCAGATTGCGCAGCCGTTCCACCGGGTCAGTTGGGGTATCGAGTGGAAAGGCATCCGTGTTCGCCATCCCGGTTGGTGCAAGCGGCATAAATCCGCCCCGGCCATCGTCGATTTCGCCGTCCAGCGGTTCAAATTCCGCGGTGGTGTCGTCAAAGCTCGATTCCGCTGGGCTGGATTCGGGGTCATTCGCGCGGGGCGGCAGCGCGAGAACGTCCGGCGCGGGTGGGTTGTTAAAGATCGGACGAACGACAAACAGCCCCAGGATCAAGGCCACCAGACCCAAAACCGCCATTTGAATCAAAGTGCCCAGATCAAGCGGCAATTGCGCCAACAGCCCCGGCACCGCTTCGGTCCCGGCCTCGGAAATGGGTTCAAAGGCCATGGATCGGATGGTGATGACATCGCCACGGGCGGCATCAAATCCAACGGCCGATGACACCAGGTCCCGCAGCCCCTCGATCTCTTCTTCGGGCAGCGCGGTGAATATCTCTGCGCCATTGGCATCAAGGGCTGTTGTGCCATTAACCAAAACCGCAACGGTCAGGCGGCGAATGGCCCCCGGACCACGCACCAATTCCCGCTCGGTTTCGGAAATTTCATAGTTAACACGTTCGCGGGTTTCATTGCCCTGAGAGTTCGATTCGCCCCCCGTGCCATCCCCGTCAGGCAGATTCGACGCCACGGTGACATCGCCGCCGCCGCTGCCAGCCTCTTGGGAATTGTTCGACCGTTCTTCTGTATCGGTGCTGATGGCGACCCGGCTTTCGGGGTCAATGCGGCGCTCCCGGATCGATTCGCTTTCGGTGACTGTATCAACGCTGACCTCGACAACGGCATTTCCAAATCCGACTCTGGCCTCGACCAGCCGCATGACGGCCTCGCGCAATGTGGCAGAACGTTCATCGCCGACAGTTGCAGGTGCGTCTTCCTCGCTTGCGGCGATCAGGCCAGCGGCACTGTCAATCACAGCCACATTTTCCGGCGACAAACCGGGCACGGCAGAAGACACTAGATATTTCAATGCCTTGGCCTGTTGCGGCGACATGCCAGACCCGGACGCGGTCACAAAGACCGACGCAGAGCCATCTGAATCCCGGCGAAACGGATTGGACGACGCGTTTGCAATATGAACGCGCGCCGCGGCAATCGCGGGGCTGGCAAGGATAGTTCTGGCCAATTCACCCTCTTTCGCGCGCCAGTAAGCAGCATCGAACATCTGTGAGGTCGTGCCAAATCCGGTCAGCGAATCGAGCAGTTCATAGCCCTTGGTATTGTTCGTCGGCAGGCCCTCGCTGGCCAGGGTAAGGCGCAATTCATCCCGTTTGTTCGACGCGACGAAAATCGATCCGCCGCGAATATCATACTCCATTCCGCGTTGTTCCAGGGCGCGCACAACCTCGCCCGCGGCACCGTTTTCAAGACCGGCATATAACAACGCCATGCTTGGGGTTGCGGCCATGCGGCTCATGAAGAAGACGGCGATAAACATGCCGAGACCGGCGGCAACCGCACCGATTTTTTTCTGCAAACTCAAGGCTGCCCATGTTTTGGCAATTTGATCCACGGTGTCCTCCGTCGGGTCGGCGTTCTGCGCGACTTGTCCTAACGGTTTCGCCGATCAGCCTTAACAATCGGTTAGTTCCTCTGCGGTTATAGATTGGTCAGCGAGTAAATAGGTGGCGCATGGCACTATCCGACGAAGTTGAGGAAAAACCGGCTAAGAAGAAGTCGAAACTGCCGCTGATCATCGGCCTAGTCCTGGCAATTGCGGGCGGGGGTGGCGGTTTTTATGCGGTGTATTCCGGATTGATTCTGGGTGCTGGCGAAAGCCATGCCAGTGACGCGGGCCAAAATAGCAAAGACGAAAGCGCATCCGGCACACATATGGCGATGCCGGATGTGGCATTTGTTCCATTGGATCCGATGGTTATCTCTTTGCCGACGTCCGGCGGGGCACGCCACTTGCGGTTTACTGCGCAGTTGGAGGTCCCTTCGAGTGTGAAGGCAGACGTGGAAACGCTGCGCCCGAGGGTCGTGGATGTGTTCAACAGCTATCTTCGCGCTGTGGAGGTCGCCGACCTGGAAGAGCCAACGGCGCTGTTGAAATACCGGTCGCATCTGTTGCGACGGGCCCAGTTGGTGCTGGGGGATGAGCGGGTGAACAACCTGCTTGTCATGGAATTTGTGGTGAATTGACGGGGCAACATGATGGAAATGATTGCGGATGTGCTGCTTGTCGCCGGGGCGCTTGGGGCGGGCATGTATTGTTATGTTCTTGCGCGGCGATTGAGCCGGTTCAACGATCTTGAAAACGGTGTTGGTGGGGCCGTGGCCGTTCTCTCCGCTCAGGTGGATGACCTGACCAAAACACTGCAGTCCGCGCAAGCGGCGGCAAATGGGTCAAGTAAGTCGCTGGAGGATCTGACAGGCAGAGCTGAATCTGTGTCCCGAAAGCTGGAATTATTGGTTGCCTCAATGCACGACATTCCAGATCAGGAAGAAAATGCCCCCCTGAACGAAAAGGAACCGTTGGTTGAGGCCGCCCCGGTATTTGCCCGGCATTCTCGGGAACCCGGAAGGGCAGGGTGATGAATAGAAATCTGAAACCCGGTGCAAAACCAAAGGCCAAGGACGGATCCGCGACCAAGACCACACGGCCGCGCCGGCCCGGGCGGGGAACGTTAACCGTGATTGCCGCTTTACTGCTGGGCTCTGCGATTCTGCGCATCGGCCTGCAAGCAACAGAGGCGATCGCGCGCGAGGCAAGCCCGGAAGAAATGGTCGCAGAGGTTACAGACAACCTGCCCGAACCCCTGCAATGCGAGACAGACCCTGATCTGCTGCCACTGCTCAACGCGATGGAAGATCGGGAATCACGTATTCTGGAACGTGAGGAACGGATCATCATGCGGATGCGGGCGCTTAGGGTCGCAGACGATCAAATTAGTGCCAAATTGAAAGAACTGAAGGCGGCAGAAACCGCCTTGCGGGCCACCATTTCTCTGGCGGACGAGGCTGCCGAATCTGACCTGGCGCGTCTGACCGCGGTCTATGAAAACATGAAACCCAAGGATGCGGCGGCCCTGTTTGAAACCATGGCGCCCGAGTTTGCGGCCGGGTTTCTTGGCCGTATGCGGTCGGAATCGGCGGCTGGCATCATGACCGGTCTGACACCGGAAACCGCTTACACGATTAGTGTGGTTCTTGCAGGACGCAATGCCGAAGTTCCAAAGCAATAATCGAACGAAATCTTCAGAAATTTATGCGACTTCGATGCAAGGTTTGCAAAAGGTATCAAGATGATTGGCTTTGTCGGAATTTCTATTGTCTTTGTCATGGTCTTCGGGGGCTATCTTCTCGCCGGGGGAAAACTGGCGATAATTATGAAGTCCCTGCCGTTCGAAATGATAATGATCGGGGGCGCCGCATTGGGGGCCTTTCTTATCAGTAACGATGCCGGGGGCGCGAAACACACAATAAAAGATATTGGAAAAGTTTTTAAAGGCCCGAAGTGGAAACAAGAGGACTACCGGGATCTTCTATGTTTGCTATTTGAATTGATACGGATTGCGAAGCAAAATCCGGTGCAGTTGGAAGAGCATATTGAATCGCCCCAAGAGAGTTCCATCTTTTCACGATATCCTAAAATACAAAGCGACAAAGAATCTGTTGAACTGATTTGTGACACCTTGCGCGCCGCAACCATGAATTACGATGATCCACATCAGGTTGAAGAAGTGCTGGAAAAACGTATGGAGGCGGCCCTGCACCATAAGATGCATTCCAGCCATGCGCTGCAAACCGTGGCCGATGGCCTTCCTGCCTTGGGTATTGTTGCAGCGGTTCTGGGTGTTATCAAAACGATGGGATCGATTGACCAACCTCCAGAAGTATTGGGGAAAATGATTGGTGGCGCTCTTGTCGGGACGTTCCTCGGTGTGTTCCTGGCCTATGGGTTGGTCGGCCCTTTTGCTGCGCGGGTCAAATCCGTTGTCGAAGATGACTCTCACTTTCACCAACTAATACGTGAAGTATTGGTGGCGAATCTACATTCCCATCCAACCAATATTTGCATCGAAGTGGGGCGCCAAAATACACCCTCGCATTTCCGGCCGGACTTCAATGATTTGGAAGAGGCACTCAAATCCCTGAAACAGGATGCCGCATGAAACGCCTAATCGCCATACTTTCAATTCTCGTTTCATCTTTCCCAGCGAGTGCCGATACCGTGGTATTGCGATCAGGAGAACACGATGATTTCACGCGCATTGTCGCCTTTCTACCTGATGAGACCGATTGGCAAGTGGTGCAAAATGACCGACAGGTTGAGGTTCTTATCACTGGTAAAACCGATCATAAATTCGACAGTGGGACCGTTTTCGACCGCATTCCGCGTACCCGTATCTCGGATGTGAAGACAGTCGAGGAAAATCATCTTACTATTGAATTGGCTTGCCATTGTCGGGCTAAATCGTTTTTTCAAGCACCCAATATGTTGGTCTTCGACGTGACAGAAACTGATCAAGCATTGCCGTCTAGTGAGGAGGATGTTTCTTCTCCGGCCTCAAGACAGACCGATATGGTAAATCAAGAGGGCGCGCCGATCGACCTGCGCGATGCCTTAAAGCTCCCTACGCAAGAACGTCAGGTTTATTCCACCTCCAGCGTGTCGCAATTCGCGCAGGCTCTCGCGAACCGCACCACCAGGCAAGTTCTTGAAATTGGCGCTCCAAATTCAACCGTGCCGACAGAAAACGTTGTTGTTGGCACAGAGTTTCGCAATGTCGCCCTACCAAATATTGCCCTACCGGAAGCCCCCGGTTCCAGAGCCGCCAATGGGCTGAGGGACCTTACCAAAGCAAATTGCACAGCGTTAAGCCGTGCACCGATTGATGAGTTCCTGGAAGTCGATGATTTCTATAAAGTCAAAAATCAATTTCTCGCGGCGCTCTACACGGACGGGCTGCAATTGGACCGCAAGGTAGCAACGAGGTTGGCGCAATTGTATCTTTCGCAGGGGCTTGGTGCCGAGGCAGCACAACTTCTTGACCTGGCTGGTTTCAATGGCGAAGGTCACGAATTTTTACGAAATTTGGCGGCGGTGATTGAAGCATCTAACGAGATTCCGCGCATTGAGTTCGAGAAATTTGAACATTGCAGCCCGGACAACGTACTTTGGTCAAACCTGGCGGCCGCCAAAAAACCGATGACCGACGAAGAAGGGCTCGCAGTTGTGCGAATTGCAGAGGGCATGCCACGTCCGCTCCTCCGTACTATTGCGCCGAGGTTGATAACAAATCTGTTTTCGGCGGGCCAACCGGAGGCTGCCAATCTAATTTCCAAAATCGTTGATCGGTCCGGGATGTCGAATCCCGCATCAATGGCAGAGGTCCTGCTCTCGGAAACCGAGACTGAGCAAGACAAGTTATTGGAATCCATATCGCATTCCAATGGGGAAGAAGCCGCTGAGGCAGCTGCCTTGCTCGTCGCCCGACACGTCGAGTCCGGTGAGGTCGTCCCCGCCCCTCTTGCCGATTTGGTGGCCAGTCACGCGGTGGAAAATCGCCACAGGGAGAATTCCGGAATGTTGCGCAAGGCTGAAGCATACTCTTTGATTTCACGCGGCGACTTTGATTTGGCTCTCGACAAGATCAAAACCGAAACCTTCGCGCCAGAAGATACTTTTGACGTAAGGTCGAAGTTCTTTGAGTCTCTAGCCGCATCGGATAACACGGTTACGTTCTTACGCATTGTACATTCCGAGCTCCCCTTGATTTTGGAAGTTGCACCAGAGGTCCGTCGCGCGGTCGCGGCGCGGCTATATCAAAATCAATTTCCCCAAACCGCCGCGCGGCTCATCGAGACCGCCGAACCTTTGAGCGGCGAGCTATTGGCCCAAGCTCTGGCTGCACGCGCATCAGGTGAGATTGGTATTTCGGATGATCGGCTTTTTGGCGCCGTGTCATCCGATCAAAAAGATGTAGACGAGGCTCGTTATCATGCGTTGCTCGCTGCTGGCGAGCTAGTAGAAGCCAAGAAAACGGCGTCCACGTTGGGTCGCATGGACCCAGTGGACACCATGATAGCTGCAATCGACCCGTCGTTTGCCACAGATACTTTTGATCCCGCCACATCAGGTCTCATCACATTGAAAGATGCCAATGAACTGGCCGATGCAACCGCGTCGTTAGCCGATTCCGTGACGTCAGTTTTAAATGACCCAGGCTTGGGGGTGTTGCCGTAATTTCGTCCAGTTGGGTCAGAGTTTTTGGGGCAATTAGATCAAAGTTCGGCGAAAGAAATCATGATGAAAAAAGTCAATCTAATTTCAAAAATGGTCCTCAATCACACGGTTCTGCTTGCTTTGGGGCTATTGGGAATCATTGCGATGATGATTTTTCCCGTGCCGGCGGTCATATTGGATCTTGGTTTATCGCTATCCTTTGCGATCGCAATTCTGGTATTTGTCATTGTGCTTTTTATTGAGGAGCCGTTGGAATTTTCTTCGTTTCCAACCATTCTCCTGGCCGGACTAATGCTGCGCCTTGCTTTAAACATATCCTCCACGAAACTCATTATTGGCCAAGGGCACACCGGAACGCAGGCTGCGGGAAATGTCATTGATGGGTTCGCTGGTTTCATAATGGGCGGCAATTTTGTAATTGGGTTAGTTACATTTTGTGTCATCCTTATTGTCAATTTTATGGTAATTACAAAGGGTGCTGCCAGAATGGCAGAGGTAGGAGCGCGATTTGCGCTCGATGGAATGCCAGGAAAGCAATTGGCCATTGATAGCGACGTATCGGCGGGTGCGATAGATCATGAAACCGCCAAAAAACGCCGTGAGCACGACCAAAGTGAAACAACGTTTCTTGGCTCCCTAGATGGCGTTTCCAAGTTTGTAAAGGGCGATGCCATTGCAGGCCTCCTAATTACCATTCTGAATTTGGTGGTTGGGACATCAAATGGCGTCATAGCACATGGAATGGAGTTTGGCGTCGCTCTTGAAACCTATGCAATTCTGACGGTTGGGGATGGTCTGGTCACGCAAATTCCGGCGGTCATTGTTTCAATAGCGTCCGCGTTATTACTGGCCAAAGGCGGTAACTCTGGAACCGCGGATGTTGCGCTGATCAGGCAATTAGGTAATCATCCGTCGGCGCTCATGGCGGTTTCTGCATTGCAATTCTCTTTTGCAATTCTACCGGGCTTGCCGTTTGCTCCTTTTGCCTTGGGTGCGATCGTATTTGCGGGGATGGGTGTTCATCAATACAAAAAATCATCTCGGCTAGCTCAAGAACCAATTGACTCAGGTATGCCGCCAGAGCCGCGAGTAAAACCTATTGGTGACCTGCTTTCGCTAGACGACATCCATTTGGAGTTTGCGAGCGATTTGGTTGATATGGTTTTAGATCCCGCATCGGGACTAGATGCACGGATATCCAATATGCGAACCCATATTGCGACGTCATTTGGTTTGATATTGCCTGAGATTCGTCTGACGGACAATGTATCTGTCGATCCCGGCACTTACATCATTCATATACAAGGCGTCGAACAGGCGCACGCGCAAGTGCATCCTGATTTGATTTTGGCTCTCATCCCCCAGGGGTCAGAGAATCTGCCGGAAGGCAAGGATGTAGATGAGCCAGTTTATGGGGCTCCGGCAAGATGGATAAAAGCGGATCAGCAGGAGGATTTTGCATTACAAGGTTTGACTATTGTCACGCCAAACGAGGTTCTGGCGACGCATCTATTGGAGGTAATCAAAGCTAATTTCAGTCGGTTGTTTACGTATAAGGCGCTTACTAGACTCCTGGACGAAATGGTGAATTTGACCGAGCCTGAACGAGCAGAAGCGAACCGGAAACTGCTGAACGAGATGATTCCGGACCGTGTCCCAATGGACTTGTTGCACCAAGTTTTGAAGCATTTGTTGGACGAACAGGTTTCAATACGTAACCTTCCGGTCATTTTGGAGGCGATCGGCGAAGCGCGCAAGTTCACAAATCAACCCGAAGGCATCTGTGAACATGTTCGACAGCGGCTTGGATTTCAGATCGTTTCCGGATTGAAGCGACCTGATGGAACTATTCCGTTAATTCAGCTCGCTCCGGAATGGGAAGAGATATTTGCAACATATCAGGTGGATACGGATCAAAACGCTGTTGATGTGGCGTTACCGCCCGAAGTTTTTGCCAAGCTGACTGGGTCAATGGCAGATCAAATCGAGCAAAGCAGTGAAAATGGATTTTCCGCCTCTATCGTCACGTCGTCGCGTCGCCGCCGATTTCTGCGACGAATTACTCGGGCTAAGGGATTTCAAAC
Organism: Marinovum sp. 2_MG-2023; assembly: GCF_030548265.1. Taxonomy (NCBI): domain Bacteria; kingdom Pseudomonadati; phylum Pseudomonadota; class Alphaproteobacteria; order Rhodobacterales; family Roseobacteraceae; genus Marinovum; species Marinovum sp. 2_MG-2023. The sequence goes on along the minus strand of NZ_JAUOSD010000004.1, from coordinate 166,821 downwards.
ACCAATCCTGTCGTTTGAAGAGTTGGGATTGGAGGCTCGTCCGATGTTGGTTGGAACCGTGGCTGCATGACACTTGCTGATATTTACGGCGATTTGAGCAGTTCGAGTGCTCTTGCGACGCTCATCTTTTTTCGTATCGGTGCTGCCATGTCCGTAATGCCAGGGATAGGGACACAAAGTGTCCCAACAAGAATAAAACTGTCTCTTTCAATTGCGGTCAGCCTGTTTATTTCATCGCTGTTTCTTGATTCGGCGCATTTTGTGCCACCCTTGACCGTCGTGATTCTAGTAAGTGAGTCGGTTATCGGGTTGGCGGTTGGTCTGGCTTTTAGATTTATGGTCTTTGCATTACAGATAGCCGGAACAATTGCGGCGCAATCGACATCCCTTAGCCAGATTTTGGGCAATTCGGGAGTCGAGCCGATGCCGGCCATGGGTCACATTTTGGTGGTTGGTGGTCTTGCTCTGTTGTTCATGTCCGGGTTTCATTTAGATTTCCTGTCTACAATAGTTCGATTGTATGAAATCTGGCCGATTGGTGCAAAGCCCGAACCGGGCGAATTTGCGATGTGGATTACCCAACAGGCGAGCGATGTTTTTGTATTGTCATTTCGGATGGCTGTGCCCTTCGTGATCCTGTCCATGCTTTATAATGTGACACTTGGAGTTATAAATAAGGCGATGCCGCAGTTAATGGTATCATTTGTGGGGGCCCCAATTATCACCTTGGGTGGGATGATTTTTCTGGCTCTTAGTGCGTCTTATATGCTGAGTTTGTGGAAAACCGCGGTTGAAAGCTTTGTTGCCAACCCAATAGGAGGCGTGTGATGGCCACAGAAACGGAAAGTGGTGACAAACCTCATGAACCTACGCCCAAAAAACTAGAGGATGCTCGAAAAAAGGGTGAGTTGGTTAAATCTGCCGAGGTCAACACCGCTGCGATGTATTTCGGGTTTCTTATTGCGGCTACAATATTCGGTGGTTCGATGCTCAATAGTCTTGGAAAGACTATGACTCCGCTGCTGTCACATTCTGAAGACCTCGCAAATGGGATATTCCGTGGGGATGGGCGCGAGTTTGGCGGATATTTAATTGGCGCCGTTGCGATGGCAGTGGCGCCCTGGGTTCTTTTGCCCTTCTTGACGGTACTGACATCGGTGCTTGGTCAGCGCAGTATGGTTTTTGCACCAGATAAGCTGAAATTTAAAGCTTCACGAATTTCGCCAGTTGCCAATTTCAAAAACAAATTTGGTTGGAATGGGCTGTTTGAGTTTTTCAAGAGTGCTGTGAAACTGGTGATCTATGCCGTGATCTTGGCGATGTTCCTCAATGGAAAACAAGAAGTCATTCTTGGCGCGATGCAGCTGGAGGCCTCTGAAGCCATATTGATTTGGCTGAACCTGTCTATTTCTTTGTTGGCAATTGTTCTGGGTATTGCAACCTCGATTGGTGTTATTGACTATCTTTGGCAATTTCGAACGCATGTGGCCAAAAACCGCATGTCTGACAAGGAGATCAGGGACGAAGTCAAAGAGGCTGAGGGCGATCCGCATCTTAAAGCATCCCGCCGAAATAAGGCGCAGGAAATTGCGTTTAACCAGATGTTGAAACAGGTTCCGGAGGCGGATGTGGTGATCGTCAACCCAAGCCATTTTGCTGTGGCGCTGAAATGGAGCCGCGCGGCGGGGGAGGCCCCGGTTTGCATCGCTAAGGGCGTCGATGAGATTGCGCTGAAGATCAAGGAGATAGCGCGGGAAGAGGGTGTGGCGATATATAGTGACCCGCCTACCGCGCGTGCGCTCTATGCTGATGTGAAACTGGATCAGCAGATTTGGTCGCAGCATTTCGAGGCCGTCGCCGTTGCCATTCGCTACGCCGAAGCATTACGCCGAAAGAGCCGCGCATGGACATAAATCAACTGTCGGAATTGAACCAGGTCGCCCGCGCGCAATTTGATCGGGATGCATTGAATTTGCGCGAGGCAATGGCCAAGGAGGCCGCGCTTCGAGCCGAGTTAGAGGCGCTTGTATCGTCAGAAGGCAAGCGGGTTGTGGCTCAGCAGGGAGGGCTGGAGGTTGCTTTTGCCCAAACCGGCGAGGCGCTGTGGCAACATTGGGCGGACATGCGTCGCCGCGAGTTGCTGGCCAAACTGGCGCATCAACTCGCGGAAAAGGATGTTCTGAGGGCGCGCGCGCGACGGTCATTCGGGCGCCATACGGCACTGACATCACTGGAAAACGAGTCCCGCGCCGAACGTCTGGATCAGGCCGGAAAACGTGACTTGCAGGATCTTCTGGATCTGGAGATTTGCCGGGAATGGGGAACCGGATCAATGGCCCCGAAACCGTAGTGTGGCCTGACCCTAGGTATCCTGGCGTGCGATGTCGGTAATCAAGACGTCTTGGACCAGATCGCCGAAATGGCTTTGCGCGGTTTCGCGCAGCGCACGTCGCAAGACATCAAGGTTTCTGGAGCTGGTAAAAGTGCCGGTAAATCCACCCAGGTTGGCGTGATCAAAAAACACCTGAAGGAAGGCGTCGCGGAGCTTTGGTTCGCGCAGGTAGACCTCATCCGAGCGTCCGGTTGGTATTTCAACGCTGAGGGCAATGACCATCATCGAAGCCACGCGCGCCTCTGTGACCACTGGGACGACGAATTGGTTGTTTAATTTGATGTATTCGACGTCGGTCGGGGCGGTTTCGGTGGTGTGGTCACTTGCCATTTTGGCCGGCATCTCGCCGCATGGATTGTCCAGGACCACAGCCTCGGCCGTTGGTTTAAGCAGGATGCCGGCACCAACACCGGCACCAATGCCAAGAAGCGCAAGCAGGATTGGAAGAATTTTCCCCATTTTGGCCCCCTAGAATGGCAGAACGACATCAAGCACTTGCTGCCCGATCCGTGGTTGCTGCACATCGGTAATTTGACCGCGCCCACCATAGGAAATTCGGGCAGATGCGATTTTGTCGTAAGTGATTTCATTTTGGCGAGAGATATCTTCGGGCCGCACATATCCGGTCACAATCAATTCACGCAGCTCGAAATTGACCCGCACCTCCTGTAGCCCTTGAATGGACAGGGTGCTGTTGGGCAAGACGTCGACGACGGTCGCAGCCACACGCAGCTCGAGCTTTTCATTCCGCCGGACGGACCCATCGCCACCGGAGTTCGACGAAGAATTCAGGTTCACGGCATTGGAAAGCGAAGCCCCCTCTGGCAGATCCGGGTCGATCCGTTGCGGCAGGCCAAAGAGTTGCGGTACCGCCATGGTTTCAGCGCCAGAGCGTGATCGCGCGGTGGAATTCGAAATTTCTGCGCTTTCGTCTATTTCGATGACAACCGTCAGGATATCGCCCCGTTTGGCCGCACGCCGGTCACCAAAAAGCGATTCCTGACCGCCCTCCCAGAGGGAGGATTCCGGGCGACGCACGCCATGTTCGCTTTCCACCGGCAGACCCGGGCTGAGCATCGCAAAATGCTCTGCGGTGTCGTTTGTTTCACTGAACGTCGGCGCGCGACCCACATGATCGAGCCGGGCACAACCCGCAGCTGTGAGCAGCAGTGCCACGAGGGAGACGGGTAGGGATTTGATAGGGGATTTCACTGGCTGACCTTTATCGTTCCGTCCATTTGGACATTTCCAAACAGGGTGGTGCGTGACGCGAGGTTCATGACCCGGACACGGTCACCCACGCCGCCGCGCCCAAGCGAGCGGCCATCCACATTGATGGACAGGCCGTTGGCAATATATTGCAAGACGACAATCTGATTGCGTTCGACCAATGCTGGCGGGCCGATGTCGCCGGGGCGGATCGGCCGGCCGGCATATAGCGTCACCCGGGTTTCCTGACCAATCACCTGGTCGGGATCGGACAGTGCCCCGGGCGTGTCGACGGGGCGAAGCACGAGATCGGCACCGGTCACAATGGTATTGGCGCGCAGCGTTTGTGACGGCACAAGGGTGTCGCCCGCGGCCTGGCTGGCCAATAGTACGATGATGACGGCGGCAAATTCCCCTCGCATCAGCGTAACTGGGTTGTTGCGCCGAGCATTTGGTCAGCGGCAGAAATGACTTTGGCGTTGAGTTCATAGCCCCGCTGCGCCTCGATCAATTCGGTAATTTCGCGCACGGCATCGACCGAACTGTCTTCCAGATAGCCTTGGCGCAGAATGCCCAATCCGTCTTGGCCCGGGGCGGATACAATGGCGGGGCCGGATGCCTCGGTTTCGAGAAACATGTTCGATCCCATCGCCTCCAACCCTTTGGCGTTGGTGAATCCGGCAAGGGTGAATTGACCCAGAAGCTGGGCTTCGGTTGTGTCGTTGAAATAGGCATAGACGTCGCCGTCGGCATTGATCGACAGGCTGCGGGCGTCCGCCGGGATGACAATTTCCGGCGCGACCGGAAAACCGTCAGAGGTTACGATCAATCCTTCGGCATTGCGTTTAAGACCGCCATCGCGGGTATAGGCCGCCTGACCGGAGGGGAGCGTGATTTCCAGGTAACCTTTGCCGTCGATGGCCACATCAAGATCACTGGATGTCGCGGACAGCGCCCCTTGTTGGAGATGCATTGAAACCGCGGCGGGGCGCACGCCAAGACCAAGCTGAATACCGGTGGGCAAAACTGTGCCGTCTGCGGCGCTGACCGTGCCGGCCCGGGCATATTGCTGGTAATGCAGGTCGGCAAATTCGGCGCGGCGGGCGTTGTACCCGGTTGTCGACATATTCGCCAAATTGTTGGAGATCGTTTCGACCCGCATCTGCTGTGCGGTCATGCCAGTCGCGGCAATTTTCAGGGCGCGCATAATGTGGTTCCTTTATTTCAGCAGGGTTTGCACCGCGGTGCGAACACGTTCGTTTTCAGCATCGAGAAAGCTCGCGCCCATTTCATAGGCCCGTTGCACCTCGATCATGCGGGCGATCTGGCGGATGGGATCGACATTGGAATTTTCCAACGTCCCTTGCAGCACCTTGGGGTTTTCGGCCGGGTCAAATCCGCTGTCAGCGCGGAACAGCACGCCGTCTTCACGCACCAAATTCTGGCTGTCGACCGGGATGACAATGCCAAGCTGCGCCAATGGCACACCGTTGGAGGACAAAGTCCCGTCAACCGCGACGCCGATCTCGGTGGAATCGGGCGGGATGAAAATGGCGGCACCCCCGGCATCCAGAACGGGATAGCCATCAAAATTGACCAGATCGCCCTGGCCGTTGACCGAAAAATTGCCAGCTCTGGTCAAACGTTCACCGGCAGGGGCCTGAACCAGAAAATACCCCTCGCCTTCGATGGCGAAATCAAATGGCCCGCCGGTGGATGTCAGTGTTCCCTGAATTTCCGACGAATGGCTGATATTGGCCGTGGCCATTGAAATCGACGGGCCATTGTCGACCCGCGCCACATGTTCCGAAAACACAATATCTTCGCTGCGAAATCCGGTTGTGGCAGAATTGGCGATGTTATTCGCCACAATCTGCATTTCCCGCATCAATCCGCTTTGGCGGGTCAATGTGGTATAAGACGCATTTTCCATTTCAGGCTCCGGCAATCAAGGGAATGATCCAATTGTGAAAAAAGGCGACAAGCCGTTCGGTCATGAAGCTCATCGACGCCCAGAAGACGACGATGATAGCGCCCAGTTTTGGCACGAAGGTCAGCGTCATTTCCTGGATAGAGGTCAGGGCCTGAAACAGCCCGATCGTGACCCCGGCCAGAAGCGCAGCAAGCAGGATCGGCGTTGACATGATCACCGAAACCCAAAGCCCATGGCGCAATGTGTCGAAAAACAGGGCCTCGTCCATGCGGCTAGACCGGCATCCGAAGAATTTCCTGGTAGGCTTCGACGACCTTGTCGCGCACCGTCACCACGGTTTCCACGGCCAATTCGGACTGGGCCAGCGCCTGAACCAATGCATGGGGATCGGCATCGCCAACCATTGCCGATTTTGCTGTGTCTTCAGCCACTTGCAGGGTTTCTGCAAAGTCCCGGGCCTGATCAAGCATCGCGGCGCCCATGGATTGCTTGGACTCATCCGGTGTTGTGACGGGACGAGAGGCCGCATATTTCTGTGCGGCAAAAATTGAACGGACATCCATTCTGGGTCTCCTTCAAGGGGTTTTGAGAAAGTTTATCTCCGCAGGAGATCAAGCAGGCTGGTGGACATTTGCCGTGCCTGATCAAACATTTTGAGGTTCGCCTCGTAACTGCGCTGGGCTTCGCGTGCATCGGCGATTTCGATCACCAGATTCACATTCGATCCTTCATAATGGCCGGTTTCACCGGCCAAAGGATGTGAAGGATCGTAAATTTGGGCCAGATCATTCTGATCCAACCTGACGCGACCTGTGGTCACCTGCCCCTTGGCATCGCCATTCTGGCGATCCACTTGGAATGGGACGGTTTTACGCCGGTATCCCGGCGTATCGGCATTGGCGATATTTTCCGACAAATGCCGCAGTCGCGTTGCCTGGGCCTTCAGGCCACTGGCGGACACGGATAATGAGTTTGAAAGGTCACTCATGAAATAACTCCTGATTATTTGCGGCCAAGGCTGCCGCGCAAAATATTGAGTGAGGAGCGGTAGATCGCCAGCGCACGGTCATGTTGACGGCGAATATCGACGCCACGCATCATTTCGGTTTCCAGCGACACGGTATTGCCATTGGGGTCACCAACCGCACCTTCGTCTGGAATGGCCTCGGGCATTGCCCCATCCATGGTGCCATGCAGATGGTCCGCCCGAGAGGCGCGCAATCCGAATTGCGCCGAATTCTGGCGGATCATTTCCGGGAATTTCATAAGGTCGCGGGACTTGTAGCCCGGCGTATCGGTGTGGGCCATATTCTCGGCGGCCACGGCCTGACGCGCCGTGGCATGGCGTGCCATCGCCTGCGACAATTGCAGGACTTTCAGATTATCGTACATCGGGGCTTCTCCCTCGATTGGCTTCAACCAAGGCTTAACCCTGATTCCTTTAGAAATTGTTGTCAGCAGATAAAGGAAGCGCCCGATGGAACAGCCCCGGCTGGAAGGTTTGACAAAAAGGATCGCCAGAGTGACGCCCATTCGGCCGTTTGGCCGGGTCGTCAGTGTGGATGGCACCTATCTTATGGTGGCCGGTCTGGGAAAGCGGGTGCGCATGGGCGATCAGCTTCGGCTGGTGCGGTCGCGCGGGGAACCGTTGCGCGGCGAGGTTTTGAAAATCACGCCGGACGGGGTGATGATGCTGCCCGATGACGCATTGGAAGGTGTGGCGCTGGGCGATCGTGTGTTCTTGATGCCGGAAGCACAGATTTCGCCGCATGCTGGATGGGTTGGCCGTGTTGTCGACCCCTATGGTGTGCCGTTGGATGGCCGCCCCTTGCAGGGTGGTACGGAATTGCGACCGATCCATGCCCGTCCGCCGGAACCGGCGGTGCGCGGGCGGATGGGCGGTCGGCTCAATACCGGAATGGTGTTGTTCAACACGCTCCTGCCCTTGGTGCGGGGGCAAAGGATCGGGTTGTTTGCCGGATCTGGTGTCGGCAAGACCAGCCTTCTGGGCCATTTCGCCCGCAAGGTTGAGGCAGATGTTGTGGTGGTGTCACTGGTGGGTGAACGTGGCCGTGAACTGCGTGAGTTTATTGATGATGTCATGGGCCCCGAAGGTATGGCCCGCAGTGTGGTTGTCGCCGCAACCTCGGATCGCTCACCGCTGGTGCGCCGTCGGTGCCCGGCTGCGGCCATGGCGATCGCAGAATATTTCCGCGATCAAGGGCTTCAGGTTCTGTATCTAGCGGATTCGATTACCCGCCTGGCCGAGGCGCATCGCGAAGTCGCCGTTGCCGGTGGCGAGGTGCCGGCCCTGCGTGGATATCCGCCGTCGATGTCGCATATGATCATGTCGCTGTGTGAACGCGCCGGTCCCGGCAAAGAGGGCAGCGGCGACATTACAGCGATTTTCACCGTGCTGGTGGCGGGATCAGATATGAATGAACCCGTGGCCGACGTCCTTCGCGGGGTGCTGGACGGTCATGTGGTGCTTGAACGGGCAATTGCGGAACGCGGCCGCTATCCTGCGGTGAATGTGTTGCGCTCTGTATCCCGCAGCCTGCCGGCCTGTGCGACGGACCACCAGAATGGCCGGATTGCTTTCGCCCGCAAATTGCTCAGCGCCTACAGTGGGTCTGAAACCATGATCAAAGCGGGGCTTTATGCCCCTGGCAGCGACCTTGCGCTTGATCAGGCCGTACATGTGTTTGAAAAACTGGATGGTCTTGTCGCACAGAAGGAACCGGGAACAATCGAACAAAGTTTCGAGCGGCTGGAACTGACCCTGAGAGAAGCAGAATCCTATCGCCCCAATCAAAAACAACTTGGACGAATGCCGACAACCCGGGCGGCGCAACGTCCAGGCTAGGACCAATCCAAAATGGGATGAATTAACCGGTTCAGGACCGCGGCGTCAGCCAGCCGATTGCAGCAAGGTAAGCGCGACGGACATGCTGGAATAGCTGGTGCTTTCGGCCAGCTGACTTTGCAGCAAATACTGCTCGATCAACTTTTCCTGCAATTCGGGGTCCGCAAAATCGGCGACTTCGGAGACGCCAAAACGCTGTTCGGACCGGTCGCGATAGATCTCTAGCTGTTGTTCAAGATCAAGCTGGCTGAAACCGCTAGGCATGTTCATTGCGGTATCAAAAACCTCTCGCAGGTACGGCGTGCCCATGACCAGATACCAGCGGCCATCATCGGTGCCGTCCTCAGCAGCCAATTCCGGAAGATCCTGGGCGGCATTCAACGCCAGGCGCATGCTTTCGTCCTGATCGCCAAGCGCAATCTCAAAAGCATTTCGATTGTAACGGTCGACGACCTGTTGGGCGAAAGCTGGTGAATAGGTATTGGAGCCAGTAAATTGGTCGAACCCAAAGGCGGCAGAGAATTTCGCGTATCTCTTGTCGGTCAGCTTGTTTGCCAACGCGTCTTCTGAGCGGGTGCCTTCCTCCAGGATTTTTTGAACGAAGTATCGATTGTCGATATCGTCTTCCAGACCAAAGGCGCCCAACGCCACGCGTAACAGTCGGCGATCATCGACGAGTTGTTCCGCGGTTTCTATTTTGGCGATATTCGCCTTGTAGTAGTCGGCATCGCGCAAATTTTCCGGCGACTGGTCAAAGGCCCGTTGCTGGGTTTCCAGCGTTCGCGTCAGCATCTTCCAACCGACCAGGCCAGAGGCAGGGAGGATCGGCTGAAAACTCATTTCTGTGTGGCCGCCATCAACCGATCCTCGCGCGGAATAAGCGCGCGCAAGGATTTCAGGCATTGGTAGAATTGATCGCCCAACACGGCCTCGGTTGCATTGGCCAAAAGCCGACGGCTGTCCGTGTCTGTCAAAACCTGACTCAACTCTTCTATGCGTCGCAAAAGTTGATGTCGCGATTCTTCGGGTTCCGCGTCACCCGTCAGCACAAGTTGCGCGGCAAAACAGACCCGGCGGACCGGGGTATTTGCCTCTTCCGGGTGAATTGCGTCCCGCAGCCGCAGGATATGGGCATTGGGCGTCAAAATGTTCAGCCTGCTCCGGCGGTCCCCGTTTTCGATCACCGCGCCGTTTACCAGGACCCTTTCCTTGGGTCCCAGTTTGAGGACAAGCCCGCTCATGACTGTGAACTCCCATTGCGCAAACCTCGAAGGATTGCGGTGTTGATTTCCAGCAGCGGCGCGACATTGGCCTTGCCCGCCAGGACCTGGGCTGAGTGGCGTTTCGAAAACTCGGACAGAAAGAAAATCCGCGCCTTCAGATCTTTGGGTAATTGATTGGCTTGATCCGCAACATCTGTTGCCAGGATGGTCCAAAGCCGATTGTTGCGATGCAGGGCGTCTGCCAAGCGCGGAAAATCGGCGCGGGAATTTTCGGCGGCAGCCTTTAACTCGTGTGTGGCACGGGCAATAGTTTCGTATTCCGCCCGGCGATGAGTTTTTGTTGGCGCGGCGGATTGCGAATAGGCGCGTTGGGCCATGGACTGAACGTTCACGACGCATCCTTCCTTCTGGAGTTCGACGAGTTGTTTACCGAGGGCTCAAAGGCGGGGAAAATCCCCGCCTTTGAACGATCCATTTACCGGAAAAGCGACAACAGGGTTTGCGGCGCCTGGTTGGCAATCGACAGCGATTGAACACCCAATTGTTGTTGCACCTGAAGCGCTTGGAGACGGGCCGACGCTTCTTCCATGTCAGCATCGACCATGGCGCCGATGCCCGATTGCATCGAATCTGTCAGGCTTGAAATGAACGACGCCTGAATTTCAATGCGGCCTTCCACCGAACCAAAGGCAGAGGAGGCGCTGATCGCGGTATTGATCAGGGTTTCCACTGTTGCCAAGGCCGCTGTTGCGCCGACCCCGGTGCTGACGTTAATGCCGGTCATGGCGCCCAGGCCACCAGATCCTGCGTTGGTGAACTGGCCAGTCACTGCCAGGTCGACGGTGCCGGCATTGGTAAAGGCCAATTCACCGGGGCTGCCGCTGTCGTAATCAACGGTCAAACCAGCGATGCCGAGGTTGTCGATGGCGTTTTTCAAGCCAACAGCGACAATATCCGACGTGGTGGTCGCCGCCGCGTCATCCGCAGTCACGGTATAGGACACTTCCTGGCCGCCAACATTCAAAGACACCCGATCACCCGCAGCAAAGGCCGCGCCGGCAGAATCGTCGATGGTGATCTGATCATTGCCGCCGCCGTTATCAAGAGAGAGCGCGACCGTGTCACCATTGGTTGACGGTGTGCCGCCGGACGAACCAAAGACGTCATTCGCAACATAGTTGCCGGTCGACAGATCCTGGCCTGTGACCGTGATCGACGATGCTGTCACATTGCCGGAAGAATCGCGGTCCAGAGATGCAAGGATTGAGGCGCTGGCAGCGGAGCCATCGACCAGGTTCAGACCATTGAACTGCGCGGCAGATACAACGGCGTTGATCTGGTCTTTCAGAGCGGTGACATCATCGTTGATTTTCGAACGGTCAACATTGTCTTCTTGCGCGGCGACAATCTTGCCCTTCATTTCGGTCAGCAGATTGGTGATGGTTTCCGATGCGTTCCGCGCCACGGCCACGGTCGAAACACCCAACGAAAGGCTGTCGCCAATGGCTTTGAAGCCTTTTACATCTGATTCCATGACCTTGGAAATGGCCCAGACGGCGGAGTTATCTTTGGCGGTCGCAACGGATTTGCCGGTCGAGATTTGCGATTGAACCTCGGACATGCCTTTGTTGATGGATTTGAGTGTTTGCAGCGCGACCATCGCGCCATTGTTCGTCAGGATGCTAGACATAGATTTTCCTTCATACGCCAGACGCTTTTGCGTCGGATTGGGTTCGTGTCGGGTTTTCCGGCCACCGGTCCCCCGGTTGCGATGTCATTCTGACAAGTGCGGCCCGCGTATGTTCGGCGAAGGCTGCGCCACCGATATGGTGCGCTGCCAATTTGAATGTTTTGTCCTAACGCTTTCCTAATTCACATTTCCTCGGTCCGTAGCATTTGAAACAACCAATTCAGGTATTTTTCCTAAATTGATTTCATGCCCGTTTTTCCAATCGACCGCTCTTTGATACTTCGATCATCTGTTTCTGGCCGCTGCGATCATAGGTTTCCAGCGACTTGCGGACACGGCGGATGGTGGAAAACCGTTGCGCTACCGCCTGAATTCCCTTCATCGCGCTTTCAATCAATTCCTGATTGCGCGACAGCTTGTCCTTCAGCTCACCCAGGCCCGTGGTTTCCACATCGGCGCTTTCCGTCAGTTCGCGCAGCAGTCGTTCCTTGGTGTCCAGCACGCGGCCAACCTCATCAATATCGCCGTGCAAAAGCGCCTTGCGCTCGGAATCGAGCAAATCATTGAGTTCGTCCAGAATTTCGCTTGCCTGTTCGGTCATTTTTCAGCCTCCATAAGAGCTTTGACAAAGGTTTCGGTCAGACCCACACCACCGGCGCGCACCATCGCTTCGGATTGTGCCTGGACAAGAAACGAAGAAAATTGTTCCTCGCCGGCACCGCCGCCAAAAGAATCGCGCTGCTTGCCGAAACCTGCGGATTTCAGCATTTCAGCAAGAAAAGTCGCCTCGAGCTTTTGGGCGGCGTGATGAATATTGCGTGCCTTTTGTTCAGTTTGATCAAACCCACGGCTCGTTTGCCCTAAAGGGCCTGTCGCGATTGCAATTGAATGCACCATATCCGGCATCGGAAAATCCTCAAAATTGAACGGGTTTTTCTCAATTTGCCGGAGTATCGGTAAAGAATCGGTAACCGACATGGTGGATATTCATCGGAATTGAGAAGAATTCCTGGAGAACACATGCAGTCGGATGTTTCCACGACCTTGTCTTTGACGGCGCGCACCGGGCCGGATGCGCGCAAATCGCATTCACGCGTAATGTTGAACGGTTTGATCCCGGTGGATCCGAAGACCGGCAGCGGTGGTGCGGCAATTGATTTTGCCAAGGTCTTCGCGGATGGGGCCATCAAGCTGAATGCGGTCAGAAGTGACCCCATATTGGCGGTGCATGCAAAGCAAACGTCGAAAGCCGACGAGGTTGGCTCCACAGTGGCGGCAGAGGGCGAAGCCGCCTGGGACGCGGAGGGTATCCAGCCTGAACCCGAAGAGTCGGGAACCGGAAGGTTGCGGCAAGCGGATGTTGCAACCGCGATGAGCCATGACCAAATGGCCGAAGCCGATCGCGGCGCATCTGAGTCCGGCGTCGCCCCAAAGAATTCGCGGGAGACAAGCTGGAGCGTTTCAGGGTCGCATTTTTTGCACAATACCAATGTGTTTGCGCCAGTTCGTGAGAGCAGCGGTGATTTGGATCGTCGAGGGGAGCCGCAGGCGCGCATTGATGGTCACCAGCCCGGCGACATCATTCCAAATTTTCGTCCTGCACAAGATCCGGTTTCGTTCGGCATGGTTTCGGAGGAGGCTTCGGTCGAAGCCGGGTTTGTTTCGCCGACGGGCCGGGCGGAGAATGATCCAAGCGTTGGTATCGTCAAAAATGTCATGCGTCTTGCGGATGCCAGCCAGCTAAATCCGGTGGAAACCGCTGATCATATGGATTCAGTGCCCAGTCTGGTCGCATCGGTGGATGACGAACCGGATCACGCCCGTGACCCAAGCCGTCCGACGGCCGTTTCCCGGCTACAACCTCCGGCCAGTGACCCGGAACTCACTGGGGTGGAGTCCCCCCAGATGGCCAACGTCGCGTATCATATCCCGTCGTCTGGACCGACATCCGATCTTTCCGGCGACAGCGAAATCCGGCGCTCTACACGGGCGGAAGATGGGCTGCGATCCGTCATTCCCCATCAAACGACAGATATTCCAGTGCGTTTCGGGCAGGTAGCCTCGAAAGATCAGAAATATGCATTGCCGGTTGATGGTCAACTGCCCGTCGATCCGCAGGGTGCGGGCCAAGGACCGTCACTTTCCGGCGACCCTGAAAACACCGACGCCAGGGGGCTGACAAAGACGGACAGAACACCGGCAGGGACCGGCCGATTTAACACAGCCGCCCCTCAGGAAATTGAATTGAACCCGGGTGGGGCCAAAATTGAATTCTCCGCAGCGCCGGAAATCGCTTCGGGTTCAGGGGATCGGATGCATCCGCCGACCGAAACAAACGGTCACAGGGGTCCGGCACCTGAACCGTTAACGCAGTTGACTGCGACTACCTTGCAATCTGACCAAGAGGTTAGGTTGGTCACGTCAAACGAACCGCAAAGGTTTGCCACCACCGAAGATGCTTTGCCGTCTGATATGGTCTCGACACGTCGCGGAACGGCATTGTCGACGCCATTCAAGGGGTCACAACCGGGCAATTTGGCGGAACTGGCCTGGTCGCAGAAGGTCGTGCAAATCATGGGCAATGAGGCCGGTGCCAAACCGGTAACCGCCGACCAATCTCAAAGCTCGCAAACGCCCCCCACAACGTTTGTGCCCGCGATTAATGCGCCAATCGCGACGGATCTGGGACAATCATCGGGAATGGCGGGCGGTGGGGTGGCCGACGTTGTTGCGCCCGTCAGATCACCGCAAGTAGAGGCACCGCCAACGCCGCAAGCCCACAGAGCGGCACCGGACACCACCGGGGGAGTTGCATTGCCACAACCTTTGCCAAAGGGTGAAGGCGCAAGGGAGACGCCATTGGGGGTTTTGACAGGGTCAGACTGGATCGCGCCCGCCGCCAGACCAACCGAGGCAATTTCAACCGCGAACGGGATGCCCGCGCAAGATCAGGGGCAAGGTCGCGAAAAACCGGACGTGCCGACAACCATGGCCGCATCCGATTTGGGCCGTGCGCAAGAACCGCAAACCAAGGCAGCTTTGCCGACAGATTACAGCACGCCGGGATCACCAGCGGAGCCTTCATCGCGGGGCATCGCCGCGCCACCGGACAACGCATCAGGTGGCGATCCCGCCAAACCCAATGCCCTTCAACCGGGCGTCGAAACGCAATCGGTGCAGCCGCGGTCCGAATTGGCCGCGCTGCCCACGCGGGACGTTCCACATCAGAGCGTGACCGCGCCGCAGCCCGCCACTCAGATGCAAAATGCCATGGTCGCCCGCGATGTGGCGCAGCAACTGTCGCTTGTCACCCGAAGCGCCGCCGGCGAGGTGACTGAATTGTCGCTGCGGCCAGACGAGCTTGGCCATGTGCGGATGCGAATGACCGGGGGCGACGGGCAGATTGTGTTGCAAATTCTTAGCGAACGCCCGGAAACCCATGATCTCATGCGGCGTCACATCGACATCGTTGAACGGGCGTTCCGCGAGCTTGGCTACAACGACATCGCATTTGAATTCTCGTTCAATGGCCGCCGCGATCGCAATGCCGCGGGCGGCGATGATATCGGTCAGGTTGCGGAGGAGCCGCAATCCAATGCAACCGAAGGCGCGGACGCACCCGCCACAGCCCCCCAGGCTGAACGCTTGGCTCTTGGCGCCACGCGATTGGATATTCGGCTATAGGAGGCCCCAAATGATTTCATCAAGCACGACATCGGTGACAACCGCCGCCACAAATACGACCACACCCGCCAGCAGCGAGGCGATCCTGAGTTCGGATTACGAAACCTTTCTGAAAATGTTGACCACCCAGGCGCAAAATCAGGATCCATTGAACCCGATCGATTCATCGGATTATGCCGCGCAATTGGCGACGTTTTCGTCGGTGGAGCAGCAGGTCGTGACCAATGATCTTTTGCAAAACATGATGTCGCTCCTCAGCGTCGGCGGGTTGGGGGATCTGGCCTCTTGGGTGGGGCGCGAGGTACGCAGCGATGCTCCGGGGTATTTCGATGGCGCGCCTCTGTCGCTTGCGGTCACCACGGTCACCGGCGCGGATACTTCGCAGCTTGAGGTGCGGGATGCGGCCGGAAACCTGAAGCAGTCGCATCCTCTGACCCCTGGCCAGGCCCGATTTGAATGGGCTGGCGTGGATGAGTTCGGCGCACCCTTGCCAATGGGGGAATACAGTTTTTCGGTCGAAAATTTTACCAATGGCGAGTCTGTTGGCGTGACATCGGTGGCCACCTACAACAGGGTGCAAGAGGCACGGGTGGACAACGGTCAAACCTATCTCGTTTTGAAGGGGGGGCATGTTTTGGCGACAGATTCTGTTACCGGTATCAGAGAGTAACTCAACCAAAGCGTGTATTGGTATTTTTTTTGGATGAAAAACCAGCAGAATATCGGGTTTCGGGGCAGTTTTCCGCAGTAAATGAACGCCACTGTTGCGGAAATGACGCTCAGGTGCTTGCGCCGAAAACGGAGCCAAAAACATGATCAAACGGGTTTGAAGCCTGAGCTATTTCAATGTACTCTGGCGCTGCGTGGGGTGTGTGTTCACCCAATAGTGTCTGGAGAACATGATGAAGAAATTTGCATTGGCGGCGGCCGCAGCGGTTACGCTGGCGTCTGCTGCTCCGGCAGTGGCCGAACCGGCTGACGTCGCGGCCGATCCATTTATCGCCACTCAAGGCGATACAACTGCACTCGCCATTCTTGGCGGTGTTACCGTTCTGGTTTTGATTGCGGCCGGTGGCGGCAATGGTGGATCCTCGAGCACGTCCAGCTCGACCGGAACTCCCTGAGTCGGAATGACCCAAAAAACGAAACGGCGGCCCTTGGGTCGCCGTTTTGCGTTTGGCCACCCGAGGGTGGCAGCGCCGCCAAGATGGCATAAGGCTACGGTCAGGTAAGCGGAATGAAGACCGCCGCCAGACCCGCCCCCATCACAAGCCCACATGCCAGGAACAGCCACCGGCTGCGCAGAATGCGGGACGTGTCTCTGTGTTCCGCTTTGTCGACCTGCTGAATCAGGGCGGCCTCTGCCAGCTCTGGCAACCGGGGCCCGAAACGCGCCAGAACCTTTACCGTGTTGGCCAGATCTTCCAGAAAGGCGCGCGGGCCGATGCTGTTGCGAATATAGCTTTCGACGATGGGATGGGCGACCTCCCATATATTGGTGTGTGGGTTCAGCGAGCGCGCCACCCCTTCGACCACCACCATCGTGCGCTGCAACAGGATCAACTCGGTCCGGGTTTCCATGCCGAAACGTTCAGTCACTTCAAACAGATAGGCCAGCAATTTGGCCATGGAAATGCGCGTCGCATCCATGCCGAAAATCGGCTCGCCCACCGCGCGCAGGGCACGGGCGAATTCATCGACATCGCGGTCGGCGGGCACATAACCGGCCTCGAAATGCACCTCGGCGACACGTTTGTAATCGCGGCGGATAAAGCCAAACAGAATTTCGGCGTAAACCCGGCGGGTGTATTCGTCGATATGGCCCATGATGCCGAAATCAAACGCGATGATATCGCCGTTGGCCGCCACCTTCAGGTTGCCCTGATGCATGTCAGCGTGAAAGAACCCGTCGCGCAGCGCATGGTTCAGGAACAATTGCAGCACGCGTTCGGCCAGTTCCACCCGGTCATGCCCGGCGGCGTCCAACGCGGCATTATCCCCAAGCGCCGCACCCTCGGCCCAGCCCATGGTCATCACCCGGCGGTCCGACAAATGCCATTTGATTTCCGGCAGTTGGAACCCGGCGTCTTCCTTGGTGTTGGCAGCGAATTCCGATGCGGCGGCGCTTTCCAGGCGCAAATCCAATTCGCCGGTCACCACGCCTTCGAAATGGCGGATCACCTCCATCGGGTGCAACCGGCGCGAAGACGGTGACAGCAATTCCACGGTTTTGGCCGCAAAGTAAAACGCGTCGATGTCGCGGTGAAAGGCGCGTTCGATGCCGGGGCGCAGCACCTTGATCGCCACGGTTTCGCCGGTTTCGGCGACAACGGCCTTGTGTACCTGCGCAATCGAGGCCGCCGCCACAGGTTCGCTGATTTCGGAAAAGATTGCCTCGGAAGGTTGGCCCAATGCGGCGGAAATTGTGGCGCGGGCCTCTGCAACGGTAAAGGGTGGCAATTTGTCCTGCAGGACGCGCAATTGCAGCGCCAGGTCGTCCCCCACCACATCGGGGCGGGTCGACAGGATTTGACCGAACTTGATATAGGCCGGTCCCATCGCCGTCAGCGCGCGGCTGACCGGCGGCAGGGCCGAATCGCCACGATAGCCCAGCCATTTGAACGGCCAGCCCAACGTCTTGGCGGCAATGCGCAGCGGCGTTGGCGCGTCAAACGCGTCCAATACGTCATTCATGGCGCCGGTACGTTCCAGCGTTGCGCCAGTGCGGATCAGACGGAAAATATTGTGCGGTCCACGCATTCTAGATCTTCCAACCGGAATGAAGACAGGCCACGCCCATCGTCAAATTGCGGTATTTCGCCTGTTCGAACCCTGCGTCGCGCACCATTTGCAAGAATGTTTCCTGGTCGGGGAATTGCCGGATGGATTCCACCAGATATTGATAGCTGTCGCGGTCATTGGCGATCAACCGGCCCATTTCGGGAATGACATTAAATGAATAGCGGTCATAGGCCCATTGCAGACCGGGATTGGGGATCTGGCTGAATTCCAGCACCATCAACCGCCCACCGGGGCGCAACACGCGATAGGCTTCGGCCAGGGCGTCGGCCGGCCGGGTGACGTTGCGAATGCCGAAACTGATGGTGTAAACATCAAAGCTGTTGTCGGCAAAGGGCAGGGCCATCGCGTCCCCGACCACCCAATCGAGGCTGTCGGCCATGCTTTCGGCCTCGGCACGTTTGCGGCCTTCGACCAGCATCGGCTCGGTCAGATCCAATACGGTGGCATGGGTGGTTTCGGCCCCGCCTGCGCCCGCCCGCTTCAGGAAACGGAACGAAATATCGCCGGTGCCGCCCGCCACATCCAGCAGCTTTTGCCCGGCGCGGGGCGCCAGCCAATCCATCATCGCATCTTTCCAGATCCGGTGAATGCCCATCGACATCGCGTCGTTCATCACGTCATAGCGGGACGCAACAGAGCCGAAAACGCCCTGCACGCGGCCGGCTTTTTCTTCTTCGGGCACCGTTTGGTAGCCGAAATGCGTGGTCTTGGGATTGTCCTGCGTCATGGGGCTTGCCGTTTGGTTCCAGTTGCGTGTTGTTATAGTGCGCTGACAGGCCGACACAATGCGGCCCTTTGTATGGGAGCACCGACTTGCCCGAATTACCCGAAGTTGAAACCGTGCGCCGCGGCATGGCCCCGGCGATGGAGGGCGACGTGATCGCAGCCGCGGCGGTGAATCGGCCTGATCTGCGTTGGCCATTTCCGGAAAATATGGCCGCGCGGCTGACTGGGCGGCGGGTTCTGGCCCTGCGGCGCCGGTCGAAATACATCCTGGCCGACCTCGATTCCGGGGAAACCCTGTTGATCCATCTCGGCATGTCGGGCCGCATCCTGATTTCCGGCGATCCGCAGGGGCGGTTTGTGCGTGATCACCCGGCGGCGGAAAAACATGATCATGTGGTCTTCGACATGGCGGGCGGGGCGCGCATCACATTCAACGACCCGCGTCGGTTCGGCGCGATGGATCTTTTGCCGACCGCAGGCGCAGAAGAGCATCCGCTTCTGGCCAAGCTGGGGCCGGAACCTTTGGGCAATGATTTCAGCGAAACCTACCTGGCCACGGCGTTGGCCCGTCGCAACACGCCGATCAAATCCGCGCTTCTGGATCAGAAAATCGTCGCAGGATTGGGCAATATTTATGTGTGCGAGGCATTATTTCGTTGCGGAATATCCCCAATTCGCAAAGCGCGTGATCTTTCTGAAACACAGATGCACGCGCTGGTGCCGGTCATTCGCGACGTGTTGATGGCGGCGATTGAAGCGGGGGGATCATCGCTCAAGGATTTTCGCCAAGCCGATGGAGAACTTGGATATTTTCAGCACAGCTTTGACGTCTATGGCCGCGAGGGCGACCCCTGTCGCACCCCGGATTGTGACGATACAATTGCCCGTATCGTGCAATCTGGGCGATCAAGCTTCTATTGTGCCAACTGTCAAAGATAGCTTGAACCGCGCAATCAAGCTGATAAGCACGGGAAACTGACCGAAACAACGGAAAGCTTTTTACATGGCCTATGAGACGATCATCGTCGAAGTAGAAGACCACGTTGCCACCATCACCCTGAACCGTCCTGACGCGCTGAATGCGCTGAACTCGCAATTGTTGGGCGAGCTGTGTCAGGCGCTGGGCGAGGCGACGAAAAACGACAAGGTGCGCTGCATTGTGCTGACCGGCTCGGCCAAGGCCTTTGCCGCCGGGGCGGACATCAAGGAAATGTCCGAAAAGTCCTTTGTCGATGTCTTCACCCAGGATTTCTTTGGTCCTGAACATGCCCAGATCATGGGTGTGCGCAAGCCGATCATCGCCGCTGTGGCGGGGTACGCGCTGGGCGGCGGTTGCGAGCTTGCAATGATGTGTGACTTCATCATTGCGGCGGACACTGCAAAATTTGGCCAGCCAGAGATCAATCTTGGTGTGATTGCCGGACTCGGCGGCACCCAACGTTTGACACGGCTGGTGGGCAAATCGAAATCCATGGACATGCACCTGACCGGGCGTTTCATGGATGCAGAAGAGGCCGAGCGCGCCGGTCTTGTCAGCCGCGTGGTGCCCGCCAAGAAGCTGATGGAAGAAGCCCAGGGCGCAGCCCAGAAAATAGCCGAAAAATCCATGCTGGCCGCAAGCGCCGCCAAGGAAGCGGTGAACCGGGCCGAGGAAGTGTCGCTGGCCGAGGGACTGTTGTTTGAAAAGCGGCTGTTCCATTCGCTGTTTGCCAGCGAAGACCAGACCGAAGGCATGGCAGCGTTCCAGGAAAAGCGTCAGCCACAGTTCCGCGACAAGTAATCACACAGGCAAAGGCTGGATTGCCCAAATTTGGCCTTTGCAAACGCGGCGAAGTTGCGTATATCCCGCCGCCATACATGCGCGTGCAGCCCGCTTAGGCTAGAATCATCTCAGACCGGTGCCAGTTTTGGCCGGGGTCCGGGCGGTCCGGCATTGCGCTATTGAAAATACCAGACCCTCGAAAGGGAAGATCAGCATGGCAAATACGCCCCAGTCCAAAAAACGCGCCCGCCAGAACGAGAAACGTTTTGCCGTCAACAAAGCCCGCCGTTCGCGCATGCGCACCTATCTGCGCAAAGTAGAAGAAGCGATCGAAGCTGGTGACAAAGAGGTTGCGGTTGCCGCACTTCGCGCCGCTCAGCCCGAGCTGATGCGTGGCGTTACCAAAGGTATCCTGCACAAAAACACCGCCGCGCGGAAGATGTCGCGCCTGGCTGCACGGGTCAAAGCCATCGGCTGAGTCGCGCTGAAATCGCGTTTCCACGTCGCTATACAAAACGCAAGGGCACCCGGATCTTCGGGTGTCTTTTTTTGTTTCAAAGGCCTTTCATTGGCGGGTTTGTGTCCTGTCTGCACAGCCCGATAGATTCTTTTTCGCCATTCCCTGAGTCAACATTTAGTTTGGGTTGCCGCTCCGCGGCGCGACTTGCTAAGTTCATCTTGCGATTCATGTCGTGAAGTTGGGGGGACAGGCGGAAACAGTCGATTTGCCACGACTGGCTTGGTCAAAGAACCACCGGAAAGCGGTGGAATTTGAACGAGTTAGAGCATTTGCTCACAGCCATGTCCAACAAGTTAGGTTCGGCCAGATACCGATTCCCAGGGGCACTCACCCCTGGTCGGGAAAGGTGTCTGTACAGGTAGGCGCACGCTGTTGGGTATCCGGCAGGGGACCGTGCGGCGCGTTCTATTAGTAGGGGACCGGATGTTGAGGGACATTCGGAAAATCGGGAACAGATGCAGGGACAAATGACAGAAGACCAATGGGGAGCACTACAAGGGCAGTTGCGGGAAACCGTGGGGGCAAACAATTATGCCAACTGGATTGAGCCGCTCGAATTCGAAGGTGTGACAGACGGGATCGCCCGCTTTGCTGTGCCAACCAGTTTTCTGGGCAACTATGTGCACCGGAATTATGGCGAGTTGCTGCAATACACGATGAGCACGGCCGGCGCCGAAGTGCGCCGTCTTCAATTCGACGTGCCGGCGAACAAGGCAACCAGCCCAATGGCGCAGGCCGGGCAGAGTGCCAAAATGTCTCCGGTGCCGCGCGGCCCGGCAAAACCCGCCCCGTCGAAGTCGTCGCAACCCAAGTCAATGCCGAGGTCCGATTTGGCTGATCTGTTGCCAAGCGCACCTTTGGACAAACGGTTCACCTTTGACACTTTTGTCGTCGGCAAACCGAATGAATTGGCGCATGCTGCCGCGCGCCGGGTGGGCGAGGGCGGTGAAGTCACCTTTAACCCGCTGTTTCTCTATGGTGGCGTCGGATTGGGCAAAACCCACCTGATGCATGCCATCGCATGGGAGCTGAAGTCGCGTTCCCCGCATTTGAATGTGCTGTATCTGTCGGCCGAACAATTCATGTATCGCTTTGTTCAGGCGCTGCGCGACCGCAAGATGATGGATTTCAAACAGATCTTCCGTTCGGTTGATGTGCTGATGGTCGATGACGTGCAATTCATCGCCGGCAAGGATTCAACCCAAGAGGAATTCTTTCACACTTTCAACGCGTTGGTCGATCAGAACAAACAGATCATCATTTCCGCGGATCGTGCGCCGGGCGAGATCAAGGATCTGGAAAACCGGATTCAGTCGCGTTTGCAATCGGGCCTGGTGGTGGATCTGCACCCCACCGATTATGAACTGCGTCTGGGTATTCTGCATTCCAAACTGGCCACGCATCGTCTGCAATATCCCGAGCTGGAGTTGGACGAAAAGGTTCTGGAATTCCTGGCGCATCGCATTTCCACCAACGTGCGCGTGCTGGAAGGGGCGCTGACCCGGCTGTTCGCCTTTGCGTCGCTTGTTGGTCGGCCGATCACCATGGAACTGACGCAGGATTGTCTTGCAGACGTGCTGCGGGCATCGGAACGCAAGATCACCATCGAGGAAATCCAGCGTCAGGTGGCCGAGCATTACAATATTCGCCTGTCTGAACTGGTTGGGCCGAAGCGGCTGCGGGTCTTTGCCCGTCCACGTCAGGTGGCAATGTATCTCTGCAAGCAATTGACCAGCCGGTCCTTGCCGGAAATTGGCCGTCGGTTTGGCGGGCGCGATCATACCACGGTCATGCATGGCGTGCGTCGGATTGAAGAGTTGAAGATCCAGGATGGCCAGATTGCCGAAGATCTGGAAATGCTGCGCCGGACGCTGGAAGCCTAGGCCATAGTTGCCAAAAGAGCAGGCAAGAGACTTTCCTTGCCTGCGGCACCCTTGACGCCCCCCTCAAACCATTGGAAACCTCACAGCAACGCCCGAAAAGGGCTTGGAGCACATGGGGGATGCGGCTAACGTGCCGGTTCCGGGCTTTCGGAGGGACAGGGATATGAAGATCAGTATCGAACGCGGCACATTGCTCAAGGCAGTGGCGCAGGCGCAATCGGTTGTCGAACGGCGCAACACCATCCCGATCCTGGCAAATGTGCTGATCGAGGCGGAGGGGGACACCGTGTCCTTTCGGGCGACCGATCTTGACATCGAAGTGGTGGACAAGGCCCCGGCCCAGGTCGAGCGCGCCGGTGCAACGACGGTCTCTGCCGTCACATTGCACGAAATTGTCCGCAAATTGCCGGACGGCGCCTTGGTCACGCTGACCGAAGAGCCAACAAATGGTCGTCTGACGGTCGAAGCCGGGCGGTCCAACTTCTCGTTGGCGACCCTGCCAAAAGAAGATTTCCCGGTCATGGCGACTTCGGAATATTCGTCGAACTTTTCCGCCCCGGCCCCGGTGCTGCGCCGGTTGTTCGATAAATCGAAATTCGCGATTTCGACGGAAGAAACCCGGTATTACCTGAACGGCGTGTATATGCATGTCTCTGATGCCGAAGGCGGCAAGGTTCTGCGCTGTGTGGCGACCGATGGTCACCGGCTGGCGCGGATTGACGCTGATCTGCCTGATGGTGCGGCGGAAATGCCCGGCGTGATTGTCCCGCGCAAGACCGTGGGCGAAATGCGCAAGCTTCTGGATGATGACGATATGGAAATCGCGGTTTCTGTGTCGGAAACCAAAGTGCGCTTTGCCACCCCGGAAATCACCCTGACGTCCAAGGTCATTGACGGCACATTCCCCGACTACACCCGCGTCATTCCCCAGGGCAACACCCGCAAGCTGGAAGTCGATGCATCCGATTTCGCCCGCGCAGTGGACCGGGTTGCGACCGTCAGTTCGGAACGTTCGCGGGCGGTGAAATTGTCGCTCGACGAAGATCGGCTGGTACTGTCGGTCAATGCGCCCGACAGCGGCGCAGCCGAAGAAGAGCTGGCCGTGGCCTATGCCGACGAACGGTTGGAAATCGGGTTCAACGCGAAATACCTGCTGGAAATCGCCAGCCAGGTGGATCGTGAAAACGCGGTGTTCATGTTCAACTCCTCCGGTGATCCGACCCTGATGCGCGAAGGCAACGACACCAGCGCGGTCTATGTCGTCATGCCGATGCGGGTATAACGGGGCAGGGCACAGATTGCCCTCTGCGCTGCCCAGCCATCTGACCCGTCTGAAACTGTCGCATTTTCGCTCGCATAAACATGTGGCGATGACCTGTGATGCGCGTCCGGTGGCCCTGTTTGGTGACAACGGCGCGGGCAAGACCAATATCCTGGAGGCAGTGTCGCTGTTTTCCCCCGGTCGCGGGCTGCGCCGTGCCAGCGCCGAGGATATGACCCGCCGCCCCGAGGCATTGGGCTGGAAGATCTCTGGCGAGTTGCATGTCGAAGGCCGCCCGCGCGAGATTGAGAGCCAATCGGAAAACGGCGCATCGCGGCAGGTGAAGGTGGACGGCAAACCCGCCGCACAGGTGGCTTTGGCCAAATTGGCCCGTGTGCTGTGGCTAATCCCCGCAATGGATCGGTTGTGGATAGAAGGCGCAGATGGACGGCGGCGGTTTCTGGACCGGATGACGCTCAGCTTTTTTCCCGAACATGCCCAAGCGGTGCTCGATTACGAAAAGGCGATGCGGGAACGCAATCGTCTGCTCAAGGATCAAGTGCGCGACGGTCATTGGTATGCCGCGTTAGAGGTGCAGATGGCCCGCGCCGGCGCGGTGATCCATGGCAATCGCCAGGCGACCCTGACGCGGATCGCTGCGGCCCAGGCAGAGGCCGAGACCGCGTTTCCGGTCAGCACCCTGGAACTGACGGCACCAGACGACGACATGCCGGACGGGGAAGAGGCGCTGCGCACCGCCCTTGCCAACAGCCGATCCCGCGACATGATCGTCGGTCGGGCGATGATTGGACCGCACCGCACCGATCTTCATGCGGTTTACACCGCCAAAGGTACGCTGGCCCGTGATTGTTCCACCGGCGAGCAGAAGGCGCTTTTGATTTCGCTGATACTGGCCAATGCCCGCGCGCTGGCCAATGACATTGGCAGCCCGCCGATCCTGTTGCTGGACGAGGTCGCGGCACATCTGGACGCAGCCCGCCGTGCCGCGCTTTATGATGAAATCTGGGCGCTGGGCGCGCAGGCCTGGATGACCGGCACCGGCGCGGAATTGTTCACCGACCTTGGGGATCGCGCGCAGCGGTTCGAAGTGTCGGAAACCGCGGGCGAATCCCGGGTGGCGCCCGCCTAGGGGCCACGCAGAGGTGACACAAAATATTGTGGCATCTGCGTGACATGCCCCCAAAAACACCTTATATTTCGGGCGAGAGAAAAAGAAGGCAACGCATGTCCGAGCAAGCAAATCCCGCACCCGAATATGGCGCGGATTCGATTAAGGTTCTCAAAGGCTTAGAAGCTGTCCGCAAACGTCCCGGTATGTATATCGGCGATACGGACGATGGTTCGGGTCTGCACCATATGGTGTATGAGGTCGTGGACAACGGCATTGACGAGGCGCTGGCCGGTCATGCCGACTATGTCCACGTGAAAATTCACGCCGACAACTCGGTTTCCGTGCGTGACAATGGCCGGGGTATTCCCGTGGACATCCACGAGGAAGAGGGCGTTTCCGCCGCCGAGGTCATCATGACCCAGCTGCACGCCGGCGGTAAATTCGACAGCAATTCCTATAAGGTGTCGGGTGGTTTGCACGGCGTGGGCGTGTCGGTGGTGAACGCGCTTTCTGTCTGGTTGGAATTGCGCGTCTGGCGCAATGGCAAGGAACACTACGCCAAGTTCGAACATGGCGAGACCACCGAACATCTGCGCGTGGTGCGCGATGCGGTGGGTGAATCCGGCACCGAGGTACGGTTCCTGGCTTCAACCGACACGTTTTCCAACCTCGACTATGTGTTTGACACCTTGGAAAAGCGGTTGCGTGAGCTTGCCTTCCTCAACTCCGGTGTGAAAATCATTCTTGAGGATGATCGCCCGGCAGAGCCGCTGCATGTGGAACTGATTTACGAGGGTGGCGTCAAGGAATTCGTCAAATACGTGGATCGCCACAAAAGCCCGATGATGGAAGAGCCGATTTATGTGGCGGGTGACCGCGACGACATCGGTGTCGAAGTGGCGATGTGGTGGAACGACAGCTATCACGAAACGGTGCTGCCCTTTACCAACAACATCCCGCAGCGCGACGGTGGCGCGCACCTTGCCGGGTTCCGTGGGGCGCTGACCCGCACCCTGACGCGCTATGCACAGGAAAGCGGAATCGCAAAACGCGAAAAGATCAGCTTTACCGGCGATGACGCGCGCGAGGGCCTGACATGTGTGTTGTCGGTCAAAGTGCCCGATCCAAAATTCAGCTCGCAGACCAAGGACAAACTGGTCAGCTCCGAAGTGCGCCCAGCGGTCGAGAATCTGGTTGGCGAAAAGCTGTCTGAATGGTTCGAGGAAAACCCGGCGCAGGCCAAGATGATTGTCGGCAAGATCGTCGAGGCCGCCATGGCCCGCGAAGCCGCCCGCAAGGCCCGCGAATTGACCCGCCGCAAATCGGCGATGGATGTGAACTTCCTTGCGGGCAAGCTGAAGGATTGTTCGGAAAAAGATCCGTCCAAGACCGAATTGTTCCTCGTCGAGGGTGACAGCGCCGGCGGATCGGCCCAGACCGGTCGCGACCGGGGCACCCAGGCGATCCTGCCGTTGAAGGGTAAGATCCTGAACGTTGAACGCGCACGGTTTGACCGGATGCTGGGCAGCCAGGAGATCGGCAATCTGGTGATGGCGCTGGGCACCGGCATCGGGCGCGACGAATTCAACATCGAAAAACTGCGCTACCACAAGATTGTCATCATGACTGACGCCGACGTCGATGGCGCGCATATCCGCACGCTTCTGCTGACGTTCTTCTTCCGCCAAATGCCGGAATTGATCGAAGGTGGTTATCTCTATATCGCGCAACCGCCGCTTTATAAGGTGTCGCGCGGCAAGTCCGAGGTCTATCTGAAAGATCAGGCCGCGATGGATGACTACCTGATGAATCAGGGTGTTGACGGCGCGACGCTGAAACTGGCGGATGGCGCGGAAATGGCCGGTCAGGATCTGTTCCGCGTGGTGGAAGAGGCGCGGCAGCTTAAACGGGTTTTGGACGCCTTTCCAACGCATTACCCGCGTCACATCCTTGAACAGGCCGCCATTGCCGGGGCTTTTGTGCCGGGTGCTGTCGATGCCGATCTTCAGGGCGTCGCAGACAAGGTGGCGCGGCGGCTGGACCTGATTGCGCTGGAATACGAAAAGGGTTGGCGCGGTCGCATCACCCAGGATCACGGTATCCGATTGGCCCGCATTCTGCGTGGTGTTGAAGAGGTGCGGACATTGGACGGCCCGATGCTGCGCTCGGGCGAGGCCCGGCGCACGGGCACCTTCACCCAGAACCTGCAAGAAGTTTACGGCTCTGCCGCGTCGTTGCACCGCAAGGAACGTTCGCAAATCATCCAGGGCCCGCTTGATCTGTTGGCGGCCATTCTGGAAGAGGGCGAAAAGGGCAATACCCTGCAACGCTACAAAGGTCTGGGCGAAATGAACCCGGATCAGCTTTGGGAAACCACGCTCGACCCCGACGCGCGCACCTTCCTGCAGGTCAAGATCGACGATCTGGCCGAGGCTGATGACATCTTTACCAAGCTGATGGGCGACGTGGTCGAACCACGTCGCGAGTTCATCCAGAAGAACGCGCTGAGTGTGGAAAACCTCGACTTCTGAGGTCTTTCGGCCAAGCGAATAAACCCGTGTGGCGCGCATGATTTTGCGCGTCACGGATGGCGTCTGAATATATGTAACCGCTTCTATTCAATGGCTTGAGCCTTGTTGCCCGAACCGGTTGATCGGACACAAAAGCACTAGGCCATCCCCCCGGCTGGCTTCGAAAAGCGGCCCATCCATCAGGAGCCTGCGGTCGATATATCCTCATCATTCGCAAGATGGTCGATCAGGGCGCGCACGCGGCGGGTCAGGCGGCGGTTTTGTGGGAACAATGCGGCCACGGTGTAGGGCGCGACGCGATATTCCGGGAAAAGCTCGATCAGGGCACCGGACTGCAAGGCTTCGGCGACGGAATAGGCCGGGCAACGCGCGATGCCGGCCCCCGCTATGGCAAGGCGCGCCGTCGCGGCGGGCGCATTCGCGCGGAGCCGCCCGGTGAGATGAATCGCCACCGGCGCTCCGTCTACGTTGAACCTCCAGATTGTCGGGTCCGTCATGTTGCCATCCAGAATGCAATCATGCGTGGGCAGCGCGTTTGGATGCGCCGGTGTTCCCGCACGCGCCAGATAGGCTGGCGCCGCGCTCACGATCAGGGGCATCGGCCCCAGTTGTCGCACCTTGAGCGAGCTGTCGCGCATGGGGCCGATCCGCACAGCAAGGTCCAGCCCCTCTTCGATGATCGAAACCCTTTGATCTGAAAGCCGAAGGTCGATGTCGACCTCGGGGTGTTGCGCGGCAAAGGCCGCAAGCGACGGTGCAAGCCGGACAGAGCCAAAACCGGTCGGGGCGGAAATGCGTATCACCCCGCGCAATGATCTCTGTTCATTTCGAACCGTTTCTTCAAGCTCGTCAAAACCTTCCAGTAGCGGTTCGCACATGGCCAGATACGTCGCGCCCGCATCGGTCAGGGAAACACTACGTGTTGTCCGGTTGAGCAGTTGAACCCCCAACGCATCTTCCAGATCGGCAACATATTTACTGACCAACCGCGCGGATTTCCCCAGGCGTTTGGCCGCCGTGGTAAAGGACGCGTGTTTTGCAACCAATGCAAAGGCGCGCATTCGGTCGATCTTATCCATGGCGCATTGCGCCCTGTGGGGGCTTAAACATCCTCTAAAAGTGGCAATTATCATCCAGATGCGCAAGTGGCATCTGATGGGGCAGACACGCCAAACACAAAGCAGGAGCTGAAAGATGTCCAACGCCGTTCGCATTCACCACTTTCCGAAATCTGGCCATGCCCACCGTGCCTTGGTCTTTGCCAAGCTTGCGGGGATTGCCCATGACGCCGTTCATGTCGATCTGGCGGCGGGTGCCCACAAGACGCCGGAATTTCTGGCGATGAACCCGAACGGTCAGGTGCCCGTTTTGGAAGACGGCGATGTGGTCGTGTCGGATTCCAATGCCATCCTTGTCTATCTTGCGCGCCAATATGCGCCCGATTGGATGCCAAGTGATGCGGTGGGTGAGGCCAATGTGCAGCGCTGGTTGACGCTGGCGGCGGGTGAAATCGCCTTTGGCTCTTGTGCTGCCCGTCTGATTACCGTGTTTGGCGCGCCGTTGAATGCCGATTTTGCCGCTGCAACCGCCGCCAAGGCGATGCAAAAGCTCGAAGCGGGTTTGGCTGGGCGCGATTGGCTGGTCGGGGATCGCCCAACCATCGCCGACGTTGCCGCCTATTCCTATACGGCACATGCGCCCGAAGGGAATATCTCGCTTGAACCCTATCCCAATGTGCGCGCCTGGCTCACCCGTTTCGAGGCGCTTGATGGCTTTGAAGCGATGCCCGCCACCGCAGCGGGCCTTGTTGCCTGATCCTGTGTCGGGTGGAGGCCGCGTTCTGCGCCTTCACCAGATCCCCTGCCCGCCAAGGATATTTCGATGACCGATACCGCCCCCCGCCATCCTCTTCCCCCGTTCACCCGCGACACCGCGATTGAGAAGGTCCGTCTTGCCGAAGATGGTTGGAATGGGCGCGACCCGGCCAAGGTCACGCGCGCCTATACCCCCGACAGCAAGTGGCGCAATCGGGCTGAATTTCCGCAAGGCCATGCCGAGATCGAGGCGTTCCTGACCCGCAAATGGGCCAAGGAACTCGACTACCGTTTGATCAAGGAGTTGTGGGCCTATGAGGGCAACCGCATCGCGGTGCGCTACGCCTATGAATACCACGACGACAGCGGCAACTGGTTCCGTGCCTACGGGAACGAGAATTGGGAATTCGACAAAAACGGCTATATGGCCAATCGGTTTGCCAGCATCAACGAACACCCGATCACGGAAAAAGAGCGCAAGTTCCACTGGCCCCTTGGGCGGCGCCCGGACGGTCATCCGGGACTAAGTGATCTGGGCCTCTGACCCCGAAAAACTGCAAAAGGATCAGGACAATGCCGGATCGGAACGCCCCCTTTCACAGTGGCGAATTGGCTGCACAAAAACGCGCTGGCGCCAGCGACATCGCAGAACGCGCCGGTCCGTTCATCCGCGATTTCATGCCCGCGCAACACCGCGCGTTTTTTCAGGCACAGCCCTTTCTTGTCGTCGCCTCCAGCGATGCAAAGGGCCAGGTTTGGGCCACAATTGTCGAGGGGGAAGACGGGTTTATTCAATCGCCAGATCCCCGGACCCTCACCCTGTCCACGCAGGTTGATCCAAGTGATCCATTGGCGGCGGGCCTTGGGGCGCAGGTGGATATTGGCGTTGTCGGGATCGAGCTTGCCACCCGCCGCCGCAACCGGATGACCGGCCAAACGCGCCCCACGCCGGGCGGCTTTGCCATTGATGTGCGCCAGTCGTTTGGAAATTGCCCCAAATACATCAACGAACGGGAATGGTGGCGCGAGCCCCTGATCGCTCCGGTTGAGGCGGTGGCAACCGACCAGCTGACCCAAGATCAAATTGCCCGGATCGCCGCCGCCGATACGCTGTTCATCGGATCAGGGCGCCAAGGTCAGCAGGGCGCTGTTTCTAACGGCTTTGACGCCTCTCACCGGGGGGGCGAGGCGGGGTTTGTCCGGGTGGTCGGCCCCAATCGCCTGCGTATTCCCGATTACACCGGCAACAATTTCTTCAACACCATCGGCAATCTGTTGGAAGACCCGTGTATCGGCCTGTTGTTTGTCGATTTCGCCAGTGGCGGCTTGCTGCATGTGACCGGACGGGCCAGCATTGACTGGACCCCAGCCGAAGCACGCGACCCCAGCATCCTGCGCGTGATCGAGGTTGAAATCGACGCCGTGATCGACCGTCCCGCCGCCTTGTCATTGCGGTGGTCGGCCAAACCCACCCCCGCCAGCAACCTGATTGTAAGCGATAAAGTGGTAGAGGCCGAGGGCATCACGTCCTTTCACCTGACACCCGCGAACGGCACCGCGCCCGCGCCGTTTCTTGGCGGTCAGCATTTGCCCATTGCGCTGAACATCCCCGGGCAGGCCAGCAAGCTGCGCCGCACCTATTCCCTGTCGAACACATCCGGTGAAGGGCATTACCGGATCACGGTCAAGCGTGAGCCGGCTGGCCTTGCCTCGCAATTTCTGCACGACCACGTGCAGATCGGTGATGTGATCGAGGCCAAGCCGCCCGCCGGTGATTTTGTGGTTCCAAAAGGGGATGGGCCGATCATATTGGTCAGCGCTGGCGTCGGGATAACACCCATGCTTGCCATGCTCCGCCAGCTTGTGACCCAGGGCGATGACCGCGAAATCCGGTTTGTCCACGGCACACGGAATGGACGCCAATACGCCCTGCGCGATGAAGTCGACGCGCTTGTCGCGGCCCGTGTAAACATCGAAAAACACATCTTTTTCAGCGCGCCAAACCCAGAGGACAAAATCGGTCTGCACCATGACGCCCAAGGCCGGATCACAGCAGAAAGCCTGTTGCCCGAGGGCATAAAACCGGACGCGCAATTCCTGCTCTGCGGTCCGCTGGGGTTCATGATGGACATCAAATCGGGCCTTGAGCAGGCCGGGATCGGGAGCAATCAGATCAAATTCGAAACCTTTGGGTAAACCGGGTGACTGCGTGCCGACCTGTCACAGTGGGGGCGCACGCCATCCGCTGCCCGGCGGCGATGTCCTCAAACCTCTAAAGCGTGGGGTCGTTGGCGGCACGCACCAGCCGGGTCAGATCGCTCAGCCGCTCTTTCTGGCGGCCATCCGCGTCGAAATTTGACGGCGCCAACCAAGCGGAAAACGCCTCTTGCAAGGCGGGCCATTCACGGTCGATTGCGGCAAACCAGGCGGTGTCGCGGTTGCGGCCCTTGACCACCATCGCCTGACGAAAGACGCCTTCATAGCTGAAACCCAGCCGTTGCGCGGCGCGGCGCGACGGCAGGTTCAGCGCGTTGCATTTCCATTCATAGCGCCGATACCCGGCCTGAAACGCCCATTGCATCATCAGATACATCGCCTCAGTCGCGGCGCGACTGCCCGCAAGATCAGGCGAAAGTTGGATGTTGCCGACTTCAATCGAGCCTTCCGCCGGGTTGATCCGCAGATAGCTCGCGACTCCGCCGAATTTGCCGCTGTCCAGATCCTTGATCGCATAAAAAACCTGACCCGGTGCCACAACGGTTTCCCGCACCCAACGATGATATTGCGCGGCGGAATGGAACGGGCCGTAAGACATGTAGTCCCAGCGCGCGTCATGGCCTTCAAAAGCGCGGAACAGCAAAGCGGCGTGCTGTTCGGCATCCAGCGGTTCCAGCCGGGCATATTGGCCTTGCATCACCGCACCTTTCGGGGCCGGCGGTGGGGCCCAGTCTTCGACTTTTTCACCCAGAACGTTCATCGCATCGGCTTTCGTCAGTTCAGGGCAGGATAGGGGGTTGGCAAATTGGCGCAATGGGGAAAAACCAGTGTCTTTCCGCCATGCGCCAATGCCGCCAGACCTAGCTGTCCTGCGGGATCACCCGCAGTCCCAATTCCATCAACTGATCCGACATCGGTTCGGATGGGGCGGACATCATCAGGTCCTCGGCGCGTTGGTTCATCGGGAACATGATGACCTCGCGGATGTTGTCCTGATCGGCCAACAGCATGACAATCCGGTCGATACCGGCGGCACAGCCCCCGTGCGGCGGCGCGCCATATTGAAAGGCGTTGACCATGCCGCCAAAGCGTTTCTTGACCTCGTCGGCACCATAGCCGGCGATTTCAAACGCTTTGAACATGATTTCCGGCTTGTGGTTCCGGATCGCGCCAGAGACCAGTTCATAGCCGTTACAGGCCAGGTCATATTGATAGCCCAGCACATCCAACGGATCGCCATTCAGCGCATCCATCCCGCCCTGCGGCATCGAGAACGGGTTGTGTTCAAAGTCGATCTTGCCGCTTTCTTCGTCTTTTTCATAGATCGGGAAATCGACGATCCAGGCAAAGGCAAAACGGTCCTTGTCGGTCAGGCCCAGCTCTTCGCCGATGACATTGCGCGCCTTGCCGGCGACGGTTTCAAACGCCTTGGGTTTGCCACCAAGGAAAAACGCCGCATCGCCGACATCCAGACCCAATTGCTGGCGGATGGCTTCGGTGCGCTCGGGGCCGATGTTCTTGGCCAGCGGACCGGCGGCTTCCATGCCGCCCTCGATCTCGCCCGATTTCAGCTTGGCCTGGGCTTCTTTTACCTTGATGCCCAGCTCTTGCGCCACGGCATCTGCGGTTTTTTCCCGCCAGAAGATATAGCCCATGCCCGGCAGGCCTTGTTCCTGGGCGAATTTGTTCATTCTGTCACAGAACTTGCGGCTGCCGCCCTTGGGTGCGGGAATGGCGCGGATTTCGGTGCCTTCCTGCTCCAGCAGCTTGGCAAAGATCGCAAAACCAGAGCCTGCGAAATGTTCGGACACGACCTGCATCTTGATCGGGTTGCGCAGGTCGGGTTTGTCGCTGCCATACCAAAGCGCAGCGTCGCGATAGGAAATCTGCGGCCACTCCTGGTCAACCTTCCGGCCACCACCGAATTCTTCGAAAATGCCGGTCAGAACAGGCTGGATCGTGTCGAACACATCCTGTTGCTCAACAAACGACATTTCGAGGTCGAGTTGGTAGAAATCGGTCGGGCTGCGATCCGCGCGCGGGTCTTCGTCGCGGAAACAGGGCGCGATCTGGAAATATTTGTCATAGCCGGACACCATGATCAGCTGTTTGAACTGCTGTGGCGCCTGGGGCAGGGCATAGAATTTGCCAGGGTGCAGACGGGACGGCACAAGGAAGTCACGCGCGCCTTCGGGGCTGGATGCGGTGATGATCGGGGTCTGGAATTCGCGGAAATTGCTGTCCCACATCCGGCGGCGCATCGAGGCCACGACGTCGGAACGCAGCTTCATGTTGTTCTGCATCACCTCGCGGCGCAGGTCGAGATAGCGATAGCGCAGGCGGGTTTCCTCGGGGTATTCCTGATCGCCGAACACGATCAGCGGCAATTCCTCTGATGCGCCCAGCACTTCCATGTCGCGGACATAGACCTCGATTTCGCCGGTGGGCAGCTTTGGGTTGATCAGGCTCTCGTCGCGCGCCTTGACCTCGCCATCAATGCGAATGCACCATTCCGAGCGGACCTTTTCCAAGGCGGCAAATGCCGGGCTGTCGGAATCGCACAGCACCTGGGTGATGCCATATGTGTCGCGCAGGTCGATGAACAAGACGCCACCATGATCCCGGACGCGATGCACCCAGCCAGAGAGGCGGACGGTTTGACCGACGTTGGATTTGTTCAGGTCGGCGCAGGTTTGGCTGCGATAGGCGTGCATTTGCGGGCTCCGGTGGGTCTTTGCGGTTCGCGCCGATACACCGCGCCCGGGCCAGAAAGTCAAGCAGAGAGGGCGCTCTTCCGCCCCTTGCGGGCCGTCTTCGCGACGACGACCACAAGGTCGGAGGAGCGCCGATCTGTTACATTTCGATGATTGGCGCGATTTCGATCGTGCCTTTGCCACCTTCCAGGATCGGACATCCCTTGCCCAGTTCGGCCGCAGCTTCGATGCTTTCGGCCTCGATGATGCTGTAGCCGGACAATGGGTTGGCGCCGCCGCCGTCGGCAAAGCCATCGGCGCTGAGGGTCGATGACATGCCGACGGGATTGCCGCCGTCCACCATCGCCGCACCACATTCGCCCATCCAGGCCATCCAGGCGGCCATCATCCGCTTTCCTTCTTCTTCGGTCTCCGGCATGCCGCCGCCGTGATATGCAAACATGAATTTGGCCATTTTTCGTCTCCTGTTAAGTTTTTGGGTAATTCGGGGTGGTCAAACAAAGTCTCCAGCCTGCGGAGTGTCGCGGCCCATCCGGCTTCATGACCCTTGGCGACATCATCGCTGGGCAGGCCATTGTGATACAGGATCAGGCGGCTTTTGTCGGGGCCATCGGGTTCCACATTGAAAATGACCTCGCTTTCCGCACCGCGCCTGCCCTGATCATCGTGCCAGGCCCATGTAATATGAACTTGTTTCGGTGGCGTGACCGCCAGCACCTGGCCGCTCATGTGATAGATCCCGCTTTCGGCCCCGGCAAAACGCGAAAACCATTGGCCGGGTTGGGTCAGGTCGAGTTGATATTCCTGAAGGGTCCAGCCCTCGTGACCCCACCATTGCAACAGGTTTTCGGCCTCGGTCAAAAAGGCAAAGACTAATGCCTGTGGCGCGTTGAAGTGGCGTTCAATCGTCAGGTCGGTCATGGTTTGCCTATCTCCTTGGCCAGCGCACGGTCCAATCGGTCAAAGCTGCTTTCCCAAAAACGCCGCGCCTCGGCGGCCCAATCCGCAACCGCAAGAAGCCCCTCGGGCCGGATGGAATACATCCGGCGCTGCGCCATGGCCCGACGGTTGACCAGCCCCGCCGCCCGAAGCACCCCAAGATGTTGCGACACCGCCGGGCTGGAAATCCCGAACCCTGCACCCAGATCGCCCGCCGCCAATTCACCTTCGTTCAACAGCCGCTCCACGATGGCAAAGCGGACAGGATCGGCAAGGGCGGCAAAGGTCTGGGGCAGTGGCGTCATGGTGTGGCCCTTTGGCTTGGGATTCTGTCAGATCATTTGTTGTCCACCCACTTAATTAAGTAAAGTCTAAATTACGGCAACAGCAGATGAAGCGCGACAATGCGCCTTATGCCCTTGAACCCCGGCGTTCGACGTCTATAACCCACCAAGATTTGCGCGATGCCCTCACCCCCCGCGCTGAACCCCGAGGTCCGTTATGCCAAAAAGAACCGATATTCAGTCGATCATGATCATTGGAGCGGGACCGATTGTGATCGGTCAGGCGTGCGAATTTGATTACTCTGGCGCACAAGCCTGCAAGGCGCTGCGCGAAGAGGGTTATCGCGTGGTTTTGGTCAACTCGAACCCGGCGACGATCATGACCGACCCCGGTCTGGCCGATGCCACCTATATCGAGCCGATCACACCCGAAGTTGTCGCCAAGATCATCGAAAAAGAACGCCCCGACGCATTGTTGCCGACGATGGGCGGGCAGACGGGGTTGAACACCTCGCTTGCGCTGGAAGAAATGGGCGTGCTCGAAAAATTCGGCGTCGAGATGATTGGCGCCAAGCGCGAGGCCATTGAAATGGCTGAAGACCGCAAATTGTTCCGCGAGGCGATGGACCGCATCGGGTTGGAAAACCCCAAGGCGACGATCATCACCGCGCCAAAACGCGACAACGGCAGCACCGATCTGGATGCCGGCGTGCAGATGGCGCTGGCCGAACTGGAAGAAATCGGTCTTCCGGCGATCATTCGCCCGGCCTTTACCCTCGGCGGGACTGGCGGCGGCGTTGCGTATAACCGCGAAGATTACATTCATTTCTGCCGCACTGGCATGGATGCCTCGCCGGTCAATCAGATCCTTGTGGATGAGTCGCTGTTGGGCTGGAAAGAATTCGAGATGGAGGTGGTGCGCGACAAGGCGGACAACGCCATCATCGTCTGTGCCATCGAAAACATCGACCCGATGGGTGTGCATACCGGCGATTCGATCACGGTGGCCCCGGCGCTGACCCTGACCGACAAGGAATATCAGATCATGCGCAACGGCAGCATTGCCGTGCTGCGCGAAATCGGTGTCGAAACCGGCGGATCGAACGTCCAATGGGCGGTGAACCCCGAAGATGGCCGCATGGTTGTGATCGAGATGAACCCGCGGGTGTCGCGGTCATCGGCCCTGGCATCCAAGGCCACGGGTTTCCCGATTGCCAAGATCGCGGCGAAACTGGCCGTCGGCTATACGCTGGACGAGCTGGACAACGACATCACCAAGGTCACACCGGCCTCTTTCGAGCCGACCATCGACTATGTCGTCACCAAGATCCCGAAATTCGCGTTCGAGAAATTCCCCGGCTCCGAGCCATTCCTGACCACCGCGATGAAGTCGGTCGGCGAAACCATGGCGATTGGCCGCACCATCCACGAAAGCCTGCAAAAGGCGCTGGCCTCGATGGAAAGCGGGCTGACCGGATTTGACGAGGTCGCCATACCAGGCGCACCGGAAAAATCCGCCGTGATCAAAGCGATCAGTCAGCAAACCCCCGACCGGATGCGCACCATTGCCCAGGCAATGCGCGAGGGTCTGAGCGACGATGAAATCCACGGCGTCACCATGTTTGACCCTTGGTTCCTGGCCCGCATCCGCGAGATTGTGGAAACCGAGGCCGAGGTGCGCGAAAATGGCCTGCCTGACAATGCGGCGGGCCTGCGCCATCTGAAAATGATGGGCTTTACCGATGCGCGTCTGTCGAAACTGACCGGGTTCTCTGAAAAAGACGTGCGCAACCGGCGGATTTCCAAGGGTGTGGTCGCGTCGTTCAAACGCATCGACACCTGTGCCGCCGAGTTCGAGGCGCAGACGCCTTATATGTATTCCACCTATGAAGCGCCGATGATGGGCGATGTGGAATGCGAAGCGCGGCCCAGCGACAAGAAAAAGGTCGTGATCCTTGGCGGCGGTCCCAACCGGATCGGGCAGGGGATCGAATTTGATTACTGCTGCTGTCACGCCTGTTTCGCGCTGACCGAAGCGGGATACGAGACCATCATGGTCAATTGTAACCCCGAAACGGTTTCAACCGACTATGACACCTCTGACCGGCTGTATTTCGAACCGGTGACCTTCGAACATGTGATGGAAATCCTGCGGGTCGAGCAGGACAACGGCACATTGCACGGCGTGATCGTGCAGTTCGGCGGTCAGACCCCGCTCAAACTGGCCAATGCGCTGGAATCCGAGGGTATTCCGATCCTTGGCACCACGCCCGACGCCATCGACCTTGCCGAAGACCGCGAGCGTTTCCAGGCGCTGGTCAATCAGCTTGGTCTGAAGCAGCCGAAAAACGGCATTGCTTCGACCGATGCCCAGGCGCTGGCAATTGCCGAAGACATCGGATTCCCGCTGGTGATCCGCCCCTCCTATGTGCTGGGTGGCCGCGCGATGGAAATCGTGCGCGATATGGCGCATCTGGAGCGTTATATCAACGAAGCGGTGGTGGTGTCCGGCGACAGCCCGGTTCTGCTGGACAGCTATCTGTCGGGCGCGGTCGAACTGGACGTTGACGCGCTTTGTGATGGCGAGGCCGTGCATGTCGCGGGCATCATGCAGCACATCGAAGAGGCCGGCGTGCACTCTGGCGACTCTGCCTGTTCGCTGCCGCCCTATTCGCTGTCGCAGGACATTCTGGCCGAGATCAAGACCCAGACCGAGGCTTTGGCCCGCGCGCTGAACGTTGTTGGTCTGATGAACATCCAATTCGCGATCAAAGATGGCGAGATCTATCTGATCGAGGTCAACCCGCGTGCGTCGCGCACCGTGCCCTTTGTCGCCAAGGCGACGGACAGCGCAATTGCCTCCATCGCGGCGCGGGTGATGGCGGGTGAGAAGCTTTCGAACTTCCCGCTGCGCCCTGCATACCCGGAAAATGCCGATTATGACACGGTGCTGCCGCTGGCCGATCCGATGACATTGGCCGATCCCAACATGCCGTGGTTCAGCGTGAAGGAAGCGGTGCTGCCCTTTGCCCGGTTCCCCGGTGTTGACACGATCCTGGGACCGGAAATGCGTTCAACAGGCGAGGTCATGGGCTGGGACCGCAGCTTTGCCCGCGCGTTCCTGAAGGCGCAGATGGGCGCCGGTATGATCCTGCCCGAGGGTGGCAAGGTGTTCCTGTCGATCAAGGATTCCGACAAGACACCGGAACTGGTGGAAACGGCACAGATCCTGGCCGGGCTTGGCTTTGCCATGGTTGCCACCTCTGGCACGGCGGCGTTCCTGCGCGAGCATGGGTTGACGGCGGAAGTGGTCAAAAAGGTCTACGAAGGCCGGCCCAACGTGGTGGATATGTTGAAAAACGACGAGATCACCCTGGTGATGAACACAACCGAGGGCGCGGCGGCCGTTGCAGACAGCCGCGAGATCCGTTCAGTCGCGCTTTATGACAAGATCCCGTATTTCACGACCGCCGCTGCCGCACATGCTGCGGCGCTGGCCATGCAGGCCCGGCGTGAGGGTGAATTGGTGGTAAAGCCGCTACAAGGCTAAAGGCGGGGTGCGCCCCAAGAGGCGCACCCTTTGCTTAGAACTGCCAGTTGAACTGCCGGATCAAAGTGACCCCAAAGCTCATCTGATCTTCGCTGCCCGCACGGGTAACCGGCGAATCCGCGAAATCATTGGTCAGCCGGTGCCAGCCCAATTTGCCTTCGATCGCCCAGGTGTCGGTCAGTTCGCGGCGCGCGATCAGCTCAAGCCCATAG
The DNA here is from genome assembly GCF_030548265.1 of Marinovum sp. 2_MG-2023. Classification (NCBI taxonomy): domain Bacteria; kingdom Pseudomonadati; phylum Pseudomonadota; class Alphaproteobacteria; order Rhodobacterales; family Roseobacteraceae; genus Marinovum; species Marinovum sp. 2_MG-2023. The sequence goes on along the minus strand of NZ_JAUOSD010000004.1, from coordinate 127,477 downwards.
GATTTCACCCCGCCATCCGCGGAATAGGGGCTGAGATTGGACGCGGACGCCGGGACCGAGAAATAGGTATCGGCGTAATTGTCATCGCCAAATGTCACGCGCGGGCCGAACCGCAGGGTGGTCAATGCGTCCGGGCGCAGAATGGCGTTGGCCTTCAGGTCGCCGACAATGCCGTCATGGCCGTTGATGCCCTTGCGGATCGCGGCGGACACTTCGGCATTTTCCCAAGTATAACCTGCCTGAATCCCCAGCTCGAGCGCCCAATCGACGTCATCCATGCCTTTGAGGTCGTCATGTTCCGACGCATCCCGCGCCGAGACAAAGCCAAAAGACGGGCTGATGCGGAAACCCGTGGTCTCGCCACCACCTGCGGAAACACCGCCAAAAGACAGGCTGTGCAAACCGCCCTGGATTGTGGGGCCAGCCTTATAGGTATCTGCGCCCTCGTAATCGGGCGAATATTTGGTGCCGATCCCCAATTCAAAGGCAATATGATTGCCTTCGGCAGATCCCAGCGTGGGGCTGAGGGCGATCAAAGCGGCGACAAGCGATGCAACGGGGCGGCGAAGACGGTTTTTCACGGCAACGTCCTTTCAAGGAAAATCGGTCAGGGTGATGTCCCGCAGCAGCGCGGGGTCTTATAGAGCCAGTAACATAGTCTCTGGGACAATCCGCCATATAGTTCTGCGAAAAGTTTTTGAAAGCAGAATTTTGCAATCCGCGTCCCGTGCCAGAAAAATCCCGGTGTTGCCGGGAAAATGTGTCACTCTTGCATCGCCATTGGCGGTGGTTCAGACGACTTGGCCCCAGAAAATAAGGCCGAGGCCCAGTATTACCCGATAGACGACATAGGGCGTAAAGCTGATTGATTTCAGTAGCCGCATCATCAGTGCCAGCGCCAGCAATGCCGAAAAGAAGGCAAACACCGCGCCAATGCCCGCCAGCCGAAGCATGGCCCAATCCGCGCTGCCGACAACCTCGGCGCCCAGAAGCAGGCCAGAGGCGATAATGGTCGGGATCGACATCAGCATCGACAGCCGCGCCGCATCGCTGCGCTCATAGCCCAGAAACCGCGCGCCGGTGATGACGATACCGGACCGGGACGTGCCGGGAATCAGGGCAACGGCCTGCCATATGCCCAGAATCCAGGCGTGATGCGGTGACCAGTCGGCTGTGGTGCGATTGGATTTGCCTTTTTGATCGGCCCACCACAGGACAAGACCAAACAGCAACATGGACCAGCCAATCACCGTGATCGACCGCAATGCATCGTCCAGCCCGGTCAGTTTGAGCAGCAATCCGGCCAGCACCACCGGCACCGTTGCAATCAGCAACAGGAATGCCAGTCGCGCGCCCGGCGTGTCGATATGCCCGCGCAGCACCCGGGGCAGACCGGCAAGCGCCATGCGCACATCGGACCAGAAATAAAGGATCACCGCCCCCAACGTGCCGAGATGAACGGCGACATCAATGGCCTGTCCCTGATCCGCCATGCCGGTCAGATTCGGCAGAAGAATCAGATGACCGGAGCTGGACACCGGCAGAAATTCGGTAATGCCCTGGATCACGGCAACAATCAGAAGATGAAATAGCGTCATGGGGCTGAACCTTCGCGATGCGGATGCCGCTTTATAAACCCAAGGGAAATCAAACGGAAACGGGAATATGGGTCCGTATCGGATCTATTTTATGACATTTACCCCTGCCTTGGGGTGCGGCTTGTTAAAATAACATGATAATAGGTCAGCATAACTGACTTTTCATGCGTCGCGACCTGCGCTAAAACGCATCCAACCCATTCAAGAACCGGAGCCCAGCAAAATGGCCAAGCAGCCGATGTTGAAATTCGTCCAGATCGAACGCGACATGCCGCAAAAGCGGGACGCACAGGTGCGTAACAGCGATTTTGACGAGATCTATGCAGAGTTTGCCAAGGCCAAAGCCGAAGAGCAAGCCAGCCGGTGCAGCCAATGCGGCGTGCCCTATTGCCAGAGCCATTGCCCGCTGCACAACAATATCCCCGATTGGCTGAACCTGACCGCCACCGGCCGCCTGAAAGAGGCCTATGAGGTCAGCCAGGCCACCAATACCTTCCCCGAGATTTGCGGTCGCATCTGTCCGCAGGACCGCCTGTGCGAAGGCAATTGCGTGATCGAACAATCCGGCCATGGCACTGTGACCATCGGCTCGGTCGAAAAATACATCACCGATACCGCTTGGGAAAACGGCTGGGTTCTGCCCGCCAACCCGGCGCAGGAACGCGTTGAAAGCGTGGGCATCATCGGCGCGGGCCCTGGCGGTCTGGCGGCGGCGGATGTGCTGCGCCGTGCGGGTGTACAGGTCGCGGTCTATGACCGGTATGACCGCGCCGGCGGCCTGCTGACCTATGGTATCCCCGGTTTCAAACTGGAAAAGCCGATTGTCATGCGCCGCAACGAGCAGCTTGAAAAGGGCGGCGTGACCTTCAAGCTGAACTGTACCGTGGGCGAAGACATTTCGTTTGAAGAGATCCGAGCCGCGCATGATGCGGTGATCATCGCCACCGGCGTGTACAAATCGCGTGATCTGAAGGGTCCGGGCAGCGGCGCCGACGGTATCGTCAAGGCGATCGACTATCTGACCGCGTCGAACCGCGCCGCCAACTTTGGCGACAAAGTGCCGGAATTCGAAAGCGGCGAGCTGAATGCCAAGGGCAAAAAGGTTGTCGTGATCGGCGGCGGTGACACCGCGATGGATTGCGTGCGGACCGCCATCCGGCAAGGCGCGGAAAGCGTCAAATGTCTCTATCGTCGGGACCGTGCCAACATGCCCGGTTCGCAGCGCGAAGTGGCCAACGCCGAAGAAGAAGGCGTGCAGTTTGAATGGCTGACCGCGCCGCAGGGCTATACCGGCGACACGGTCGAGGGTGTAATGGTGCAACGCATGCGTCTGGGTCATCCCGATGCCAGCGGCCGCCAAGCGCCCGAAGTGATCGAAGGCAGCGATTATGTCGAACCCGCCGATCTGGTGATCAAGGCGCTGGGCTTCGAGCCAGAGGATCTGCCAACGCTCTGGGATTGCCCGGAATTGTCTGTGACCCGCTGGGGCACCGTCAAAGCCGAGTTTGAAACCGGCGCGACCGATATGGAAGGCGTCTATGCCGTGGGCGACATCGTGCGCGGTGCGTCGCTTGTGGTTTGGGCAATCCGTGACGGGCGTGATTGTGCGGATGCAATCCTCAAACGGTTGGATGCCAAGGCCGCGGCACAAATCGCAGCGGAATGATTTTGACGTTCCCCTGAAGGGGGCAATGCAAGAGATATCAATTCGGGCCGGGGCGCATAACGCGCCGACCGCCCGCACAGTGGGAGACCCCTGATGACCAAATATGATGCCGATTGGGTGCGCGCCGAAGAAGCCAAGCGCGAATGGATGAACGAAAACGGTATGTTCCGCGAAGAGCATGAACATTCCTCCTGTGGTGTTGGCCTTGTGGTCGCGCTGGACGGCAAGGCGACCCGCAAAGTGGTCGAAGCCGGGATCAACGCGCTCAAGGCGATCTGGCACCGTGGGGCGGTGGATGCGGATGGCAAAACCGGCGATGGCGCGGGTATTCACGTCCAGATTCCTGTGCCGTTCTTTTATGATCAGGTGCGCCGCACCGGCCATGAACCGCATCCGGATCAATTGCTGGCCGTGGGCCAGGTGTTTCTGCCGCGCACCGATTTTGGCGGTCAGGAAACCTGCCGGACCATCGTGGAAACCGAAGTTCTGCGGATGGGCTATTACATCTATGGCTGGCGCCACGTGCCGGTCGACATCAGCGTGTTGGGCGAAAAGGCCAATGCCACACGGCCCGAGATCGAGCAGATCCTGATTTCGAACTCCAAAGGCGTTGATGAAGACACGTTCGAGCGTGAGCTTTATGTCATCCGCCGCCGGATCGAAAAAGCCGCGATCGCCGCAGGGGTCAAAGAGCTGTACCTCGCGTCGCTGTCCTGCCGGTCGATCATCTACAAGGGCATGATGCTGGCCGAACAGGTTGCGGAATTCTATCCCGACCTGAAAGACGACCGTTTCGAAAGCGCCTTTGCGATCTATCACCAGCGGTATTCGACCAACACCTTCCCGCAGTGGTGGCTGGCGCAACCGTTCCGCATGTTGGCCCATAACGGCGAAATCAACACGTTGAAGGGCAACCTCAACTGGATGAAAAGCCATGAAATCCGCATGGCCTCGTCTACATTTGGCGATCTTGCCGACGACATCAAACCGATTGTGCCCCAGGGGTCATCGGATTCCGCCGCGCTGGATTCGGTGTTCGAGGTTCTGGTCCGTGCCGGGCGCAGCGCCCCGATGGCGAAAACCATGCTGGTGCCCGAAAGCTGGAGCAAACAGGCGGTTGATCTGCCGGATGCCTGGCGCGACATGTATTCCTATTGCAACTCGGTGATGGAACCTTGGGATGGCCCGGCCGCCCTGGCGATGACCGATGGTCGCTGGGTCTGTGCCGGTCTGGACCGGAACGGTCTGCGCCCGATGCGCTATGTGGTGACCGGTGATGGTCTGGTCATCGCGGGCTCTGAGGCGGGTATGGTGCCGGTCGATCAGGCCACGGTTGTCGAAAAAGGCGCGCTTGGCCCCGGTCAATTGCTGGCCGTCGACATGAAAGAGGGCAAGCTGTTCCACGATACCGAGATCAAGGATAAACTGGCCAATGCCCGTCCCTTTGGGGAATGGGTCGGCAAGATCAATGATCTGGACGATCAGTTGGCCGGCGTGACAGAGACCGCGCTGCACAGCGGCGAAGACCTGCGCAAGCGTCAGATCGCCGCCGGTTACAGCATTGAAGAGCTGGAACAGGTGCTGGCGCCCATGGCCGAAGATGGCAAAGAGATGATCGCCTCGATGGGGGATGACACCCCGTCGGCGGTTTTGTCGGCCAAATATCGCCCGCTCAGCCATTATTTCCGCCAGAACTTCAGCCAGGTGACCAACCCGCCGATCGACAGCCTGCGGGAATATCGGGTGATGAGCCTGAAAACACGGTTCGGCAACCTCAAGAACGTGTTGGATGAAAGCAGCGCCCAGACCGAAATTCTGGTGCTGGACAGCCCCTTTGTCGGCAGTGCCCAGTTCGATGTCCTGACCAAGCAGTTCAATGCGGACATGGTGACAATCGACTGTACCTTTGCGGTGGGCGGCGGCGATGGCGCATTGCGCGATGGTCTAGCCCGCATCCGGGCCGAAGCCGAGGACGCAGTGCGTTCGGGGGCCGGGCATCTGGTTCTGACGGATCAGGCGCTGGGCGCGGACAAGATCGGCATGCCGATGATCCTGGCCACCAGCGCGGTGCATTCGCACCTGACGCGCAAGGGGCTGCGGACCTTCTGTTCGCTGAACGTGCGGTCGGCGGAATGTATCGACCCGCATTATTTTGCCGTGCTGATTGGCGCGGGCGCGACGGTGGTCAACGCCTATCTGGCCGAAGACAGCCTGGCCGACCGGATCAATCGCGGCCTGCTGGATGGCACGCTGACCGAAAATGTGGCGCGCTATCGCAATGCGGTGGATCAGGGTCTGTTGAAGATCATGTCCAAAATGGGGATTTCGGTTCTGTCGTCTTATCGCGGCGGGTTGAACTTTGAGGCCGTGGGCCTCAGCCGCGCGATGTGTGCGGCCTATTTCCCCGGCATGCTGAGCCGGATCAGCGGCATCGGGGTCAGCGGCATCCAGAAGAAACTGGAAGACGTGCATGCGCTGGCCTATTCGCAGGGCCGTGATGTCCTGCCGATTGGTGGCTTCTACAAGAGCCGGAAATCGGGCGAGACCCACGCCTGGGGCGCACAGACCATGCATATGATGCAAATGGCCTGTAACACGGCGTCTTTCTCGCTTTGGAAAAAGTATTCCCAGGCGATGCAGGCCAACCCGCCGATCCATTTGCGCGACCTGCTGGCGATCAAGCCGCTTGGCGCTGTGGTGCCGATTGAACAGGTGGAAAGCGTGACCGCGATCCGCAAACGGTTTGTCACGCCGGGCATGTCGCTGGGCGCGCTCAGCCCTGAGGCGCACAAGACATTGAACGTCGCGATGAACCGGATTGGCGCACGGTCGGATTCGGGTGAAGGCGGCGAAGATCCGGCGCATTTCGTGCCTGAACCCAATGGCGACAACCCCAGCGCCAAGATCAAACAGGTCGCTTCGGGGCGTTTCGGCGTCACGGCGGAATACCTGAACCAGTGTGAAGAGCTGGAGATCAAGGTCGCCCAGGGCGCCAAGCCCGGCGAAGGTGGCCAGTTGCCGGGGATGAAGGTCACCGACCTGATCGCGCGCCTGCGCCATTCGACCAAGGGCGTGACGCTGATTTCGCCCCCGCCGCACCACGACATCTATTCGATCGAGGATCTGGCGCAGCTGATCTATGACCTGAAACAGATCAACCCGCGCTGCAAGGTGACGGTGAAACTGGTGGCGTCGTCCGGCGTTGGCACGATTGCGGCCGGTGTGGCCAAGGCCAAGGCGGATGTGATCCTGATTTCGGGCCACAATGGCGGCACCGGGGCCAGCCCGGCAACCAGCATCAAATATGCGGGTTTGCCGTGGGAAATGGGTCTGACAGAGGCGCATCAGGTTCTGGCAATGAACAACCTGCGGTCGCGCATCACCCTGCGGACCGACGGTGGTTTGCGCACCGGACGTGACATTGTCATGGCGGCGATGATGGGGGCCGAAGAATACGGCATCGGCACCGCTGCATTGATCGCGATGGGCTGTATCATGGTGCGTCAGTGCCAGTCGAACACCTGCCCGGTGGGCGTTTGTACCCAGGACGAAAGCCTGCGGGACAAATTCACCGGCAATGCCGACAAGGTGGTCAACCTGATCACCTTCTACGCCCAGGAAGTGCGCGAAGTGCTGGCCAGCATCGGTGCGAGATCGCTTGATGATGTGATCGGGCGTGCCGATCTGTTGACCCAGGTGTCGCGTGGCGCGGATCACCTTGACGATCTTGACCTGAACCCGCTGTTGATCACCGTCGATGGCGCACAGGACATCGTTTATGACCGCAACAAGCCGCGCAATGCGGTGCCGGATACGCTGGATGCGGAAATCGTGCGGGATGCGCAGCGGTTCCTGGAAGACGGCGAAAAGATGCAGCTGCAATATTCGGTGCAAAACACCCATCGTACCGTTGGCACGCGCACATCCAGCCATATCGTCAAGAATTTCGGCATGCGCAACACCCTGCAAGCCGATCACCTGACGGTCAAATTGCAAGGCTCTGCCGGGCAATCTCTGGGTGCCTTTGCGGCCCCAGGGCTGAAGCTGGAAGTGTCGGGCGATGCCAACGATTATGTTGGCAAGGGCCTGTCGGGGGGCACAATTGTGGTGCGTCCGCCGATGGTGTCGCCGCTGAAGGCGCGGGAAAACACCATCATCGGCAATACCGTGCTTTACGGGGCGACCGATGGCTATCTGTTCGCGGCGGGTCGTGCCGGCGAACGGTTTGCGGTGCGCAACTCTGGCGCCAAGGTCGTGATCGAGGGCTGTGGCTCGAACGGTTGTGAATATATGACCGGCGGGGTTGCGGTGATCCTTGGCTCGATTGGGGCGAACTTTGGTGCCGGGATGACCGGTGGCATGGCCTATCTGTATGATCCCGATGGTGTGGCGGAAAAGCTGATCAACCCTGAAACGCTGATCATTGGCGCGGTAGAGGTCGACCACTGGGAGGCTGAGCTGCGCGGTCTGATCGAACGCCACTGCGAAGAGACCGGAAGCCGCGCTGCGGCGGACATTCTTCAGCATTGGGAGAGCGAGAAAGCGAACTTCCGCCAGATCTGTCCGATCGAAATGGTCAACAACCTGGCGCATCCGCTGACCAAGGAAGCGACAGCCGTGCCGGCGGAATAAGCCGAAGACAACTGAAAAACGGGCCGCGGCGCTAAAACGCGCCGTGGCCGGATCTTGCCCCGCGATTGCGGCGCTTTTTCGGGCGCGCGCGTGGTGGCATGACATTTGCCAAACACGATGCGCAAAGGTCACGAAGCGATGATTTTGCGGGTCCGAGGCGATTTCCTTGGCCCACGACAGCGGCTAGGGTGCGGCCATGGCACGCAAGGCAAAATCGCGGAAACCCGCACCCAAACCCCGCATCGCATTTCGGCCCGGACGTTTCATCCGGCGCTGGGTGTTGCGGCTTGTCAGTCTTGCGTTTCTGATCGTTGCCTTTCTGATTGTGGTGTTTTCGATCTTTAACCCGCCTGCCACGATGTACATGCGCCAGGAACAGGCGCGATTGGGCCAGATTGATCATGTCTGGGTGCGGATGGACAATATCGCACCGGTCATGGGCCGGTCGGCGGTGGCGGCGGAAGACGCCAATTTCTGCAATCACTGGGGTTTTGATATGGTGGCGATCCGCGCGGCGCTGAATGCCGGCGGCAGCCGTGGCGCTTCGACGATCAGCCAGCAGGTGGTGAAAAACGTCTATCTCTGGCATGGCCGCAATTGGACCCGCAAGGCGCTGGAGGCTCTGATCACGCCAATGGTCGAGACGGTTTGGTCCAAACGGCGCATTTTGGAAGTCTATTTGAACGTCGCGGAATTTGATGAAGGCGTGTTTGGGGTCGAGGCCGCCGCGCGGCATTATTTCGGTGTCTCACCCGGCAATCTCAGCGCGGTTCAGGCGGCGCGGCTGGCGGCGATTCTGCCCAACCCCAAGGGGCGTTCGGCCAGCAATCCATCGGGGGCGGTGCGGCGCAGGTCGGCATCCATCCGCGACGGGGCGGCAACAATTGACCGGGACGGCCGGGCGGATTGTTTTCAGTAGTCCTGCGCTCTGGAACGGCTTAAGGGATCAGGGCCGCCCGGATTTGTGCCGTCTGAGATCGGACATGGCGCGATAGATTTCCCGCCGGGCGCGGTTGATGAACCCCAGCGGGCAGTGCGCAGGCAGGGACATCCAGGGATTGAAACGCATGGTTTCGGCGCTTTTGTCCCGATCCGGTGCGTTGCTTTGCCGGAATAGGGTCAAGTCCGCCAGTTTGATGAAATCCGCACCATTGGTGCCCCAGTCGACGGTTGGGTCTTCGATTGGATGTGCCTCCGCGTCCGCCTGCACCACGACCCCGAAATCGAATTGCGCCGGACCCTCTGCCAAAACCCGCCAGAGGTCTTGGCGCAAACCATCTTCACTGTCCACGGTGGCGGTTGGCGGGCCGTGGCCGATGACCTTGTATTTCACGGCGCGACCGTCCCCACAGAGAAAGGCCGTGGTGCTGTGATAGGTCAGTGACACCAGCGCGCCGACCTGACGACCGGCAAATTCACGCGCGGCGCGCAGGGTTTTGCGATGAAACAGCCAGAGCATCGCCAGCCCCCAACCCGCCGCCAGGATCCGGCCCACAGTGATCCCATTGCCGCGCAGGTCCTGCATGGGCGTGAAATAGCGGTTGAAGGCGACATATTCCGCCATTGTGGCGGTGAAATAGGTGGGGTGATCAACAAGGATGAAATCCTGTTCTGTCACCGGACCCCGCCCCGGCAACAGCTTCTGTCCCGGCACATCCAGCAGTTTGATCGCCATGCCGCGTACGTCGCGGCGGCGATCGTCGGTCTGCCCGCCGTTGGAAAACCGCACCAGACAGCGATAGGTTTGCCCCGGTTGAAACACCCCAACCGCAAAACCATCCGGCAGGTCACCCCGCACCCGCAAGCGCCCTTCGACCAATCCATGATGTTTGCCATGCTGGCCGCGCTTGGCGGTCTTGCCCTCCAGCCAAACGGTCTTCAAATTGTCGCGGATCAGCCCCGCAATGACCTGCGGTTCCCTCTTGGGAATGACCTCTTGTGCCAGCATGCTGCGCCTCAGAGCGATTTGAGATACTCCAGAAGCGCAGATTTCTCATCCGCGTCCAGATCGGTGCCATAAAGATGCCCGCCGTTGCCATTGCCAATCAGGGTGGTGTCAAACGCAAAACCATCAGTACAGGCAAACCCGACACGCTCGGGATCGAAATGGGTACAACCGCGAAAGAATTCCGCCGGGCGATCCGCGGGGGGCGACAGAAGATCGGCCAATGTCGGCACAGATCCGTTGTGCAAATAGGGCGCGCGCATCCAGATGCCATCCAACGGCATGTTGGCATAGCCGTCCGTCACGCGATAATTGTTGAATTTCCAGGAGTATTTGTCGCCGACAGTACCAAAGTAGCGCACCATCGTGGCGTCAAACAGATCGGTGCGCTGGCGGTCGGTGCCCAGCACCTCTGAGGATGTGACCTGGCCCATGCGGACCGCGCCGGGATCGTGACAGGTATCACAGGCTGCGCGCTGGTAAATTTCGCGCCCTTCAGCGGCCAGATCCGGGTCAAAGGCCACCGGAAACGGCGGCGGCGGGAAATCCATCAGCCAATTGGACACCCGCTCAATCGCATGTTTTTCCAACAGCCAATCCGAAGCACCACCGGCCATCGCGGCGGAAATATTGCGTTCGTCGAGCGAGGCGTTGTTGCCGTCCCAGTGAAACCAACCGTCCAGCCGAATACGCTGGTTCCAGACAGACGGGAAATCCACCGTGCCGACACGGGTATCGCCGGCGGGTTCCAACCCCCAGCGTTGACGCCAGAAATTGCCGGCATCGGTGCGCCCGGGTCCATGTTCGGGGCGGGTGGCAAGCCAGGCAAGACCATCTTTCAGGCTGGTGATCTGATCCTCCAATCGCGGGAACACCACAAACCGCAAAACGATCTTGTCGAGAAAGCCGGGGGGCCGGCCGTTGGCCTCGGCCGCGGCGATCACCGCATCAGCGGTCAATCGGGCATCGCTGGCGGCCGTGGTCAGGAATTCGATATAGGCCTGAAGATTCAGCGCATTGGCCGGCGCGCCCAACACCAGATGAGCCGCGCCATTCAACTGATAGGTCGAGACATGGCAGGTTCCGCAATTGAATCCGACCCGTGGCACCCCGATCCGGCGCACAGATACGCCAATCGGCAGCTCATGCCCCGGTTCGGTGAGAAACCCGAATTCGGCAAATCCATTTGGAAGATCATCGGCGAATATCGTCGGCAGTTCCCGCCAGATGGCATAGGGAAACCCGTCAACTTCGGCCCCGACAGAGCCATATTTGAAATGCTCGGCCTCGTCCGCGAAATAGGGTGCAGGCCAGGGTTTCACCGTCAGCCTCTTGAACTCAAGGAACAGCGCGGCCGCGAGCAGGGCGAAGAAGGCCAGAAATATCAGTTTCTTCATGCTACAACTCTATCGGGAATATTGTTGGACACAACACGCATGAGTGTGACACACTGCCCCCCATAAATCGAGAAATTTCAGACCTTGGACAGAGCGATGACCATTGTCGATGACGCGATGAAGGGGCCGTTTTCCGGCTGGAACTGGGCCAGATGGCGCCGCCCTCTTTTGCAACTGACCTGCATTCTGGTGGGCGCGATGATGTTTTATCGCGGGCTTTTGAACCTGTTTGGTTATCCCAGTGAATGGATTTCGTTGTTTCCCGGCGTGCCATTGCTGGGCGATATTTGCCGGGTGCCGGCCTATTGGGAACGCTGGGTGCTAGGCCCGGTGTTCATGGGCGGGGTGTTCGGCATTGTGTTGATGTGGCGCGAGTTGAAGATCGGCTGGTGGGTGTTCACTGCGCTGAACTTCTTTGTCGGCTATTGGTTCATCTTTGTGCTGGAGGATATCTGGCAGCATCACGTCCTGCCGCATATCGTGTTTTCGGCGGTGTTCCTGCCGTTTTATCCCGGCATGACCACGTCGCATTGGTTGAAACGCCAGATTGTCGGGCGGCTGGATGCATGGCTGTTGGGGCTGTTGCAGAAACCGGTCATTGGCCGGTTGATCGAGGGGGTGCCGCCGCTGCATTCCTGGGTCAACAAGTTGCTGATCAATCGTATTGTCACCCAGGCGCGCAGCCGTCCCCATCCGTTTTCGACGATGGCGCCCTATACCTCCTGGAGCAGTTTGACGGACCGGGTTTGGGCGGGACGGCATTTGGGGGTGTCAGAGATAGATCAAACGACCCTGCCGGACCCCGAAGGGGTGAAGGAGCTGTTTCGCAGACCGGATGGAACCCAGCGGATGTGCCCGAAATCCACCTGTCTGTTCCCCACATTTGCGCAATATCTGACCGATGGTTTCCTGCGTACCATGCCGGAAAAAGACCCGGTGACGGGTGATTTGGACCCGGAGCGGCGCAAGAAGAACACATCGAACCACGAAATCGACATGTGCCCGCTTTATGGCCGCACATCCGCCCAGACCCGTGCCCTGCGTGTGCCTGATCCGGGGCCGGAGGCACGTGGCATGTTGCGGTCGCAACTGATCAACGGCGAGGAATATCCGCCGTTTCTGTTTCGAGATGGCGCATTGGATGCGGATTTCGCCGTGTTGGACCCGCCGCTGGGGCTGGACCAGATTGTAAAGGCCTGTGCCAACCCGGACCCACAGATCGCGGGCGGCGCGGTGATGGTGCGCGATGCCCTGTTTGCGGTAGGGGGCGATCGGGTCAATTCCGTGCCTCAGGTGTCGATGATGAATACGCTTTGGCTGCGCGAACATAATCGGCTGGCGCGGGAATTGGGCCGCCGCAACCCCGCGTGGGATGACAGCCAAGTGTTTGAAACCGCACGCAATATCATTGTGGTGCAATTCATCAAAATCGTGGTCGAAGATTATATCAACCACATCGCGCCCTTTGCGGTGTCGTTAAAGGCCGATCCGGCGGTGGCGTGGAATGCGCCATGGAACAAACCGAACTGGATCACCACGGAGTTCAGCCTGCTCTATCGCTGGCACGCGCTGATCCCCGATCGCATCACCTGGGGCGAAAGCACGCTTGAGGTGGGGCCGGGGTATTTCATGAACAATCTGCCGCTGTTGGCGGTCGGGTTGAAACGCGGGTTTGAGGACATAAGCGCCCAGACCGCGGCGGAACTGGGGCCGCGCAACACCACAGATCACCTGTTGGATGTGGAAAAGGAGTCGATCCGGCAGGGGCGGATTTGTGAATTGGCCTCCTATAACGACTATCGCGTCTATATGGGACGGGACCGCGTGGCGGGCTTCGACGAAATCAGTTCCGATCCAGAGGTGGCGCGCATGTTGGCGGACCTTTACGGCGAGGTCGACAAAGTGGATTTCTTTGTTGGTATCTTCTGCGAAGACCGGGTGGCAAATTCGCCTTTGCCCCGCACCATCCTGTCCTTTGTCGCGCTGGATGCGTTTTCCCAGGCGCTGCCGAATCCGTTGTTGTCAGAGCATGTGTTCAAACCGCCCGCCGGGTTTGATCAGGACGAAGACATGGAGCATCCAAGCTTCACCCGCTATGGCTGGCAACAGATTGTCAGCTGCACCAGCCTGCGCGATGTGGTGGCGCGCAATGTGGCGGAGCCGGAAACGCTGGGTTTTGTTGCGATGACCCAACCGGGCTGGCAGGTGGAATAAGGCCGGTATCTATCCGGTATCTATTCGGCCCGCGTCGCCGGTCGGATGGTACAGCCGAGCGTGGCCAGCACCGCGCGCACCTCGCTGTCATGGGTTGCGGCCTCGTGGCCCAGCCATTCCGCAAACCGCTTGACGATCCGGCGGCTAAGGTGGCGCGGCGGACAGACCAGCCAATAGGTTGGTGTTTCCAGCGCGGGAAAGTCCACGGACAGCGGCACAAGATCACCGCGTTTCAGATCGTCGACATAAAGTGCGGCATTGTCCAGCGCGACGCCGCCGCCGCGTTTGGCCATTTCGATCACCATCGACGACCGGTCAAACCGGAAAGGATAGGTGAGGTCCGACAGCTCTATCCGGGTTGCCGCCAACCAGACATCCCAGCGGCATTGCGATTTCACACTGTCAATCAACCGCGCCTGGGCCAGCTGCTCGGCCGGGGTGTCGGCAAGGGATTGCAGATGCGCCAGATATTCCGGGCTGCAAACCGGCATCACCAGATCATTCATGATCGGTTCCACCGACAGGCCGGGCCAATCGCCATGACCATAACGCAGGTCGAAATCAAACGGCTCGGCCTCAAACGCCGAGATTTCCGGCGTGGCGTCGATGCGAATGTTCCAATCGGGATTGTCGGCGGCAAAGGTGGCAATGCGCGGGCCAAGAAACCGCACACCAAACGACGGGCTGACCCGCAGTGTCAGACTGCGCAGATGGCGTTGGCGGCCAATGGCGGCGGTGGCATTGCGCAATGCGCCAAAGGCCTGGGTGGTGGTCTGAAACAGCCGGTCGCCATCCAGCGTCAGCACCAACCGTCGCTTTTCCCGGCGGAACAATTTGACGCCGAATTGCCCCTCCAGGGTGCGAATCTGTTGCGACACGGCAGAGGGGGACACCCCCAGTTCCGCCGCCGCACGGGTCACCGTGCCCAGACGCGCCACCGCTTCGAAATATTCTGTGGCCTTGAGATTGATATCACGCATTGCGCGACATTAGCGCGGCGGCGGCGGGGATGGAACGGTTCGCGTTCACCGTGAATTTCGGCGGCTCGCCGCGTATTGTGTATCTGTCTGCTGTTGAACTGGCCCCGGTTTGCAGGCAAACAGACGGGCAATCACCTTTTTCTGGACGCCTCCCGCAATGGCCAAACTGTATCATGTTCCTCTTTCGCCCTTTTGTCGCAAGGTCCGCCTGAGCCTGGCAGAGAAAAAGATCGAATGCGAATTGGTCGAAGAGCGCTATTGGGAACAGGATCCCGATTTTCTGCGCCGCAATCCGGCGGCCAAGGTGCCGGTGCTGAAGATCGAAGGCAAGACCATGGCGGAAAGCGCCGCGATCTGTGAATGGCTGGAAGAGAAATACCCCGAGCCGTCGCTGATGCCGAAATCCACCGATGCGCGTTATGAAGTGCGCCGCATCGTCAGTTGGTTTGACGACAAGTTCCACAACGAGGTCACGGCCAAGCTGCTCTATGAGCGGGTGAACAAAAAAATCATGGGCGCGGGGTTTCCCGACAGCAAGAATGTCAAAGCCGGGTCCAAGGCGATCAAATACCATCTGGATTACATGGCCTGGTTGCTGGATCACCGCCGTTGGTTGGCGGGGGATGTGATGACACTGGCCGATTTCGCGGCGGCAGCGCATTTGTCGTCGCTGGACTATATTTCGGATGTTGATTGGAACCGCAGCGCGGTGGTCAAGGATTGGTACGCCAAGATCAAATCGCGTCCGGCGTTCCGCCGCATTCTGGCGGATCAGGTGCCGGGATTCCCGCCGCCGCGCCATTACAATGATCTGGATTTCTGATCCTCAGGTGAGGCACAGGGGGCGCTGCCCCCGTCGCCGCTGGCGACTCCCCCGGGATATTTTTGAACAGAAGAAGCTATGGATGCGCTGAAACAGGAACTGATGCGTGAGGCGCGGGAAATCGGGTTTTCCGCGGCGCGCATTTGTCGCCCCGAAGCGGTGCCGCAGGTGGCGGAGCGGTTGGCAGGGTTTCTGGATGCAGGCTATCACGGCCAAATGGGCTGGCTGGCGGAGCGGACCCATTGGCGGGGGGATCCAAGCGCATTGTGGCCAGAGGCCCGTTCGGTGATCATGCTGGCCGAGAATTACGGCCCTGATCATGATCCGCTGGCGATATTGGCACAACAAGAGCGCGCGGCGATTTCGGTGTATGCCCAGAACCGGGATTATCATGACGTATTGAAGAAACGTCTGAAGCGGTTGGCGCGCTGGATGGTGGCCGAGACCGGCTGTGAATTGAAGGTGTTTGTGGATACCGCGCCTGTGCCGGAGAAACCTCTGGGGCAGGCGGCGGGCCTGGGTTGGCAGGGCAAGCACACCAATCTGGTCAGTCGCGAGATGGGATCGTGGTTCTTTTTGGGGGCGGTGTTTACCACGTTGGACTTGCCGGTGGATACGGCAGAGGTCGACCACTGTGGGTCATGCCGGAAATGTCTGGATATCTGTCCGACAGAAGCCTTTCCGGCGCCGTATCAATTGGATGCCCGGCGCTGCATTTCCTATTTGACGATTGAACACAAAGGGCCGGTGGATCTTGATCTGCGCCCCAAGCTGGGCAATCGGATTTACGGCTGTGATGATTGTCTTGCGGTCTGTCCGTGGAACAAATTTGCGGCGCGCTCCGCAGAGGTGAAATACCACGCCCGGGCGGAATTGCTGGCACCGGAACTGGCGGAGCTGGCCGGTTTGAACGACCCTGAGTTCCGGGCGTTCTTTTCCGGTTCGCCGGTCAAACGCATCGGGCGTGGGCGATTTGTGCGTAATGTGGCCTATGCGATTGGCAATTCCGGTCAGGCGCGGTTGCGCCCCGTGGTGCAGGCGCTGTGCGAAGACGAGGATGCGACAGTGGCCGATGCGGCGCGCTGGGCGGTCGGGCAACTGCCGGATTAGCGCGGCATCGGGTTTTCGGCGCGGTTATAGGCCGTCCAATCGGTGATTTCGGGATAGAACGTCCGTCGCCATGCCCGCACGCGCGGGTTCATCACACGGCGCCAGACCGGCGGGATCAGGGCCGCGATGGTCATCACGGAATAGCCATAAGGCAGTTGCGGGGCCTCGTCCGGGCCATAGGTTTGCAACAGGGGAAAGCGCCGGTCCGGTTTGTAATGGTGGTCGGAATGGCGTTGCAAGTTGATGAGCAGCCAGTTCGAGGCCTTGTGGGCGGCGTTCCAGCTGTGGCGGGGTTTGACGTGTTCGTATTTGCCATCGCCCAGGTGTTTCCGGGTCAGGCCATAGTGTTCGACGTAATTGACCAGCTCTAGTTGCCAGATGGCCGTAAACGCCTGGATCAAGAACAGGCCAAGCCCGACCCAGCCGCCCAGAAGGGTGGCAAGGACCAGCATCGCCGCCTGCAAGGCCCAGTACCGCCAGAACGGGTTGGATCTGTGATGCCAGGGGCGGTTTCTGCGGGTTTGCAACGCGGCTTCGGCAGCAAAGGCCGAGCGCAGGGATTGCTGTAGCACCCGGGGAAAGAAGCGGTGAAAATTCTCGTTATAGCGGGCCGTCACCGGGTCGCGCGGCGTGCCGACATAGGTGTGATGCACCAGCAGATGCTCTGAGCGGAAATGCGAATAAAGCACCATCGACAGCAGGATGTCGCCCAACCAACGTTCCAGCCGATTGCGTTGGTGCATCAATTCATGCGCATAGTTGATGCCGATGGTGCCGGTCAGCACGCCCACGCCAAAGAACAACACGACGCTTTCCAAAGTCCCCAGATGATCGGCGCGCGGCACGTACCAGATCAGGGCAAACAGGGTCACCGCCTGCACCGGCACCCAAAGCGATGTCAGGCGTTTGTACCATGTCAGTGTGGTTTCCGGGGTGTTGGGATCGGGATTGTCGAGGTTCAGGCCGGTCAGGGCGTCCAGTGCCATAAAGAGATACCAGGCGCACAGCGGCAAGAGCACCACAGTCCAGCCGCCGAAAATCGCGCCAATCCAGGCCAGCGGGAACAATAGAAACGACACCCAGAATGGCAGGGCGCTTTGCAATTGGCTGAAGTCTTGGTTTGACATGCTTTGATCCGGCCTGTTTGCGGCAGCTTATCAGGGTTTCGCGGCAGGTTTAGGGCGTTTTTTGGCCTTCGGTCCTTGCGTCAGATCAAACGCCTTGCGCATGACGGTGGGAAGATCCGAGAGGTCAAATTCCGCGTCCGTCAGGAACGTACCGCGCGTGGGGTGGCGTTCCATCGGCACAAGCGCGGTTTTGACCGTCAGGCGCAGGTGAAAATGGGTAAAGGTATGGCGGGCTTCGCCGTCACAGGTTTTCCATTCGGCGCGGATTGGCGGATTTGGGTCCGGGGTGGCTTCGCTACTGTCGACCCAATCCGACCCGGGCCAGCCCAGCATGCCGCCCAAAAGCCCCTTGTCGGGGCGGCGTTCCAGCAGGATCGCGCCATCGACGCGGCGGGCGATATAGGCAATGCCCTGGCGAATGGGCTTCGGTTTGCGCGGGGTCTTCTTTGGCAGATCCGTGGCGGTGCCGGCCAGACGTGCGGCGCAATCGGGCCGCCAGGGGCAGATGCCGCAGGCCGGATTGCGGGGGGTGCACAGCGTTGCACCAAGATCCATGATCGCCTGGGCATAGTCGCCGGGGCGTTTCGTGGGGGTCAATCTGCGGGCAAGGTCGGTCAATTCCGTTTTGGCGGCGGGCAGGGGGGTGTGCACGTCATGCAGCCGGGCGATCACCCGTTCGACATTGCCGTCGACCACGGTTTCCGGCAGGTCAAAGGCAATCGCGGACAGGGCGGCGGCGGTGTAGGGGCCAATGCCTGGCAGTGCCAGCAATTGATCATGATCGGCGGGAAAGATCCCGCCATGATCGGCCACCACGGCCCGTGCACATTTCAAAAGATTGCGGGCGCGGGCATAATACCCCAGCCCGGCCCATTCCGCCATGACATCGCCGTCTTCGGCGGCGGCCAGATCGCTTACCGTGGGCCACCGGGTGGTGAAGCGCAGGAAGTAGTCGCGCACCGCCGCGACGGTGGTTTGCTGCAACATCACCTCGGACAGCCAAATGCGATAGGGATCCGGCAGAATACCCTGTGCGCGTTCATGCGGGCCAACCCGCCAAGGCATGATTCGGGCATGACGGTCATACCAAATCAGAAGTTCGGCGGTCAGGATGGAAGGCTCACGCAAGAGTGTAGGTCCGTTCATGTCGGGTTTTGCTGGCACCGGGCGCAGGGGACACTAGAATAGCGTGAGCGAAGGAGTGTCAATCGTGCCGCCACGAAGAACGTCAACTTACGGATTTGCCCGTACCTCCAGTCTGTTGAACCAGCGGATTCAGCGGGCCAGCGAAAGCAGGGGATTCGCCCAGACCCGCCTGTTGACCCATTGGCCCGAGGTGGCAGGCGAAGACATTGCCGCCATCGCCCGTCCGGTCAATGTGTCCTTTGGGCGGGGTGGGCTTGGCGCGACGCTGACCGTTCTGACCACCGGGGCCAACGCCCCATTGCTGGAGATGCAGAAGGAACAGCTGCGTCAGAAGGTGAATGCGGTCTATGGCTACAATGCCATTTCCCGCATCCGCATCACCCAGACCGCCCCCACCGGTTTTGCCGAAGGTCAGGCCCAGTTCACCTATGGCACTGCCCCCAAAAAAGATCCGCAGCCCGACCCCAAGGTGACCGCCGCCGCACGCCATTATGCCGAAGAAGTGATGGATGCGGACCTCAAGGGGGCGCTTGAAGCTTTGGCGCGGAACGTTCTATCCAAGGCCAAGACATGACCGATCCCAAAAGGAACAAAGATATGAAGCGTTTGATCCCTGCCGCCTTGCTGGCGATTGTACTGGTGGCCGGTGGCGGCTGGTGGCTGATGAACCAAGGGGCGGGCCAATCCGCCGTTCCGGCCGGGGCGCTGGACGCACAGGAAAGCGCCGAGGATGTGGATACATCCAGCATCATCGAAATGGTGCAGGGCGCTGCGGATGCCCCGGTGACCGTGATCGAATATGCCAGCTATACCTGCCCGCATTGCGCCAATTTCCATGCCAATCAATACAAGGATCTGAAGTCCGATTATATTGATACCGGCAAGGTGAAATTCATCTTCCGCGAAGTTTACTTTGACCGTTACGGTCTTTGGGCGTCGATGGTGGCACGCTGTGGCGGCACCGAACGGTTTTTTGGCATCACCGATCTGATTTTCAAAGGCCAGCAATCCTGGGTCAGCGCGGGCGAGCCGGCGGCGATTGTCGAAGAGCTGCGCAAGATCGGGCGTCTGGCCGGGTTGAACAACGACCAGTTGGAAAGCTGTCTTCAGGATGCCGATCAGGCCCAGACACTGGTGGCCTGGTATCAGAAAAACGGCGAAGCGGATGAAATCACCGGTACCCCGTCGTTCATCATTGATGGCGAGAAATATTCCAACATGCCGTGGAATGAGTTCAAATCCGTTCTGGACGAAAAACTGGGCGACGCATGAGCCCACTTCGGGGACTTAAAGTCGTCGAACTGGCACGTATTCTGGCCGGCCCCTGGGCCGGTCAGACCCTTGCCGATCTTGGGGCCGAGGTGATCAAGGTCGAAAGCCCCGATGGCGACGACACCCGCCGCTGGGGCCCGCCGTTTGTCGACCGCGAGGGCGACCGGTCTGCGGCTTACTTCCATTCCTGTAATCGTGGCAAGACCAGCATTTCGGTCGATTTCCGCACCGAGGCCGGCCAGGCGCAGGTGCGTGATCTGATCGCCGATGCGGACATCCTGATCGAGAATTTCAAGGTTGGGGGCCTGGCGAAATACGGTCTGGATTACGTCAGTCTGGCCAAGGTCAATCCGGCGCTGATCTATTGCTCGATCACCGGGTTTGGCCAGGACGGGCCTTATGCCCATCGCGCGGGATATGATTTCATCATTCAGGGCATGTCGGGTCTGATGTCCGTCACCGGCGAGGTCGGCGGTCAGCCACAGAAAACCGGCGTGGCGATCACCGATATTTTCACCGGCGTCTATGCGGCCACGGCGATTCTGGCGGCGGTTCACCAGCGCGCCACAACCGGCCGCGGTCAGTGGATTGACATGAGCCTGCTGGACACCGCCGTGTCGGTCACCGCCAATCAGGCGATGAATTACCTGACCACCGGCACCGCGCCGACCATGATGGGCAATGCCCATCCGAACCTTGCACCCTATCAGGTGTTTGAGTGTGCGGATGGCTTTATCATCATTGCGACCGGCAATGACGGCCAGTTCCGGCGGCTTTGTGATCTGCTGGACCTGTCCGACACCGGCACCGATGCCCGATATACCAGCAATGCCGACCGGCTGGCGCACCGCGAGAGTCTGACAGAATGTCTGACCAAGGCTACACGGGGCTGGGCAAAATCCGATCTTCTGACCGCCTGCGAGGCGGCCGGCGTGCCCGCCGGGCCGATCAATGACATGGCCGAGGTGATGGCCGATCCGCAAGTGGTGGCGCGGGGTATGCAAATCAGCGCCGATGGTGTGCCGGGCGTGCGCTCGCCCTTTCGGTTTTCCGATGCTGAATTGTCCCTGGACAAGGGCGCGCCAAAACTGCCGCGCGGCTGAGCCTCATCCGGTGTTGGATGGCGGCGGCGTCAACCGGTCGCGCAACAGCGCCAGCGGATGGGCGCGCAGCGTCAGGCGCAGGGCGACGTAATCTTCAACCACCTCCTCGCCCAGCGTCATGGTGGGCAGATTGGCGGTGGGTTCATCAATTGCCTCGCCGTCCAGATCGCCTTCGAACAATGGCAGGGTCTTGGGTGTGGTCAGCGCCTTGGCCTCCCACAGGGCTTCGCGCCGGGTCATCAGCGAGGCAAATCCATCGGCCTCGGCCAATCGCGCCAGCACCGGCGCCGCCAGACCCGCCCGTCGCCAGATATCGCGCACCGATTGATAGCCATTGCCGCGCGCAGCGGTGATCCAGTTGGCGTCCTCTTCCCGCAGCCCCTTGATCTGGCGAAAGCCAAGACGCAGGGCCAATCCGCCGCGCCCGTCGGGTTCCATCACATTGTCCCAATAGCTGTTCTGAACACAGACCGGGCGCACCGTGACCCCATGTTCGCGCGCGTCACGCACGATCTGCGACGGCGCATAAAACCCCATCGGCTGGGAATTGAGCAAGGCACAGGCAAAGATGCCGGGATGGTGGCATTTGATCCAGGCCGAGGCATAGACCAGCAGGGCAAAGCTGGCGGCATGGCTTTCGGGAAACCCGTAAGAGCCAAAACCCTCGATCTGGGAAAAACAGCGGGACGAGAATTCCTCGTCATAGCCGTTTCGGGCCATGCCGCGCATGAAGCGGCTGCGAAAGTCGCTGACATTGCCGTGCTTCTTGAACGTGGCGAGGGATCGGCGCAGGCGATCCGCCTCTTCCGGGGAAAACCCCGCGCCGACAATGGCGATCTGCATCGCCTGTTCCTGAAACAGCGGCACGCCCAGCGTTTTCGCCAGTACCGCGCCCAAGGCATCGGAGGGAAAATTCACCTCTTCCTCGCCATTGCGGCGGCGGATGTAGGGGTGCACCATGTCGCCTTGGATCGGCCCCGGTCGGATGATCGCCACCTCGATCACCAGGTCATAGAAATTGCGCGGCTTCATCCGCGGCAGGAAATTCATCTGTGCGCGGCTTTCCACCTGAAACACCCCGATACTGTCGGCGCGGCACAGCATGTCATAAACCTTGGGGTCTTCGGGCGGCAGGGTGGCCAGCCGCCAATCCTGACCGTGATGGGTTTTCAAAAGGTCAAAAGCCTTGCGGATACAGGTCAACATCCCAAGGCTGAGCACATCGACCTTGAGGATGCCGAGACTGTCGATATCGTCCTTGTCCCAGCAGATGACGGTGCGATCCTCCATCGTGGCGTTTTCAATTGGCACCAATTCGTCCAACCGCCCCTCGGTGATGATGAACCCGCCGACGTGCTGGCTGAGGTGCCGGGGAAAGCCGATGATTTCCTTCACGAGCGATAGCGTCAGGCGGATCTGATGGTCGTTCGGGTCGAGCCCGATTTCGCGCAGCCGCTGATCGGCCAGCCCATCGGCGCCCCAGAACCCCCAAAGCTGCGAGGCCATCGCGCCAATGGTGTCCTGCGACAGACCCATGGCCGCCCCAACCTCGCGTATTGCGCGCTTGCCGCGATAATGCACAACCGTGGCACAAAGACCGGCGCGATGGCGGCCATACCGCTCATAGATATGCTGGATCACCTCCTCACGGCGTTCATGTTCGAAATCAACGTCGATATCCGGCGGCTCGTTCCGCGCCTCGCTGACGAAACGTTCAAACACCATGGTGCCGATTTCAGGGCTGACAGAGGTGACGCCAAGACAGAAACAGACCACCGAATTGGCCGCACTGCCACGCCCCTGGCAGAGGATGTCGCGCGACCGGGCGAAATGCACGATGTCCCGCACAGTCAGGAAATAGGGCGCATAGCTCAGCTTGGAGATCAATTGCAGCTCATGTTGCAACATGGCGCGTACCTTGTCAGAGGCGCCGCCGGGATACCGCCACTTCAACCCCTCATGCGCCAGACGCGACAGGCGCTGATCAGGGGTTTCGCCCTGGGCAACCTCGGAGGGGTATTCATACCGCAGGCTGTCGAGCGAAAAGGTGCAGGTGGCAGCAATGTCATTGGCGCGGGTGATGGCCTGTTCGAACCCGCGGAACAGCTGCCGCATCTCGGCTTCTGATCGCATGCGTCGCTCGCCATTCGGCTGGGCCAACGCGCCAAGGTTTTCAACGGTGGTGCCATGGCGAATGGCGGCCAGCACATCCGCCAGACGACGGCGCGGCCCGGCATGCATGATCGGTGCAGCAGAGGCCAATGTCGGGATGCCCAGCCGGTCGGCCAAATGGCTAAGCCGGGCAAAATGTGCGGAATCATTGCCGTCATAGACCGGGGCCATCAACAGCGACATTTGTGTGCCAAAGCGGCGCGTCAACGCCTGCGCCCCTTGCAACCATTCGCCCGCGCCGGGCTGAGGGGGCTGTGCCTGTGGCGGGCCATGTAGCGCAAGGTGAAGCCCGTCAGCGCCCATTTCCATCAGATCCGCAAG
Source organism: Marinovum sp. 2_MG-2023 (assembly GCF_030548265.1). Classification (NCBI taxonomy): domain Bacteria; kingdom Pseudomonadati; phylum Pseudomonadota; class Alphaproteobacteria; order Rhodobacterales; family Roseobacteraceae; genus Marinovum; species Marinovum sp. 2_MG-2023. The sequence continues at coordinate 103,971 of NZ_JAUOSD010000004.1, read as the reverse complement.
ACGCACAATGCAGCTGCCCTTCCCTGCCCGAAGCCGCCCGCGCGACAGTAGCCGACAAAGCGTCGCCCAGCCCTGCCGCGTCTGAACCAATGCGGTGATCGCCGGGGCATCGACAAAAACCAGCTTCGCGGCGGCGATCAGCCGTGGGATGGCAGTGCGCAAAGGATCAAGTGCCGTCGGAAAAGGGGCCGGTGGGCCAATCAACCCATATTTCGCATCAAACTCCTGACGTTCCCTGATTTGTCGGGCGATCTCGCGTCCGGCTGTATGGGCGCGAACAATCCCGGCAACCGAATTCTCATCAGCGATGGCAATGGCCGGCATGTCCAATTGCGCTGCCCGATGCATGTAATCCTCTGGGTGAGAGGCACCGGTCAGAAACGTGAAATTGGATGTGGTCGATAACTCGGTGAACATTGGGCGATTCTCTGGGAATGACCAGTATATTCACGTTTTGTTCCAAATTGGAGTCGGGAATGAGATACCGCAAGCCAATTGCTTTTTCGGGGGCTTTGCCCCCGGACCCCCAGGATATTTTCAAACAGAAGAAGGACCAGGAGTCCTTGATCTTTCTTCTTGTCCAAATATCCCGGGGGTGAGGCCAAAGGCCGAGGGGGCTGGCCCCCTGTTCCAAACTAGAGGTCACGCAAAATGGCGCGGGTGGACAGGGCCCTGGGATCAACCTGCAGCTCGATCAGCGCCGGGGTGTCGGCGGCCAGTGCCTGATCCATTGCGCCGCGAAAATGCGCATCATCGGTCACAGTCAGACCAAGCGCGCCATAGCTGCGGGCGAGCGCGGCGAAATCGGGGTTCTTCAGCCGGGTGCCTGACACACGCCCGGGGTATTTGCCCTGTTGGTGCATCCGGATGGTGCCATACATGCCGTTGTTGACCACCAGGACAATGACCTTGGCGCCATATTCACAGGCGGTGCCGAATTCCTGTGATGTCATCTGGAAACAGCCATCACCGGCGAAGCAGATCACGGGCCGGTCAGGATGTTCCAGTGCGGCGGCGACACCGGCGGGCAGTCCATAGCCCATAGACCCGGAAGTCGGGGCGAGCTGGGTGCGATATGTCCGCCATCGGTAGTAACGGTGCAGCCAGCCACAGTAATTGCCAGCCCCATTGGTCAGGATCGCCGTGTCCGGCAGCATGTCGCGCAGTTCGGTCATGACGCGCTCCATCTTTACCGTGCCGGGGGTGTTCTGCGGTTCCTGCCAGGTATCGTATGACGCGCGTGCCACAGCGATGTCCGCGCCCCGGCCCTGTGCCGGGGCCTCACAGGTGGCGGCCAATTGCTGCACGACCTGACCGGCCTGGCCCGTGACAGCGAGTGTTGGGTAAAAGACGTGCCCCGGCTCGCTTGGGTCCGGGTGCACGTGGATCAGTTTTTGTTGCGGGTTGGGTGGGGTCAGCAGGGTATAGCCGCTGGTGGTCATCTCTCCCAGCCGTGCACCGAGGCAGAGCAGGACATCTGCCGCGCGCAAACGTTCCGCCAGATCGGGATTGGGGCCAATGCCCATGTCGCCGACATAGTTGCGGTGGTGATTGTCCATGTAATCCTGACAGCGCAACGACGTGACGACCGGCACTTGGGCAACCTCGGCAAAGCGTTCCAGCGCCTGTCGCGCCTCTTCGGACCAGCCCGGCCCACCGGCGAGGACAAGGGGGCGTTCTGCCCCAGACAGCAAATCCAGTATCGCGGTGATGTCACTCTGCGCCGCGCGACCGGATGGCAGGCAAGCGGCCGGCAGCACCGTTGCCTCGCATTTTGCCGACAGCACATCTTCGGGCAGCGCCAAAACCACCGGTCCCGGTCTGCCGGATTGGGCGACATGGAAGGCGCGGCTGATGTATTCCGGGATCCGGTCGGTGCGATCAATTTCAGCCACCCATTTGGCCAGCGGGCCAAACATGGCGCGATAATCCACCTCCTGAAAGGCTTCGCGGTCGCGTTGATCGCTGGCGACCTGGCCGACAAACAGGATCATCGGCGTTGAATCCTGAAACGCCACATGCACGCCGGCGCTGGCATTTGTCGCGCCCGGCCCCCGGGTCACGAAACAGATGCCGGGGGTGCCGGTCAGTTTGCCATGGGCCTCGGCCATCATGGCGGCGCCGCCCTCTTGGCGCGCGACAATCGTGTCGATCCCCGATTCGTACAGCCCATCCAGCGCCGCGAGATAGCTTTCGCCGGGCACACAGAACACGCGTTTTATGCCCTGCGCTTTCAAAGCATCGACGAGGATTTGGCCACCATGCGGCATGGGTGTTCCTTTCGGCTCTAGGTGATGTCTTTCATCGCGGCGAGGAAGGTCGCGATTTCGGCCGGGGAATTGTAATGGCACATCGAAACGCGAATGCAGGACTCCTGCCCCAGCGGGTCAAGGATATTGCCGGAATAATGGTCCGCCTTGCGGGTATGGGTGCGGATGCCCTGGGCGTTCAGCTGTGTGACCACATCGGGTGAGGCGATGCCATCAACCCAGAAACTGACAAGCCCTTCGCGTGCAGGATTGTCGGTGCCGCCCACAATATGCACGCCGGGCAATTCGGCCAGACCGGACAGGTTCCCCGTGCCATGCAACATGGCGTCGGTCAGTGATTTTTCATGCGCGTGGATCGCAGTCCCAGCGGCGAGGATGCGTGCCCGGCGGTCGGTTTCATCTGACACCTCGCCCCCCAGCCAGTCAAAATAGCTTACGACATCAGAGAAGGTCGCATAAGATCCGGTGTCGCGGGTGCCGAATTCCCAGTTCTCCTCTGGCCCGCCGATCAGCCCCTCGAACCGCAGTTTCGACAGCCGGTCAGAGACCCAGGCAATGCCATAGCCATGGCGCGAAAATACCTTGTAAGGCGAGATGACATAGCCGTCGATGTCATAGCTGTCGATGTCGATCAGCCCGTGGCTGGCGTGCTGGATGCCGTCGACAAAGATCAGGCATTCCGGGGCCTTGGCGCGGATCGCTGTGACAATTGCGGCCAGGTCCATCGCCATGCCGGTGACGGGGGAGGTGTGCAGAATTGTTGCGACGGCGGTGTCGGGTGTGACATGCGCGGCATAGGCGTCGGCGGTGACCAATCCGGTGGCATCGTCATGGGGCACCGAAATATAGTCGCGCCCCGAAACATGCGCCCATTTGCGCGCGGCGGAGCGCGAGGCCGGGTGTTCCACGGTCGAGCCGATCACCGCACCGGGGCGGGCGCCAAGAATCATCGCGCGCAGCAAGCGGAACGTCAGTTCCGTGCCGCTTTCGCCGACAAAGAACTGGCCCGAGGAGGCCCCAAAGAACACCGCCATGTCGGATTTCGCCTTGGCGATGATGTCGCCCAGCGCATGGGCCGCCGGGTTGTCGCGGCCCTGATTGTCGGGGATGGCGGCGAACCGGGTCGAGGTGTCGACCACGGAATTCAGCGTCAGCGCACCGCCCGCATTTTCAAAAAAGATGCGCGGGCCCTGAAACGGGCAGCTGTCGACATGGGCGAAACGGGCGCGGATTTCGGACAGAAGGGGATCGGGGAACATGGGGCCTCGGCAAGTTACAGGTCAGTTGAATTTCGTTACACGGATGTCGTCGGATTCCAGGAATTGGCGCAGGGATTTGGCCAAATGAACCGCCTCTGCGGTATCGCCGTGCAGGCAGACCGTGTCGATGCGGGCGGGGATATGTTTGCCTTGCGCGGTGATGATCGCCCCGGCGCGAAGCATTTCGGCGATGCGGGGGCCGACCCGGGCCGGATCGTGGATCATCGCCCCGGGCAGGGAACGATCCACCAGCGTGGCGTCGTCGTTATAGGCGCGGTCGGCAAAAATCTCGCCGATCCAGGGCGCGTTCAGCTCCTCGGCTGCGGCCTGTTGCGCGGTTTCGGCCAGCACCATCAGGCGGATGTCGGGGGCGACGGCGGTCACCGCGCGGAAACAGGTCAGCGCCATGTCGCGGTCTTCGGAACACATATTTGACAGGGCACCATGCAGTTTGAAGTGCCGCACCTCGGTCCCGGCGGCACGGGCCATCGCCATGGCAGCCCCCAGTTGATAGGTGATCAGGTTACGCAATTCGGCACTGCCCAGCGTGAACCGGCGGCGGCCAAAGCCGCGCAGATCGTCAAAGCCGGGGTGCGCGCCGATGCCAACGCCATGTTTCATCGCCTGTGTCATGGTGCGCGCCATGACATCCGGGTCGCCGGCGTGAAAGCCACAGGCGATATTGGCGCTGGTGACGGTTTCCAGCAGGGCGGTGTCGTCGCCCATGGCCCAGGGGCCAAAACCTTCGCCCATATCGGCGTTCAGATCGACACGTAAGCTCATGCCGAGGCCGCCAGCGCCTTGGCCCGTGTCGCCACGGCGGCAATGGCCTCGTCAATATCATCGGCTGTGGTGCGGTGGTTGACGATTGCGGCGCGCAGGCAGGTGATGCCGCCGACGATGGTGGTGGAAAACACCGCCGTGCCATCCAGTTGCAATGCCTTGGAAATTGCGATGTTGAGCGCGGATTGCGCAGCGGGCGCAAGGCTTGCGTCGGCGGTGAATACACAGAGATTGGAGATCACCGGCGCCATCAGTGCCATGTCGGGCTGTGCGGTCACGGCGGCCCCCATCCGGGCGGCAGAGCGGCAATTGGCGGTGATCGCGCCGCCAAGGCCGGATGCGCCATAGGTCTCGACCGCGGTCCAGACCTTGAGCGCGCGTGCGCCACGGGACAGGTCGGTGCCGAAATCACAGAACCACGGGTCGCCGCCGGCCAAACCCGCGCCATGGCTGGCCAGATAGGCGGGCCGCGCGGCAAAGGCGGCGTAATGTTCGCCCTGATCGCGGATCAGGCAGAGACCGCAATCATAAGGCACATACATCCATTTGTGGAAATCACAGGCGAGGCTGTCGGCCCTTTCGATCCCATCGGACAGGGCGCGCCAAGGGTCTTCGGCCAGCCGGGTCCAGGCCCCGAAGGCCCCGTCAACATGCAGCCAGAGGTTTTCGTCGCGCGCGATGTCGGCAAGGGCATGAAGGTCGTCGAACCGCCCGAAATCCACAGATCCGGCGGTGCCGACAACGGCAAAAGGCAGGGCACCCTCGGCCCTGTCCCGGGCGATTGCGGCGCGCAGCGCGTCCGGGTCGATGCCGGTGTCGCCCTCGGGGATGCGGCGCAGGTTGTCAGATCCGATGCCCAGAAGCTCGATCGCCTTGCGGGTGGCATTGTGCACGCCATCCCCGGCATAGGCGGTCAGCCGGGCGTGCAGCCCGGCGCTGCGCACGTCGGGGCCCAATGCGCGTTGGCGCGCGGTGGCAAGGGCGATGACCGTGGCCTGTGATGTGCCCGTCACCAGAATGCCGCTGGCACTGTCGGGGAAACCCATGATGCGCCGGGTCCAGTCGACGACCGCGCGTTCGACATCAATCATCCCGTGATCGCGCCCGCCGCAATTGGCGTTCACGGTTGCGGCCACCATTTCCGACATCAGGCCGCTGGCCAGCCCGGTGCCATGCACCCAGCCCCAGAACCGTGGATGGGTGTTGCCGGTGCCATAGGGCAGCATTTCGGAAATCAGCCGCGCGGCGGTGGCGGCCTCTCCCTTGGCGTCGCCGCTCAGGTGATAGGCCGCACGTTGCTCTGCGGGCACCGGTTGCCATGGGTGGGCGCGGGCATCGGCCATTTGGTCGATACAGGCGTCCAGCAGATCATGCGCGGTGGCGCGGAAGGCATCCCAGTCTTTTGGGTCGAGCGTGGTGTTCATCGCAAAATCCCGATTTTGGCGTGAGCATAAGCGCGCGGGCGCAACGTGCAAGCCGCGAACTCATCCGTCCTTGCGGACGTCTTCGTTGAAAGTTATTGAGAATGGTTCTCATTTGCATTGACTTTCTGAGACTCATTCGCATATTGAGCGGTAATACCAGCGAGCGGGAAGGTAGACATGTTGAAATCTGTGATTGCAGCGGCGGGCCTGATGTTGGCCGCCCCGGTTCAGGCCGACAATTTTAAGGTGGTCACCACCTTCACCGTGATTGCCGATATGGCGCGCAATGTGGCCGGGGACGCGGCCGAGGTCGTGTCGGTCACCAAGCCGGGCGCGGAAATCCACGGATATGAGCCGACGCCGCGCGATCTGGTCGGGGCGATTGATGCGGATCTGGTGTTGTGGAACGGCATGAACCTGGAACTCTGGTTCGAGCAATTCCTGCGCAATCTGGGGGATAAACCCGCCGCCGTGGTCAGCGATGGCGTGGCCGAGATCCCGATTTCCGAGGGCGCCTATGAAGGCCGGCCCAATCCGCACGCCTGGATGTCCCTGGACAATGCGTTGATCTATGTCGACAACATTCGCGATGCCCTGTCCGAACATGACCCGGACAATGCGGCGATCTACGATGCCAATGCCGAAACCTACAAATCTGAAATCCTTGCCGAAATTGCGCCGCTGCGCGATCTGATTGCCACGGTGCCGCAAGATCAGCGCTGGTTGGCAACCTGCGAAGGGGCGTTCAGCTATCTGGCGCGGGATTTCGGATTGAGCGAAGTTTACCTTTGGCCGATGAACGCCGATCAGACCGGCACGCCGCAACAGGTGCGCCGGATGATTGACACCATCCGCGACCGCGAAATTCCGGTGGTATTCTGCGAAAGCACAGTCAACACTGACCCCGCCAAACAGGTCGCCCGCGAAACCGGGGCGCTTTATGGCGGTGAATTATATGTCGACAGCCTGTCAGAGGCGGACGGCCCGGTGCCGACCTACCTCGATTTGCTGCGTGTCACGACCCAAACGGTTGTGACCGGCCTGACCGGTGCGGCGCAAGACTGACGAAAGGAAGGGCATGGCCCGGATCGAAAAGGCAGAATTCGACAACGCGGGGCTTTGGGTCCGTGATCTGACGGTGACCTATCGCAATGGGGTCACGGCGCTGAAATCTGCCTCTTTTGCTGTCCCAAGAGGGTCAATTGCGGCGCTGGTCGGCGTGAACGGCGCCGGCAAATCGACCTTGTTCAAGGCGATCATGGGGTTTCTTCCGGCCGCGCGCGGCGAAATCGGCATTTTGGGCCAGGGGGTCGCGGCCTCGCTCAAGCAGGGGTTGGTCGCCTATGTCCCCCAGGCAGAGGAGGTCGATTGGACCTTTCCGGTGCTGGTCGAGGACGTGGTGATGATGGGGCGCTATGGCCGCATGGGTCTGTTGCGTATCCCTTCGGCGGCGGACAAGGCCGCGGTGGCGGCGGCGCTGGACCGGGTCGGCATGTCATCCTATCGCAAGCGTCAGATTGGCGAATTGTCGGGCGGGCAACGCAAACGGGTGTTTCTGGCCCGCGCATTGGCACAAGAGGGCCAGGTGATCCTGCTGGACGAGCCATTCACCGGCGTTGATGTCCAAACCGAAGAGGCGATCATCACCCTGTTGGGTGAGCTGCGTGCCGAGGGCAAGGTGATGCTGGTCTCGACCCACAACCTTGGGTCTGTTCCTGAATTCTGTGATCAGGTGGTCCTGGTCAAGGGCACGGTGCTGAACTATGGCCCGACGGAAGAGGTGTTCACCCGCGAAAACCTCGAAGCGGCCTTTGGCGGGGTGTTGCGGCATTTCGTGCTTGGCGGCGCGGATCTGCATGATGACGAAGACACCCGGGCGGTCACGATCCTGTCGGATGATGAGCGGCCGTTTGTGATGTACGACGACCAGACCCGCACCCAAGGCCCACGGATCGAGGAAGAAGAATGAGCGTGCTGCTCGAACCCTTCTCTTATGGCTATATGACCAACGCCATGTGGGTCAGCGCGCTGGTCGGGGCGGTCTGTGCCTTCCTGTCGGCCTATCTGATGCTGAAAGGCTGGTCGCTGATTGGCGATGCGCTGTCGCATTCTATCGTGCCGGGGGTGGCGGGGGCCTATATGCTGGGTCTGCCCTTTGCGCTGGGCGCGTTTTTGTCGGGCGGGTTGGCTGCGGGGGCGATGCTGTTTCTCAATCAACGCAGCGGGCTGAAGGAAGACGCCATCATCGGCATCATTTTCACCAGCTTCTTTGGTCTGGGTCTGTTCATGGTGTCGGTTTCGCCGGTGTCGGTGGATGTGCAGACGATCATTATGGGCAATGTGCTGGCCATCACCCCGGAAGATACGCTGCAATTGGCGGTGATCGGCTTTGTCTCGCTGGCGGTGCTGCTGTGGAAATGGAAGGATCTGATGGTCGCTTTCTTTGACGAAACCCACGCCCGCAGCATTGGTCTGCGCCCCGAGCGGCTGCGGTTCATCTTCTTTGTTCTGCTCAGCGCGTCCTGTGTGGCGGCATTGCAGACGGTGGGCGCCTTTCTTGTCATCGCCATGGTGGTGACGCCGGGGGCGACGGCCTATCTGCTGGCGGACCGGTTTCCGGTCTTGCTGATGATCAGTGTCGCGATTGGCGCGCTGACCTCTTTCCTTGGTGCCTATATCTCTTATTTCCTTGATGGGGCGACGGGCGGGGTCATCATCACCCTGCAAACCACGGTGTTCCTCGTGGCCTTCTTCTTTGCCCCGAAACATGGGCTTTTTGCGGCGCGCAGACGTGCAGCGGCGGCATTGGTTGGGGACAGCTGATGGATCAACTGCTTCTGCCGTTTCTGTTTCCCTTCATGCAGAATGCGTTCTGGGTGGTGCTGTTGTTGGCCGCGCCCACCGCGATCCTCAGCTGCTTTCTGGTGCTCAAGGGCTGGTCGCTGATGGGTGATGCGGTCAGCCATGCGGTGCTGCCGGGGGTGGTGCTGGCCTATATGCTGGGGATACCGCTGATCATCGGGGCCTTTGCGGCCGGCATGACCTGTGCGCTGGCGACCGGATACCTGAACGCCAACAGCCGGATCAAACAGGACACGGTGATGGGCGTGGTGTTTTCCGGCATGTTCGGGCTGGGGATGGTGCTTTACGTCAAGGTGCAGACCAATGTGCATCTCGATCATATCCTGTTCGGCAATATGCTGGGTGTTGGCCCTGCGGATCTCTGGACCGCCGGGATTGTTGGTGCGCTGGTGACTTTGGTGCTGGTGCTGAAATGGAAAGACCTCTTGCTGCATGCCTTTGATCCGGCGCAGGCCCAGGCAATCGGTTTGCGGGTAAACTGGCTGCATTATGGTATGTTGTCGATCCTGTCGCTGACCATCGTCGCGGTGCTGAGCGCGGTGGGGCTGATCCTGGCCATTGGGCTGCTGATTTCGCCGGGGGCGATTGCGTTCCTGCTGACACGGGAATTCCGCCACATGATGATTGTGGCGGTGGTGGTCAATTTGGTGGCGATGCTTGGCGGGGTCTACGCGAGCTTTTGGCTCGACAGCGCCCCTGCGCCGACCATCATCCTGATGCTGACCATCGCCTTTGTGGGTGCGTTTGTCTGGCGGCAATGGCAAAACCGCCGCCGCGAGGCTGTCACCTGACCTGTGGTCCTAGGTTGCCCAGTGCGCGGGATGTCGGCGTACCGGGCCAGAGGGGATCTGCCATCTCGGGCCATGCCCATTGACCGTCAGTGGCGGTGTGATCCGACGGGCCGGGCCCCAACCGGTGTCCTCGACAGCCATGGCATAGTCATCAGGTCCAACAGCTATCGCCGCCGGGGGCGAGAGCGTGCCGGGGGCGGATTTCAGACATTCCGCCGTGCGCGCAAGCGAAAGTTCCGCGCGGGTGCCGACCCCTTTGGCGCGGCGGCCCAGACCGCGCAGGACGGTCGCCGCCAAAAGATACCCCGTGCCATGATCCAGCGCTTGCACCGGAAGCGGTAGCGGGGCGTCGCGCCCTGTGACCGCCATGCCCTGGGCCGCAATGCCACAGGACATCTGGACCAGGGAATCAAAGCCGCGCCGCGCGCGCCAAGGGCCAGTGCGGCCATAGGCCGACAGGCTGACGTCAATCAGGCCGGGGTTCAGCGCGCTGCGGGCCTCTGCGCCAAATCCCAACCGGTCGAGCGCGCCGGGCCGATAGCCGTGCAGCAACACGTCAGCGGATTTGAGCAGGTTGGCAAAGATGGCGCGGTCGGTGGCGTCATGCAGATCCAGCCCGGCGCAATGTTTACCAAGGTTGACCTCCAGCTCCGCCGCTGGTTCGTTCCAATGCGGCGGGTCGATACGCAGGACATCTGCGCCAAACCCGGCCAGAAACCGCGAGGCAACCGGACCGGCCAGAACTCGCGTCAGATCGAGCACACGCAGACCGGCAAGCGGCGCGTCTGGGGGGCCTGATGGCCCCTGCGGGGGCACATCCGCTGCGTCCTGCCAGCGGATCAGCGGCTCGGCCCTTACCGCCGCGCCCTGGGGATGGGCCTGCCACGTGTCAGCGCTGAGCAACATCGCGGCACAGCCCTTGGCGGCGACAATGGCGGTTTCCAACGCCTCTGCCTGCCAGGTCGCCACCACTTTGGCCACGGCCTCGCGATCTGGTGGGCAGCCAAGGACCGAAAGGGCAGCGGCACGATGATGCGGCGCATTGGTGTGCAGGCGGATGAAACCGTCTGCGGTGGCATAGATCCCGGCAATTGCATCCCAGACCGAAGGCAAGTCCCACCCCACCGGCGACAGCGTCATGTCAAACCAAAGCGACGCGCGCCGACGGTCGACATGCACCGCGCCACCGCCCTGGATCGCGGCCAAGGCCGCACCCGACGCGCCGATTGTGGCGCTGGCAAAGTCGCTGACCGCATAGACCGACGGTAAATCACCGCCGCCGGTCTCATGGAAATTTGCGTCTGTCATCTGCAGGGCCTCGGTGATTTCGGGCCAATAGGGATTGTTCATGCGGCTGCTCCGATCATGCTGTGCAGCATAGTTAGGCGGCGGTTTGACTATTCGGCAATCTTGATCAAGATAATCAACATGAAAATTCCCGACACCGATTTGATGGACGGCGCAGAGGTTCGCCAGCGGCTGGGGGTCAGCGCCCAGACGCTGTATGCCTATGTCAGCCGTGGCCATATCCGCGCGTTCCAAAGCCCGGGGGATGCGCGCAAGTCGTTGTACTTTCGGGAAGATGTGGAAAATTGGGCGGCGCGCAAGGCGCGGGGACGGTCGCGCCGTTCGGTGGCGGCCTCGGCGCTGAGCTGGGGGGAACCTTCGCTGATTTCGGCAATCACCGAGATTCGCGATGGTCGATTCTTCTATCGCGGTCAGGACGGCGTGCAGCTTTCGCGCACCGCGACGCTGGAGGAAACCGCAGCGCTGTTGCTGGATTGCGATCTGGCGGCACCGCACCCCGACAGACTGCCGATGTTGGCCGCGCCGGACCCGGTGCAACGCATGTTGATGGCGTTGACCCGTCGGGTGGCGGAGCGTGATGTCGCGCCGCTGGATTTGATTCAAGCGATGGTTCACGCGATCACCCGCAGGCGCAGCACGGCGGCGGTGCATGACCAGTTGGCCGCGGCCTGGGGGCTGTCGCCGCCAGAGGCGGATGTGATCCGCCGGGTGCTGGTGCTGTGCGGCGATCATGAATTGAACGCGTCGGCCTTTGCCTGTCGGGTCACGGCGTCGACCGGGGCGGGTTTGCCCGCCTGTTTGCTGACCGGGCTGTCGACCTTGACCGGCCCGCGCCATGGCGGAATGGTGGTCCGTGCGCTGGATTTCATGGCCGCGGCGGTCAATGGCGGCGCGCTGACCAATTCGGGACCCGAAGCAGGCAGCAAGGTGCCACCGGGCTTTGGCCATCCGTTGTATCCGGCGGGCGACCCCCGCGCGACAGAGATCCTGCGTGTGCTGCCACTGGGGCGTGACTGGGCCGAAGTGGTCCAGGTGCTGGGCGCACGGCGCATTTATCCCGGCCTTGATTTCGCCTTGGGGCATGTGGTGCGGGCCCTGGATCTGCCGCGCGATGCCGGTCTGACCCTGTTCGCCATTGGCCGTAGCGCCGGCTGGATGGCGCATGCCCGTGAACAGGCGGCCAGCAAACAGCTTATTCGCCCGCGCGCGACCGGCCAAACACGCGTAAAAGGCCAGAAAGCCACCTGAGGGGGCCGATAGGGGGGCGGACGAACACGCGCCGCTCACGCAGGTGTCACGTGGTTTCGCTTGAACTCACCTGCTTTGGCGGCATTGTAGCGCCTAGTATTTGCAGGAGAGTTTGATGCCCGGATTTTTTCCATCCCGTGTGAAATCCACCATTGGCCCGATGATCGCCGGCCTGGCGCTGATCTGGGCCGCTGCCGCCCCTGCCCAAAGCGGCATGGAAGACCAGGTCACAATCGACAAGCTGGACAACGGCATGGAGGTGGTGGTGATCGAAGACCACCGCGCGCCGGTTGTCGTTCACATGGTGTGGTATCGCGCTGGCAGCGCCGATGAAAAACCGGGTGTGTCCGGCGTGGCGCATTTTCTGGAACATTTGCTGTTTCAGGGCACCAAGAACATGGCGCCCGGCGAATTGTCGCGTGTGGTGGCCGAAAACGGCGGCACCGACAACGCCTTTACCAGCTATGACCAGACCGCCTATTTTCAACGGGTGGCGGCGGATCGTCTGGGGCTGATGATGCAGATGGAGGCCGACCGCATGGTCAACCTGCAATTGGGTGACGAGGAAATTCGCACCGAGCGCGAGGTGATCATCGAAGAACGCAACATGCGCACGGAAAACGACCCCGGTGCGTTGATGCGGGAACAGGCGCGGGCGGCGCAATACCTCAACCACCGTTACGGCGTGCCAATCATCGGTTGGCGGCATGAGATGGTGGGCCTTGATCTGGAGGCCGCACTGGATTTCTATCAGACCTATTATGCGCCCAACAATGCGGTGCTGATTGTGGCCGGCGATGTGACGCCCGAGGGCGTGATGGAACTGGCACGTGAACATTACGGGGCTTTGCCACCGAACCCGGATCTTGAACCCCGCGCCCGCCCGCAAGAGCCACCGCAAACGGCACCGCGCCGCATGGTGTTCGAAGATCCACGGGTGTCGCAACCCTATGTTGTCCGCTCTTATCTGGCCCCGGAACGCGATCCCGGCGCCCAGGAAAAAGCTGCGGCCCTGATGTTGTTGTCGGATGTTCTGGGTGGTGGGCAAACCTCGGTTCTGAATGAAATATTGCAGTTCGAGCAAAAGAAAGTGGTCTATGCCGGCGCGTCTTATGGGGGTGTTTCGCTGGATGACACCACGTTTTCGCTGGTTGTTGTTCCGGCTGAGGGGGTGAGTCTGCAAGAGGCCGAGGATGCGATGGATGCCGCCGTGGCGCGTTTCATGCAGGACGGTGTTGACCCGGAACAGCTGACCCGGATCAAACGCCAGATCAAAGCCAGCCGGATCTATGCCCGCGACAATGTAGAGCGTCTGGCCAACAGCTATGGCCGGGCGCTGACGTCCGGATTGACGATCGAAGACATTTTTGCCTGGCCCGATGTTGTCGAGGCGGTGACCGAAGAGGATATTCTGGCCGCCGCGCGCGAGGTGTTTGATGACAAGACCAGCGTGACCAGCTGGCTGACCCGTCCCAAGGAGGTGACCCAATGAAGACGTTCGCATTGAAGACGTTTGTATGCGCGTTGATCGTACTGGTTTGGGGCGGTGCGCCACTGCGGGCCGAAATCAACATTCAGGAAATCACCACGCCGGGCGGGATCAGCGCCTGGCTGGTCGAGGAACCCTCGATCCCGATTGTGGCGCTGGAATTGCGGTTCAAGGGCGGTGGATCGCTGGATGCGCCGGGCAAACGCGGGGCCACCAACCTGATGACCGGCCTGCTTGAGGAAGGCACCGGCGACATGGATGCCCGTGCCTTTGCCCGTGCGACCGAAACGCTGGCGGCCTCGTTTGATTATGACACCTATGATGACACCATTGCCGTGTCGGCCAAATTCCTGACCGACACCCAGCAAGAGGCGATGGCGCTTTTTCGCAGCTCGATCATCGAGCCGGCCTTTACCCAGGTCGCCTTGGACCGGGTGCGGGCGCAGGTGATGTCGGGGCTGGCGTCGGATGAAACCGACCCGAACAAGATTGCCGGGCGCACCTTTGACGGCATGGCCTTTGGCGATCATCCTTATGCGACCTCGATTGATGGCACACGGGAAAGCGTGGCGGCCCTGACACGCGCGGATATCGTCGCGGCGCATAAAGCGGCATTTGCCCGCGACCGGGTCTATGTCAGCGCGGTCGGCGACATCTCGGCCGAGGAGCTGGCGACATTGCTTGACACCCTTTTGGGCGATCTGCCCGCCACGGGCGCGCCGCTGGTCGGCAAGGCGGAATTCCTGATGCAGGGTGGTCTGACGGTGGTGCCGTTTGACACGCCGCAATCTGTGGTTCTGTTTGGCCATGCGGGATTGGACCGGCATGACGATGATTTCCTTGCGGCCTATGTCCTGAACGAGATTTTTGGCGGCTCTGGTTTGACCAGCCGCTTGATGGACGAAGTGCGCGAAAAGCGTGGGCTGGCCTATGGGGTCTATAGCTATCTTGTGCCCAAGGATAATGCCGCAATGATGCTGGGGCAGGTGGCTTCGGCCAACAATCGCGTCGCGGATACCATAGAGGTGGTGCGCGCCGAATGGGCGAAAATGGCAGCAGAAGGCGTGACCGCAGAAGAGCTTGAGGCGGCCAAGACCTATTTGACCGGGGCCTATCCCTTGCGGTTCGATGGCAATGGACCAATTGCCAATATCCTTGTCGGGATGCAGCTGGATGATCTGGGCACCGATTATGTCGTGACCCGCAATGAAGAGATCGAGGCGCTGACCCTGGAAGAGGTCAACCGCGTCGCGCGCAAGCTGTTGCAACCCGATGCCCTGCATTTCGTGGTCGTGGGCCAGCCCGAGGGGTTGGAAACAGCGCTGACAACCGACCCCAAGGCTGACGCCGCGCATTAGGCGCGGGATCAATGGGGCCTGACCCTAAACAAAACGAAAAAGGCCCGGCGTGATTGTCATCGCCGGGCCGGTTTTATCCGCAAGGATCGTTTCTGAGGGCTTTGATCGCGCCCAAGCTGTGTCGCGAAATGCCTAGTCGAGAAGCCCGGCGTGGCGCAGACCGGCGTCGATCCGGGCCTGCACCGGTTCGCTGACCGGCAGAAGCGGCAGGCGCACCTCGTTCTCGCACAGACCCAGGCGCGACATTGCGTATTTCACGCCACAGAGCCCCGGCTCGGCAAAGATCGCCTGATGCAGAGGCATCAATTGATCCTGAATTGCTAAAGCGGCGGCGTAATCCCCGGCCAGACAGGCCGCTTGCAGCTTGCTGCTGAGCGCCGGTGCCACATTGGCCGTGACCGAGATACAGCCAACCCCGCCCTGGGCGTTAAAGCCATGTGCGGTGGGGTCTTCGCCCGAAAGCTGGATGAAATCGGTGCCGCAGGTGATGCGCTGGGCGCAGACACGCGCCAGAT
The DNA here is from genome assembly GCF_030548265.1 of Marinovum sp. 2_MG-2023. NCBI lineage: Bacteria > Pseudomonadati > Pseudomonadota > Alphaproteobacteria > Rhodobacterales > Roseobacteraceae > Marinovum > Marinovum sp. 2_MG-2023. The sequence continues at coordinate 88,664 of NZ_JAUOSD010000004.1, read as the reverse complement.
CGCCGGTGGCATCCTTGACCCCGATAATGTTTTTCAGTTTCGCCAATTCGCCCATCGTGGCGGGCGACATGTCGATCACCGACCGTGGCGGGATATTGTAGATGATGATCGGCAGATCCACCGCGTCATGAATCGCGGTGAAATGGGCAATCAGCCCGGCCTGGGTCGGTTTGTTGTAATAGGGCGTCACCACCAGCACGGCATCGGCCCCAACCGATTTGGCATGCGCTGCCAGACGAATCGATTCAACCGTGTTGTTCGACCCGGCCCCGGCGATCACCGGAACACGGCCTGCGGCGGCTTTGACGACCTCGGTCACGACCTGTTCGTGTTCGCCGTGGGTCAGGGTGGGGCTTTCCCCGGTGGTGCCGACCGGCACCAATGCACTGCTGCCCTGCGTGATGTGCCAATCCACGAGCTTTCGCAGCGCGTCCCAATCAACCGCGCCGTCCTTGAACGGCGTAACCAGGGCAGGCATGGACCCTTTGAACATGGTAACGCTCCTCTTCGTGGTTGCGGTCCCACACTGGGCCGCGGTGATCCGCCTCTGTCGGCATCGTGAGTTGCGTGATGCGTCAGACGGGTTATCCTTTGGCCAGTGTCTATTCCTTTTCAGATCAGAAATTGCAAGTGATGAAGCGTAGCCTTTTGTGCCTCTTGATGGTTTTCGCGGCGCCTGTGTCGTCCCAACAGGGCGGCGGCGACGGTATTTCCGCTGACCTGACGACCAGCTTGCGGCCGCGCGCGCGGTCCAGCGCGGTGGTCAGCACCGGACAAAACACCGGACAAGAGGTGCCCGAAGTGTCCTCTCAGACCTCTGTCGCGGGGTTTGTTGACGGCGATGTGCCCCTGTCGCGATTGCGCCCAAGGGGACGTCCCGGCGATCTGGTGACACAGGTCGTCAGCCTTGCTGATCTGCCCAGCGGGGATGCCGATTTTCGCGCCGCTCTGTCAGAAATGCGGGCCGGACGTTGGGACAATGCGCTGCGATTGGCCGGGCCAGAGGGCAGCGTGGCCCGCGACGTCATTCGCTGGCATCAATTGCGCAATGGTTTGGGGCGGTCCAGCGACGTGACGGCCTTTCTGGCGCGCAGCGGTGACTGGCCGGGGTTGGCCTATCTGCGCGAAAAGAGCGAAAGCACGATGGAGGATGCGCCGATCGGCGACGTCCTGATGTTCTATACCGGGCATGAGCCGCAGACCGGCATCGGGGCTTTGACCCGTGCCAAGGCTTTGGCCACCATGGGGCATGGCGACGCGGCAGAGGCCGGGATCATCATGGCCTGGCGCACATTGGCCTTGTCAGAGCGCGAACAAGAGACATTCCTCAGCCGTTATGGCGCGGTACTTGCCCCCCACCATACAGCGCGGTTGGATCAGATGCTGTGGAAGGGCTGGAAGGTCAACGCCACCCGCATGTTGCCATTGGTCGGGGCGGATTGGACCGCATTGGCCAAGGCCCGCATGGCGCTGCGCGCCCGCGAGGGCAATCCAGATCCGCTGATTGCGGCGGTGCCCCGTGCGCTGAGCGATGATCCCGGATTGGCCTATGAGCGGTTTGAATGGCGGATGCAAAAGGGGCTGACCGACAGCGCCACGGCGCTGTTGCTGGAACGGTCGACCAGTGCCAAATCGCTGGGGGAACCGGAATACTGGGCGTCGCGTCGCCGGGACATGGCGCGCCGCGCCATGCGCGACGGCAAGACAACCGAAGCCTACCGCGTTGCCGCGACGCATTTCACCACCGAGGGCAATGATTTTGCCGATTTGGAGTGGCTGTCTGGCTATCTCGCGCTGCGGTTTCAAAAGGATGGCCCCCGCGCCGCCCAGCATTTCAACCGATTCCGTGGCGCGGTGTTCACACCGATTTCGCTGGGGCGTGCCGGGTATTGGCTGGGCCGCGCGCATGAACAGGCCGGAAACCGGGCAGAGGCCCAGGCGGGCTATGCGCTTGGGGCGAAGTATCAAACCAGTTTTTACGGTCTGCTGGCCGCCGAACGCGGCGGGCTGCCCTTCAACGCGGCCTTGGCCGGGTATACCCCGGCGGGGGATTGGCGGCAGGCGGACTTTACAAAATCACGGGTGCATGAGGCCGCAATGCTGTTCCTTGGCGTTGGCGAGGACTGGTTGGCGGAACGTTTCTGGACCCATCTGGCCGAAACCCAGGACGAGGCCAGCCTGCACATGATCGGCAAGATGCTGGAGGAACTGGGCCAGCCACATATCGGCGTCATGCTGGGCAAACGGGCGGCACAGGCCGGGTTGGAGATTGCTGCGCCCTATTACGCGATCCATCCCGTGGCCGCGCGCAACCAGCCAATTCCCAAGGAAATGGTCCTGGCCATTGCCCGCCGCGAAAGCGAATTTGATCACACAGTGATCAGCCACGCCGGTGCGCGCGGCCTGATGCAGGTGATGCCGGCCACGGCACAATTGGTCGCCCGGCGCGTCGGGCTGGGCTATTCGCGCAACCGGCTGACCAGCGACTGGGGTTATAATGCGCAATTGGGGGCGGATTATCTGCGCGGATTGGCCGAGGATTTCGACGGCAATGTGGTGATGATGTCAGCCGGTTATAACGCCGGTCCGGGGCGCCCGCGCAGCTGGATGCAGCGCAATGGCGATCCGCGTCGCGGCAGCATTGATGTGGTCGACTGGATCGAGATGATCCCGTTCAACGAGACCCGAAACTATGTCATGCGGGTGGCCGAGAGCCTGCCGGTCTATCGCGCCCGGCTGGGCAAGGCCCCGCATCCGGTGCCGTTTTCAAAGGAGCTTGTGGGATCGACGTTGCTGCCGCTCTCGCCATAGGGTGAAAAGCCCGGCGGCAATGATCAGCCCGGCGCCGAAAATCACCGATGTCCGCAGGCTTTCGTCAAAGATCACCAGACCAATGGCGCTGGCAAAGGGCAATTGCAGATAGGCAAAGGGCTGCACCGCGCTGGCTTCTGCCGCCTCAAAACATTTGATCATGCACCAATGGCCCATCACCGCCGCCACACAGAGCCCGGCCATCCAAATCCAATCGGCGGCGGCCATCGGTTCCCAGGACCAGATGCCGACGGCGGTAATCGCCACCGCCCCCACCGTGCCGGTCCAGAAAAACGAGGTCGCGGCACTGTCACGCCGGGCGACATAGCGGTTCAACAGGGCGTAGAGCGCAAACATGCTCGCGGTGCCCAGCGGGATCAGCGCATAAATCGAAAACACCCCGGCACCGGGGTTGATGATGATCAACACCCCGACAAAGCCGACACCAATCGCCAGCCAGCGCCGCCAGCCGACTTTTTCCCCCAGCACCGGCCCCGAAAGGGCGGCCACCAGCAGCGGATAACAGACAAACACCGCATGGGTTTCCACCAGCCCCAGATAGGTGAAGGCCACAACCATCAGACAGACCTCTGCCACCAGAAGCATGGCGCGAAACGCCTGAATCCAGGGCTGTTCGGTGCGAACAACGGCCCGCAACCCGCCGGACCGACGCATCGACAACGCGACAACAAAAGCAGCAAAGAACCAATAGCGGATCATGACCACCATCAGCACATTGTAATTCGAGGCCAGATGCTGGCTCAGCCCGTCCTGCACCGCAAAGATGAATGTGGTGGCGACCATGAACCAGATGCCGCGGATCGTATCATTCTGGGTCATTTGACGGCCCTTGTCATATGGCGCTTGCGGCCAAAACCGGGCACGCGTGTCACGGTAAATCCACCCGCCTCCAGCGCGCGGCGCACATGGCCGGCGGCGGTATAGGTGGCGGCGCTGCCGTTTTCGGCGGTATGGCGGGCAACCTCGGCCAGGATCTCTGGCCCCCACAGTTCGGGGTTCTTTGCCGGGGAAAATCCATCCAGAAACCAGGCATCCGCCACCCCTGTCCACGCCGGAAGGGTGGCGCGCGCATCGCCGGGGATCAGCGTGAACCGCAGATCGTCAGTTTCAAAAGCGGTTTCCCCCGAGCGCCAAAACGGCTGTAATTCGGCAGCGAGTTCCGCGATGTCGGGAAATGTCGCCTGGGCGGCGATCATGTCATCGGCGGCCATCGGGAACGCTTCGAAGGTGGTGAACCGCAGCTTGCCCGGGCAATTTGCGCCGCGAAACGCCTGCAGGGCGCAAAGCAGGTTCAATCCGGTGCCAAACCCCAGTTCAGCAATATGAAACCCGTCGCAAAACCGGGCAGGAAGGTCATTGCCGCCCAGAAACACATGCCGTGTTTCGTCCAGCCCGTTGTCGAGCGAGTAATATGGATCATCAAACCGGGTCGACACAGGCACGCGCCCGTCACGCCATTCCAGCTCTGCGCTCTGGTCTGTCATAGTTTGCTGCCTTATGGGGTTGCACGGATTGGGTAATCTGGAAACAGGGGCAATGCAATGGTCGACGTGACGGTGCGCGGCGCGGGGATTTTTGGTCTCTCTGTCGCTTGGGCTTGTGCGCGGCGCGGCGCGCGGGTGCGCGTGATTGATCCCTTTGGCCCCGGCGCGGGGGCCTCTGGGGGGATTGTCGGGGCATTGGCGCCGCATGTGCCGGAAAACTGGAACGACAAAAAGGCATTTCAATTTGACAGCCTGATCATGGCTGCGGATTTCTGGGCCGAGGTACAGGCGGTCGGCAGGCGCGATCCGGGTTATCTGCGCTCTGGGCGATTGCAGCCGCTGGCAGACGCGCGCGCGGTGGAGCTGGCCGATCAACGGGCAAAGACGGCGCCGGACCTGTGGCAGGGGCGGGCAGACTGGCGGGTGGTCCCGGCGGCGGATCATGGCGATTGGGCGCCGCAATCGTCAACCGGGTTTTTGATTCATGACACGTTAAGCGCGCGCATACATCCGCGCCGGGCCTGTGCGGCACTGGTCGCAGCCTGTTTGGCCAAGGGGGTCGAGATCACCGATGCGGCTGACGACGCCGGGGCGGTGATCTGGGCCAGTGGTGTGCAGGATCTGGACGCGATCAGCGCGGCGGCCGGGCGCACGCTTGGCAATGGCGTCAAGGGTCAGGCAGCGCTGTTGCGGTTTGCTGCCGCGGACAGCCCGCAATTGTTCGCCGATGCATTGCATATCGTGCCGCATGGCGACGGGACGGTGGCCATTGGATCAACCTCGGAACGGGACTTCACCAATGCCACCAGCACCGATGAGCAGTTGGACGATGTGATCGAACGCGCGCGCGCGGCCTTTCCGGTGCTGCAAGGGGCCGAGGTGGTCGAACGTTGGGCCGGGGTGCGGCCGCGGGCGCGAAGCCGCGCGCCCCTGTTGGGCCCTCATCCGTTGCACGCAGGCGCATTCATCGCCAATGGCGGCTTCAAAATCGGCTTTGGCATCGCGCCAAAGGTCGGGGCGGTCATGGCCGATCTGGTGCTGGAAAGCCGGGATGCGATCCCGGCGGATTTTCGCCCGGAACAATTGTAATGCGGCGTGCAATCCTGCCAGACTTCGGTCAGGATTAGCGCAAAGCGCAGGACCCATCGACAAAGGCCGGGACATGACAATCACCAAACTGGACGAGCTGGACGGGCTGAAACATATCGGCCGGATCGTGGCCAACACCATGCACGCCATGGCCAAGGCCATGGAGCCGGGCATGACCACGCGCGAGCTGGACGAAATTGGTGCGGACCTGCTGGCGCGGGACGGCGCGGTCTCTGCCCCGCAATCCAGTTACGACTTTCCCGGCGCGACCTGTATCAGCGTGAACGAGGAAATCGCTCATGGCATTCCCGGCGATCGTATTCTTGCCGCCGGGGATCTGGTGAATATTGACGTGTCGGCGTCGAAAAACGGATTTTTCGCCGACACCGGCGCGACATTTCGCATGGGGGCGGTGACCCCTGTGCAGGCCCAGCTGTGCCGTGATGGCAAACGCGCGATGCAGATCGGGATTGACGCCGTGGCCAGCAACCGGCCGCTGGCCGGAATTGGCAATGCCATCGGGCGTTTCGCGGACACACGCGGCTATACCCTGATCCGCAATCTGGCCAGCCATGGCGTGGGCCGGTCGCTGCATGAATACCCCGAAGAAATCGCCACATGGCCCAGCCGCGACAAGCGCCGCATCACCAAAGGGTTGGTGATGACGGTAGAGCCGTTCCTGTCGACCGGGGGGCTTTGGGCGACCGAAGGCGATGATGGCTGGACGCTTTACAGCGAACCGCAAGCGCCAGCGGTGCAATATGAACATACCATCGTCGCAACCGATCGCGGGGCGATTGTTGTCACGCTGCCGAATTGATCAGCGCTCGGCCAGTTCGGCCGACTGACCGGCGATTTATCCGGCCTTTTTCAGATCCTGGATCATCGCGTCCAGATCACCCTTGCGCCGGTCAATCATCGACCCGATTTCGGTGCGCTCGGTCAGCAAGAGGTTCACACCTTCGATTTTCATGTTGAAAAACAGATCCTTGCCCGATCTGTCCGACACCATGAAATCCAACGCAAAGGGACGTTCGCCCCGCAGATGCGCGGTGCAGTTGACCTCGTAATAGCTTTTGACCTGACGCACGCCGTTCACTTCGATCCGGCCGCCGATGAATTCCCGGAACCGCGCGCCGTATTTACGGGCGATATAGCCGGAAAATGCGGTCTGAAACGCGCGTTTCTGGCTGGAGGAGGCACGCCGCCCATCCACACCCAAAGCATAGGCCGCAATGGTCGGCACATCGCCGTAGCGTTTGAAAATGCTTTCAAATTCGCTGTTCATGGCCGATTGCGACTTGCCCGAGGCGATCACCGAATTGATCGCACCCACCAGTTTGTCCACCAGATTGCGGGCCCGGTCGGTGGTCAAGGCAAATGCCGGCAGGGCGGAAAATGTGGTGGCCGTTACAGCCGCCGCAACCGTGCCGAGGAAATGTCTGCGCTGCATGTCACTTACTCTCCGTAAAGATCTTCATATGGGTCGATTTCGCCGCCATACAATTCCGCATAGGGATCAATTTCTTCGCCCCCTGCACCACCCCAGGCCCCGGCCACGTCGGTTTGACCGATCTCGTACCGGCGGTTTTGCAGATAAAGCAGTCGCGTCTGAGCATAGCTGTCGGCGCTATCATACAGAACGGAATCGACAGAAGAAGCATAGCGGCCGCGCTTGCCCACTTTGGCGGTTATCCGCGCAGCTTTCAGATAATAGGCCTCGGGGCGCGGCACCGCGTTCATCGGATCAATCACCAAATCGACCACCTGGCCAAACAAATCGCGCTCTGTGGTCGGGCCGATGATCGGCATTTCAAGATAGGCACCTTCGCGCACACCCCAAACCGCCAGGGTCTGGCCGAAATCGGCATCGTCTTCGTGAAGGCCAAATTCACCCGCGACATCGAAAATGCCGGCAAACCCCAGGGTGGAATTCAATCCGAAACGCACGGTGTTCTTGAATGCGCCCCCCAGATCGGCCTGAAGAACCTGATTGACCACGGCACTGGGCACCGAGAGGTTGTCAGCAAAATTCTCGACCATTTCCTGTGCGGGTTCAGGCACGGTTTCGGCATAGCCCACCGCAACAGAGCGCACGATGCTCTTGTCGAAATTCTTGCTCTTTTCATGAACTTGGCGGTTGCGCGCCTCGTAGGGATCGAAAATGCCGTCCCGACTGACCTTGGTGGGGTCATGTGGGGTGCACCCGGCAATCAATGTCATCACCAAAGCCGCAATGGCAATCGTCCGTGGGGGGGATAAAAGGGTCATTCGCAACTCTGGCAATCTCAATCTTTTTGCAATAAACGCTATGTAGTCATTTAACTGGCGAAGCCCACGGTTTTCTAGGGAATCGCACAACGATGTGACCCATTGGAGACAGTGGTGCTGCATTGGCAATCTTGCTGATCCATCGCGGATCGGCAATCGGTTCGCTGGAATTTCCCGGTGAGCACCGAAAAAGGAGCAAGTTCCCGCGTATGGATCCCATCCTGGCTGGTCAAAGTGAACTGCGTGCCGTGCGACGCGAAAGCCGCGGGTTGTATTGGTGTGTCGGCGTATTCAGCTTCTTTGCGAATATCTTGATGCTGACTGGCCCGCTTTACATGCTTCAGGTTTATGATCGGGTGTTGTCCAGCCGGTCCGAGGCGACCTTGCTGGCGCTGACGGTATTGGTGATCTTTCTCTATACGGTCATGGGCGTGCTGGATTACGTACGCGGGCGGATCATGGCGCGTGTCGGCGCGCGGTTTCAATCGCGACTGGATGACCGGGTGTTCGACGCAAGCCTGCGGGCGTCGGCCCTGCGGCCTGACGATGCCGCTGCGACCGGGTTGCGCGATCTGGAATCTGTTCAGCGGTTTTTGACCTCGCCGGTGCTTTTGTCGCTGTTCGACTTGCCCTGGACGCCATTGTTTCTGTTTGGGATTGCGATTTTCCATCCCTGGCTGGGTATTCTGGCCGTATCGGGTGGCGCGCTGTTGGTTGCGATTGCCATCACCTCGCAGCAGATGCAGAAACGCCCGGTTTTTGAACATGGCGTTGCATCCCATAAATCCGAAAGCATCGCAGCGCGCCTGCGGTCCGAGGCCGAAATGGTTCAGGCCATGGGCATGCGCAAGGCGGCCCTGCACCGGTGGAAGGGCGCGCGTCTGGCAACCTTGGGCGGCCAATTGCGCAGTTCGGATGTCAGCGGCGGTTTCACGGCGCTGACCCGTGCGCTGCGGCTCTTGCTGCAATCGGCGATGTTGGGCATGGGTGCACTTCTGGTGTTGCGGGGGGAAATGTCCCCCGGTGCGATGATTGCCGGTTCGATCCTTCTGGGGCGGGCTTTGGCCCCGATCGAGGTGATCATTGGCCAATGGAGCGTGGCACAGCGCGCACGCCAGGGCTGGCGTTCGTTGGCCCGGTTGTTGGGAAGCGTGCCCGAGCAGGCGCCGAAAATGGATTTGCCAATCCCGCGGGCCAAGCTTGAGGTGCAGCAATTGACCATCATTCCACCGCAGGAGCGTCAGGCGGCGCTGCGCATGATATCCTTTGACGTCAATCCAGGTCAGGCGGTCGGCGTTATCGGGCCTTCGGGGGCGGGGAAATCATCGCTGGCCAGCGCCATTACCGGGCTTTGGCCGCCGACATCGGGGCGCATTCGATTGGACGGTGCGACGCTTGATCAATACGATCCGGAAAAGCTGGGGCAATACATTGGATATTTGCCGCAAAAAGTAGAGCTGTTTGACGGGACAATTGCCGAAAACATCGCGCGTCTGGCGCCGGAACCTGATGCCGAAATGGTGGTTGTCGCGGCCAAGATGGCCAATGCGCATGAGATGATCCTGAAATTTCCCGAAGGATATGACACAAGGATCGAGGCCCATAGCGCCAAGCTTTCTGGTGGCCAGATGCAGCGTATCGGACTGGCGCGGGCCTTGTATGGCAATCCGGTCTTTGTCGTCCTGGACGAGCCGAATTCCAATCTCGACAACGAAGGCAGCGCAGCGGTGAATTCCGCCATTCGCGCGGTCAAGGATCGCGGCGGCGCGGTGTTGATCATGGCGCACCGTCCGGCGGCCATTCAGGAATGTGATACACTTCTGGTCCTGGATGAGGGCGCGCGGGTTGCCTTTGGTCCGCGTGATGAGGTGCTGAAAAAGACGGTGCAGAACGCCGCACAGCTGCGTCGCCCCGGCACAGGAGGGGTCCAATGAATCCGCCCACCTTTTCGGTTCGTGTGCCAATGTTTCTTGGGGTGTTTTTCCTGGTGGTCCTGTTGGGCGGATTTGTCGCCTGGGCCGCGGTCAGCCAGATTTCCGGGGCTGTCATCGCGTCGGGGCAGGTCGAGGTTGATCAAAACCGACAGGCCATTCAGCACCCCGACGGTGGTGTGGTCGCCGAATTGCTGGTGCGAGAGGGCGATATGGTCGAGGATGGCGATGTCCTGATCCGGCTCGACCCGGATCTGTTGCGATCCAAGTTCACCGTGACCCGCGACCAATTGCATGAAATCATGGCCCGTCACGCCCGACTTGCGGCCGAACGCGATGGTGCCGAAGAGCCGGTCTTCTCTGACTTGTTGCTGGCCGTGGCCCGCGATGAACCTGCGGTCGCGGAATTGATTGCGGGGCAGACACGGCTGTTTCATGCGCGTGCGGAATCCTTGACGCGTGAAACCGATCAATTGCGCAATCAGACCGAACAGATGCGGGTGCAGATCGAGGGGATCGAAGCCCAGCAACAGGCCCTCAGCCAGCAATTGGAACTGATTGGCCGCGAACTGGCGGATCAACAACAGCTTCTGGACAAGGGGCTTGCCCAGGCGTCGCGTGTCTTGGCCTTGCAACGCCAGCAGGCGCAATTGTCCGGACAAGCCGGAGAGCTGACAGCGCAAAAGGCCCGTGCGCTGGCGCGGATTTCGGAAATCGAAATCTCGATCCTGTCGGTTGGCGCGCGGCTGCGTGAACAGGCCATATCCGAATTGCGCGATCTGCAACTGCGCGAGCGCGAGTTGCTGGAACAGGTCAATTCCTACGAAGACCAGCTTGGCCGCATGGATGTGCGCGCGCCGGTGGCGGGAGTGGTCTATGGGCTTGCGGTGTTTGGCCCGTCCTCGGTTGCGCGTCCGGCGGATCCCCTGATGTACCTGGTGCCGCGCGATCGTCCGGCGATCATCACCGCCCGCATTGCGCCGATCAATATCGACGAATTGTACATCGGGCAGGAAGTTCTGTTGCGCCTGACATCGCTGAGCCAAAATGAATCGCCGGAAATCTATGGCGAGGTGTCACAGCTGTCGGCGGATGCCTTTGTCGATGAGGTGAGCCGCCAGCCCTATTATCGTGCCGAAATTGCCCTGCTTCCCGGAGAAGTGCTGAAGCTGCCTGAAGGCGTGGAATTGATTCCGGGAATGCCGATCGAGGCCTTTATTCACACCGATGATCGCACGCCTTTGGCTTATTTTCTGAAGCCACTGACAGATTATTTTGCCCGCGCGTTTCGCGAAAGCTGAGCCTTATTTGCGCGCCCGGCGCGTGGACCCTATGCCGGCGGCCCGAAATGCGGGGCGACAATGGCTTGTCGGACGTCGGGCAAGTCTCTAGCCTGCCCAAAAACCAAAAAATGTGCACATGATGCCGGAGGCCCGAAATGCCCAATCAGATTGAAACCCGTCTTGCCGCGCTTGGCCTTACCCTGCCAGAGGCCCCGGCACCGGCGGCAAATTATGTGCCTTGGGTGATCACGGGCAACACGGTTTACGTTTCCGGCCAGATCTCGATGGGGCCAGAAGGGTTGATCCAAGGCAAATTGGGATCGGATCTGGATGTTGCTGCCGGGGCCGCTGCTGCCAAATCCTGTGCTCTTAGCCTGCTGGCGCAGGTCCGATCGGCCTGTGATGGCGATTTGATGCGGTTGAAGCGGGTGGTCAAGTTGACCGGATTTGTCAACTCCACGCCGGACTTCACCGACCAGCCCAAAGTGATCAACGGGGCGTCTGATGTCCTGGTCGAGATCCTGGGCGATGCCGGACGGCATGCGCGGTCTGCGGTGTCTGCTTCGTCCTTGCCCCTGGGGGTGGCCGTTGAAATCGAGGGGATATTTGAAATCTCATGAGCCTTCCTGACGCATTTCTGACCCGCCCGCTGGCCCATCGTGCATTGCACGACATGCGCGATGGCCGTCCCGAAAATTCGCGCGCTGCGATCCGCGCCGCCATCGCCGCCGGGGTCGGGATCGAAATCGACCTGCAACGTTCGGCTGACAATCAGGCGATGGTGTTTCACGATTACACCCTGGATCGTTTGACCGATGCCTCTGGCCCGGTCAACGAATTGCCCGCCGCAGATTTGCAGAGAATTTCGCTCACGGGCGGTGACGAATGCATTCCAACCTTGGAAGAGGTGCTTGAACTGGTTGCGGGGCAGGTGCCGCTGTTGATCGAGCTCAAGGATCAGGACGGCCAGATGGGGCCGGGTGTTGGCGCATTGGAAAGCGCCACGGCGCGTGCACTGGCGGATTACGAAGGGCCGGTTGCGGTCATGTCGTTTAATCCGCATTCCGTCGCCGAATTCGCGGTTCTGGCGCCGCAGATCGCCCGCGGTTTGACCACTGGCGGATTTGATCCGCAAGATTGGCCAAAGCTGGGCGAAAGCATCTGTGATCTTCTGCGGCCCATCCCGGATTTTGACCGCGTGGGCGCTTCTTTTATCAGTCACGATTTCCGCGACCTCAATGCGGCGCGGGTCTTGGCGCTGAAAGAGGCCGGTGTGCCGGTGCTTTGCTGGACCATCCGCACGTCCGCCGAGGAGGCAGCCGCACGTGAAGTCGCCGACAATGTGACGTTCGAGGGATATTTACCTTGAAGCTGGCCGCGCTCGCGCCAAATTTGGCAGGGCGGGACAGGTGATATGCGCGAAACTCAGATCGAAATTCAAACCCACGACACGATTGTCGATATTGGCGAGGCGCTTTGGGATGCCTGTGCTTGTCCGGAAACTGCGGATGGCGGGCGGCCTTTTGATCCCTTTACCACCTATCGGTTTCTGCATGCGTTGGAGGAAAGCGGATCGGTCGGGCGCGGCACCGGCTGGCAGCCGACCTATCTGACCGCGCGGCTGGGGGATCAGGTGGTGGCCTGTACGCCGCTCTATGCCAAGAGCCACAGCCAGGGCGAATATATTTTCGACCACAATTGGGCGCATGCCTATGAAAATGCCGGCGGTGAATATTACCCGAAACTCCAGATTGCCGTGCCGTTTACCCCCGCGACCGGGCGGCGGTTTCTGGCGCGTCCGGGGTTTGAAGAGATCGGCATATCGGCCTTGATCCAAGGGGCCATTCGTCTTGCGTCGAACAATCATCTGTCTTCGCTGCACATCACCTTTTGCACCGAAGAAGAGGCCAAAGCCGGGCAGGAAATCGGCCTGTTAACCCGGCAAAGCCAGCAATTTCACTGGTTGAACGACGGCTATGGCGATTTCGACGCCTTTCTTGCGGCGTTGTCGTCACGCAAGCGCAAGAATATCCGCAAGGAACGCCAGCGCGCACAGGGTTTTGGCGGCAGCATTCGCACCCTGACCGGCGATCAGATTGCGCCAGAGCATTGGGATGCCTTCTGGGTGTTTTATCAGGATACCGGGTCGCGAAAATGGGGCACGCCCTATCTGGCGCGCGCGTTTTTTGATATCGCGCATGAGGTGCTGCGCGACGACATCGCGCTGGTTCTGGCCGAACGCGACGGCGTGCCGGTGGCGGGCGCGCTGAATTTTATCGGACGGGACGTGTTGTTTGGCCGCTATTGGGGCTGCGTCGAAGATCACCCCTGTTTGCACTTCGAGGCCTGTTATTACCAAGCAATTGAATTTGCGATAAAACATCGTCTAAGCCGGGTCGAGGCAGGGGCGCAGGGGGAACATAAGCTGGCGCGCGGATATCTGCCGGTGCCCTGTCATTCACTGCATTGGGTGGCGGACAAGGGTTTTTCTGACGCAATTTCGAAATATCTTATCGCCGAGCGCGCGGCAATTGACGAAGACATCGAGATCCTGACCAGCTATGGTCCGTTCCGGCGTGACAACCAGGAGGAACAGCAATGAGCGAGAAACTTTCCGACACCGGGCGAAAGACCATGCTCGACCCATTGATCGCTGTCGGCTGGGCGCTGGACGCGGAACGCGATGCGATCAGCAAGCGCTATGATTTCAAAGACTTCATCACGGCTTTTGGCTGGATGACGCAGGTGGCGATCTATGCTGAAAAGTGGAACCATCACCCGGAATGGCGCAATGTCTACAAGACCGTCAATGTCACATTGACCACCCATGATTTGGGCGGGCTGAGCACGGCGGATGTGAAGTTGGCCCGCAAAATGGAACAATTGGCAGAGCCGCTGCCAAAACCGGAATAGGGCGCGCGCCGATGGTGCTGCGCGCGCGCCCCATGTCTAAAAGGTCTCAGACCTCGGCGAGCAGCGCCTCACCAGAGCTGATTTCGCAGGTGCCAGGCGAGGCTTCTTCGTTCAGAACCTTCACAACCCCATCTTCGACCAACAGCGCATAGCGCTTGGACCGGCCATGCAGCCCGGCGGGCGGGGCATCAAAATCCATGCCGATCGACTTGGTAAAGCTGCCATCGGCATCGCCAAGGAATGTAAGGCCGGCCTCGGTTGCGCCGGTGGCTTCGCCCCAGGCCTGCATCACGAAGGGGTCATTGACCGACACACAGATGATTTCATCCACGCCTTTGCCGTCAAACGCGGCCTTGTTGCGGATGAAGCTGGGCACATGCGCGGTGCTGCAGGTGCCGGTATAGGCGCCGGGCAGACCAAACAGCACAACCTTGCGGCCCGCCAGTTTCGGGCTCAATTCCACCGCTTCGGGGCCTTCGCCGCCCATTTGCAGCAAAGTTGCCTGGGGCAGGGTGTCGCCAACTGAAATCGTCATGTCAAAACTTCCTATTGGATTTGCGTTTCCTTGAACCAGCGATATAGGGTCTGGCCATGCAGAGGCCAGCGGGAATTTCGATCCGCATGACCGGGAGGATAGAATTTGAAACATTTCATCATCATTGGCGGCGGACAGGCCGGGGCGTCACTGGTGGCCAAGCTGCGCAAGGATGGATTTGACGGCGCGATCACGCTGATCGGTGCTGAATCTGTGCCACCATATGAGCGGCCACCATTGTCCAAGGCGTATTTGCTGGGTGAAATGGCGCAAGAGCGGCTCTATCTGCGGCCGGAACATTTTTATGGTGATCAGGATATCACATTGCGGCTGGGCGCGACGGTGACCGGGATCGACCGCGCGGCACAGACTGTGTCTCTGGGGGATGAGGTGTTGGCCTATGACGCGCTGGCGCTGTGCACCGGGTCACATCCGCGGCGCTTGCCGGCGGCCATTGGCGGTGATCTGGAAAACGTCTTTGTGGTGCGCACCCTGGCCGATGTCGACGCGATGGAACCATGTGTGCGCGACGGCGCGCGGGCCTTGATCGTCGGCGGCGGCTATATCGGGCTCGAGGCGGCGGCGGTCGCGGCCAAGAAAGGGATGCAGGTCACGCTGGTGGAAATGGGCGACCGGATCCTGCAACGGGTTGCGGCACCGGAGACATCGGATTTTTTCCGCAAACTGCACAGCGATCATGGCGTCGACATTCGCGAAGGTGTCGGCCTGGACCGGCTGTTGGGGACGGGCAAGGTCAGCGGCGCACGGCTGAGCGATGGCAGTGAAATTGACGTCGATATGGTCGTGGCGGGTGTCGGCATCGTGCCCGCCACCGAACTGGCCGAAGCGGCGGGGCTGGTGATCGACAACGGTATTCATACCGATACATATGGCCAAACCAGCGATCCGCATATCTGGGCGGCGGGTGATTGCACATCTTTCCCCTATCGCGGCGGCCGTATCCGGCTGGAAAGCGTGCCAAACGCGATTGATCAGGCCGAGGTCGTGGCGCAAAACATGATGGGCGGGACGGTCGAATATGTTGCCAAGCCGTGGTTCTGGTCCGATCAATATGAGTGCAAGCTGCAAATCGCCGGGCTGAACCGGGGTTATGATCATGTGGAAACCCGCCATGGCGAGGACGGGCGCCTGTCGTTCTGGTACTTCCATGGCGATGAATTGGTTGCGGTGGATGCCCTGAACGACGCGCGCGGCTATATGGTCGCCAAGCGGTTGATTGAGGCTGGCAAAACCGTCACCCGTGCACAGGTGCATACACCTGATGCCGATATGAAAAAGCTGCTGCGCGGCTGATGCGGATCATTGCAGGGACACATCGGGGCCGGGCGCTGACACCGGTGGGCAAGGGCGATGTCGGCGCGCATTTGCGCCCGACCACGGACCGGGTGCGCGAAAGCCTGTTTTCGATGCTGGGCGGCGGGCGTTTTGGCGCGCCGTTTGACGACACCCGTGTGCTGGATCTTTTTGCGGGCACTGGCGCGCTGGGGCTGGAGGCGCTGTCGCGCGGCGCGGCGCATGTCACCTTTGTGGATGATGGCCGCAAGGCCCAGAAGCTGATCCGCAGCAATATCGCCCTGTTGCGGGAAGAGGCGCAGACGACGCTGATCACCCGTGATGCCACCCGTCTGCCGCCCAATGAGGGCGCGGCGTTTGATCTGGTGTTTCTTGACCCGCCTTATGGCAAGGGGATGGGCGAGCGGGCGCTTCTGGCGGCGCGCACCGGCGGCTGGATTGCCGAGGATGCACTGATCGTTTGGGAAGAAAACGCAAGCCAACACGCGCCCGAGGGGCTCACCCTGCTGGAGACGCGGCGTTATGGCGACACTCATGTCAACCTTTTGGAGCCTTTAGGCTAAAACCGTTGTGGCATTGCGGTGACAGGTCGCAAATAATGTGCTATGCGTGATCCATACATGCGGCCATTCCAACGACGGCAACGTCCCAGGCACAGTATGCCACGGCATCGGATCGCAAAGCACGGGCCGCATTCCCTGCGGTTTTCGCGATTCAGGTGCCGTGGGCTTTGCCGCTGGTGCCCCTTTGGAAAGACCAAATCGTATCTGGCCCCGGTACATGTGCCGGTCTCAAATCTCGCTATAGTGGCCCCGACCCGGTTTGCCCCGGCTTGACGCTGGATGCGGCGGCTATGTCCGGTGATAGGGCGCACCGGCAAGGATCGACGCCGCACGGTAAAGCTGTTCTGTCAACATCACCCGGACGAGCATATGCGGCCAGACCATTTTGCCAAATGACAGGGCCAGATCACATTCGCGGCGCAGATCCGGAGCGATGCCATCCGCCCCGCCAATGATCAACGCCAGATCGCCCCGCCCATCGTCGCGAAACCGCGCCAGGGTGTTGGCAAAATCCGGGGAAGACATCAGCTTGCCCCGCTCGTCCAGCGCGATGCGCACCGCCCCCTGCGGTAGGGCACGCCGCAGCAAACCGGCCTCGGCTGTCATGCCGCCGCCTTTGCGATCTTCGACCTCGTGCAACGACAAAGGGCCAAGCCCAAGGGCCCGGCCCGTTCTATCGAAGCGGGTGGTATAGTCGTCGATCAGCGTCTTTTCCGGGCCCGTCCGAAGACGGCCAACAGCGCAAACATGAACGCGCATCAAACTGGATCAGTCACGGGGCGGTTCAGTTCCGAACCGGGGTCCGTTTGGCGGCCTCATCCGTGGGCAACCACATCTTTTCCAGCTGATAGAATTCGCGCACCTCGGGACGGAAGATGTGAACAATCACATCGCCGGTGTCGATCAGGACCCAATCGCCGGTATCCTTGCCTTCGGTTTTGGCCAGCCGACCGAAATCGGATTTCAGCGTATCAACCAGCTTTTCCGACATCGCCGCAACCTGGCGCGATGACCGACCGGAACAGATCACCATGTAGTCACCCATGGCGGTTTTGCCGCGCAGATCAATCTGCACGATTTCCTCGGCTTTGCCGTCAGAAAGAGAAGAAAGGATATGCGCAAGCAGCTCTTCGCTGGAAACTTCCGCGTGTTGGCCCGTCTGCTGACCCGTCTGAGGGGCGCCTTGAACGGCAGGGCGTGCCGCTTCAATGGTGGGAGTCAGGACAATGTCCTCCTTGCTGTCGCGCCGCAATGCCCGGGCGCAGGGCGTACCTCAAGATAGCAAGCCAAGTGTCACATTTCAATGAAGCCCTGTTCAGGAGTGCGATATGTCGCTGTCTGTTGCCGGATGCGCCCCATCTTTCAGCATGCGGACCTCGCGCTGGGGGAAGGGAATCGAAATATCGTGTTCCTTGAATGTATCCCAGAGCGCCAGGTAAACATTGCCCCGGATATTGGTCAGCCCGCCGGTGGGATCGCTGATCCAGAAGCGCAGGATATAATCCACCGAACTGTCGCCAAAGCCGACGATGTGGCAGACCGGTGTCTTGGGATGCTCCAGCACCCGTTCGACCCCCGCCGCCGCCGCAATCGCCAATTTACGCACCAGATGCGGGTCATCGCCGTATGCGGTGCCGAAAAAGATGTCGAGCCGGACAAAATCCGACGAATGCGACCAATTCACCACCTGACCGGTAATCAGATCTTCGTTCGGGATCAGATATTCGCGGCCATCGCGGGTGACGACGCTGACGTAGCGCGCGCCAAGGCTGTTGATCCAGCCGAATGTTTCGCCCAGGCTGATGACATCGCCGGGCTTGATCGACTTGTCGAGCAGGATGATGATGCCGGACACCAGATTCGACACCACCTTTTGCAGGCCAAAGCCCAGCCCGACACCAATCGCGCCCGACAACACCGCCAACCCGGTGAGATCGACGCCGACAAGGTTCAAGCCCAGGAAAAACGCCGCGCCATAGAGCAGAACCTGCAGGAATTTCACCGCCAGCACCTGCATCGAGGGCGAGATGTCTTCGTTACGGCGAATGCGGGCAGTGCTGACAGTGGCGACAAACCGGGCGGCGGCGATCAGCACCGCCAACATGACCAGCGCCTGAACCACCAACCAGGCAGAGAGCCGGGTGTCCCCCATCGACACCGCGATGCTTTCCAGCAGCGTCTGCGAGGTTTCGGTCAACCCGAGGATCGACAGCGTGACCCAGATCCAGGCGCCATAGCGCACCGTGCTGCGCACCAATGGATTGTCGATCAGCCGGGTGGCAAAGACCACAAACAGCCAGGCCGTCGCCAGATTGGCAAGTATTCCAAGCAGATAGGACCGCGACGGCCAGGTCAGCTCGCGCATGATCAAAACGGCGATCCACATGATGATGACATAGATGATCATGCGCAATCGGCGGTGCACCATCACCAGAAAACGCATACGCCACCGTGGCCAGCCTTCGCGTGCGCGCATCCAGTCATGCAATCGCGGGCGGGCCACATGCCCCAGGGCCCAGGCCAGGCCAAAAAGGCCCAGCGCAATGCCGATCTGATAGAGGTTCCATGGCCGCATCAGCATGTTGAGATAGAACTCTCCCCAGGCCACCGCATTGGTCAGGAAGGTCTGAATCAATTCCAACGGTGTTGCGGCGGGAGAGTCGGGGTTCATGCGGCGTCCTGCGTGGTTGTGGGGTCAACCTTGCCCTGTTCTTGTTGTTTCGACAAGCGGTTGGATCATCCCGTGGGGCAGGGGGCTTGCGCCAATGTGCCCGTGGTGCGGTGGGCCCGTGTCACGTCGGCGGCTGTCAGTCCCTTGATCAATGGCACAAAGCTGCGGCCGCCATCCAGGCTGAGATCCGCAGACACCGGGGCATTTGGCGCTGGACCTGTGCCGACGGCACATCCGGTCAATTGCAGGGTAATACTGCCAGTGGTGGCATCGGGCGCTTCGGCTTTCCAGGCTTGGACCATCGTCTGAACCGCGCGCAAATCTGCGGCATCCCGGTTTGACAATCTCCAGACCTCACCATCGGAGACAAAGGCATAACGCGCCTCACGCTGCGCGCCAATGTCAGACCGTTCCGCCCGCACCACAAGTGTCGCGCCATCTGGCGGGATTTGTAGCCCGTCGGGCAGGTGCAGTCGCGCGGCAAAATCTGCCGGATCGGTCGTCATCGGGTTCAGCTGGGCCAATCGTGCCATGGCAACAGGATTGACCGAGCTGCATCCGACACATGTCAGCGCGGCGCAAAGCATCACAACGGTACGCAAGGCCAGAGCGCGTGGCCAGAAAGGGCGTAGGGGGAGGGGCACGGAATATCCTTTTTATCGAGCATAATTTATCGTATAACAATAAAAAATGATTCGGAAAGGAGAATTCAATGCGTGATCACAATAGACTGCGTCGCTGGGCCGGCGGCCTGCATGTGTTGGCCATTCTGGCGATGGTGCTGTTGGCCGTCGTGGTGGCCCTCGGGCTGTTTCTGGTCGAGCTGTCCGACGAGCTTCGGTTGGCGGCGGGACTTGATCCGGCGTTGGTGCTGGACGGATCCCGTGGGTTTTGGGTGCGGCTGGCCGGTATCATCCCGCTGGCGGCGCTGTTTTACGTGTTGTTCCAGATGGCGGCATTGTTCCGGCGTTACGCCGCGGGCGAGTTTCTGACCGATCGCTGCGCAGACCATATCTTGCGGATCGGCGTGGGGCTTCTGGTGGCGGTGGTCCTCGACATGCTCTGCCGTCCGCTTCAGATCCTGTTGGCCAGTCTGGCCAATCCACCCGGACAGCGGGTTCTGGCGCTGTCGCTTGAGGGGGCGGATCTTGGGCAGGTGCTGGCCGGTGGTCTGATGATCGTGATTGGCTGGACAATGCATGATGCGGCCCGCGCCGCCGAAGAAAACCGGGGATTTGTCTGATGCAGATCGTGGTGCGTTTGGATGTCATGCTGGCGTTGCGCAAAATGCGGTCGCGCGAATTGGCCGAACATGTCGGGATCACAGAGCAGAACATTTCGCTTTTGAAATCCGGCAAGGTCAAGGGGATCAGATTTGAAACCCTGGCCCGGATTTGCGAAGCGCTGGATTGTCAGCCCGGCGATCTGTTCGAAGCGGTCGAAGACGCGGGCGATCAAAGCGCCGGTTCGGCCCGCTGATCAAAAGCGGTTTTACCGTATGCCGGGCTTGGAGGATTCGATCAGCCGCCACAGGCCGTCGTCGGAAAACCCGGTCCGGGATGGCGTCATGCCACCCTGTACGGATTGCACGGTAAAGGCGGCGGTCAAAACCGCCGCACACAGCCCGACATAAATCAAACTCAGCTTACTCATACCCAACAATCTGGTCCAAGGCGCGCGGGCCGCAAGAGCGACTGCATCACGATTTTCCGGAAATCATCACCAAGGCTTGCAGGAATCTCTACCAGCCTGTAAATCGCGAGCTATGCAAATGCTGACAGATATTCAAGACCGTGCCCGCCTTCGCGAGCGGTTCTTTGGTGCGACACTTACGGTGCTCGCCCGGGCTTGAGCGAACTTTTGCCAATCCGCCCCTTTAAATGATGAACAATTGAACGGGAAAGGACCAGCCATGTCCCCCAAAACGCTCTATGACAAGATCTGGGATGCGCATCTTGCGCATGAAGCCGAAGACGGCACAGCCCTGCTCTATATCGACCGCCATCTGGTACACGAAGTGACCAGCCCGCAGGCCTTTGAAGGTTTGCGGATGGCGAACCGCCCGGTGCATGCGCCGGACAAGACAATTGCCGTGCCGGACCACAACGTGCCGACAACCGAAGATCGGGTGAACGGCATCGACAACGAAGAAAGCCGTATCCAGGTGGATGCGCTGGACAAGAATGCCAAGGATTTCGGCATTCACTATTACCCCGTCAGCGACGTCCGTCAGGGCATCGTGCATATCGTTGGCCCGGAACAGGGCTGGACGCTGCCCGGCATGACCGTGGTCTGTGGCGACAGCCACACCGCGACCCATGGTGCATTCGGTGCGCTGGCGCATGGCATCGGCACCTCCGAGGTGGAGCATGTTCTGGCGACGCAAACGCTGATCCAGAAGAAATCCAAGAACATGAAGGTCGAAATCACCGGCAAATTGCGCCCCGGTGTCACGGCCAAGGACATCACGCTTTCGGTGATCGGGGAAACCGGCACTGCGGGCGGCACGGGCTATGTCATCGAATATTGCGGCGAAGCGATCCGCGATCTGTCGATGGAAGGCCGGATGACCGTCTGTAACATGGCGATTGAGGGCGGCGCGCGCGCGGGCCTTATTGCGCCGGACGATGTGACCTATGACTATGTCAAAGGCCGGCCCCATGCCCCGAAAGGCGCGCAATGGGAAGCGGCGCTGACCTGGTGGAAGACGCTTTATTCCGATGATGACGCGCATTGGGACAAGGTGATCACCATCAAAGGCGAAGACATCGCGCCCGTCGTGACCTGGGGCACCTCGCCAGAGGATGTTCTGCCGATCACGGCATCGGTGCCCGCGCCCGAAGATTTCAAAGGCGGCAAGGTCGATGCGGCCAAGCGGGCGCTGGATTACATGGGCCTGACACCGGGTCAGGCGCTGAGCGAGATCGAAATCGACACCGTGTTCATCGGGTCGTGCACCAATGGCCGGATCGAGGATCTGCGCGCAGCTGCCGCGATCCTGAAAGGCAAGAAGATCAAGGACGGGATGCGGGCGATGGTTGTGCCCGGCTCTGGTCTGGTGCGGGCGCAGGCCGAAGAAGAAGGTCTGGCGGACATCTTCAAAGAGGCCGGTTTTGAATGGCGCATGGCCGGATGTTCCATGTGTCTGGCAATGAACCCCGATCAGCTGTCCGAGGGCGAGCGCTGTGCCTCGACCTCGAACCGCAACTTCGAGGGGCGTCAGGGCTTCAAGGGCCGCACCCATCTGGTGTCGCCGGCGATGGCGGCGGCCGCGGCTGTGACCGGCCACCTGACTGACGTGCGCGAGATGATGTAACCGAACCGCTCCTCCGCCTTTGCAGGCGTCTTCGCGAAGACGGCCCGCAAGGGCGGAAGAGCCTTCGGCCAAAAGGACAAAACCGATGGAAAAATTCCAAAAACTCACTGGCACCGCAGCGCCGATGCCGCTGGTCAATATCGACACCGATATGATCATCCCCAAGGTGTTTCTGAAATCCATTCAGCGCACCGGGTTCGGCAAGAACCTGTTTGATGAAATGCGTTACAACCGCGACGGCAGCGAAATTCCGGATTTCGTGCTGAACAAACCGCAGTATCGCAACGCCGAGATCATTGTGGCGGGCGATAACTTTGGCTGTGGATCGTCGCGCGAACACGCGCCTTGGGCGCTGAAGGATTTCGGCATCAAATGCGTGATCTCCACCTCCTTTGCCGACATCTTCTATAACAACTGCTTCAAGAACGGCATTCTGCCCATCGTTCTGCCGCAGGAAGATGTCGACAAGCTGATGGATGACGCCAACCGCGGCGCCAATGCCACCCTGACCGTGGATCTGGAAAACCAGACCATCCAGGGCCCGGATGGCGGCTCGATCGCGTTTGAGGTTGATGCCTTTAAAAAGCACTGCCTGATCGAAGGTCTGGACGATATCGACCTGACGCTGGCCAAAAAGGCGTCGATTGATACGTTCGAGGCCGAAGCGGCACAGGCACGGCCCTGGGTCTGATACTAGGGGCATTCCCCCGGGACATGTGATTGGGGTTTGACCCCGAGCGACATTAGACAATGAAAACGGCGCGAAGCTTCTTCGCGCCGTTTTTCACGTTCGGATCATGGTTAACGTCATTTGGCCGGATTTCCCGCCCAATAGTGATTGCCGCAACCCCAGCCCCCATATCTGGTGTGCGCTGTTTTCATTGACATTTTTTAGACACCTGAATGATGCATTCCGGCACCACCACCCCCATGAAATGGCCCAAATGGTTTCGTTAACGTTAAGAGGCGGTTGAGCTGCTGGCCAAAAAGGGGCAACAATTGGGCAAGAATAAGGCAGGCCGCAAATCCCAAGCGGCATCTAATAGGCACAAGGGCACGGCATTGTACCGCGCTCGGCCGAGTTGAGGGGAACGGGCAGTGATTTCTCGCATTTTCGGTGCGGCTTTTCGTGCTATGCTGGTGTTCAGCATGGTGGTTTTGCCTGCGCTGATGCTAGGACCAAACGGAGCGGACGGCGCGCAGATCTCGGTTCTGGTCGCGCTTCTGGCTGCGATTTTTGTCTTTGCGGAATATGCGTCGTCTTATCCTAGCGTTGTCGAATTTCGCCACGCCCCGCCGTTCAATCGGATGCGGTTTGTCATGCTGTTTCTGATGGTGATCTGTATGACAGTCATCAGCCAGTCCAACGAAACCTCCGGGGTTTTGGACGGAGTCGTGCTGCGTGGGGCTTCGGCCATGGGGCGGCTGCTGGATCTGCCCTATTCACCGGTGCGGATTTTTGTCCTTGGATTGCCGGCGGATGCCAGTCTGGATTTGTTGCAGCGCGCCCGTGATGGCGCGGCGCTGGTTTATGCGCTGTCGTTGACGGCGTTGGGCACATTTGTGCTCTTGGTGCATGGCTATGATTGGCCGTCGCGCAATGGGGCCTTCAATGTTTGGGTCAACCTGCCGCTGTTTGATCCGACCACCGGTGGCGATGTCCTGCCGCGACTGCGGCGTGATGGATACCTGAATATCGCAGCCGGGGTTGTTCTGCCTTTCTTGATCCCGGCCTTTATCCGGGTGGCTGCCGGGGTGTTTGATGCCTTTACTCTGTTTGACACCCAGGCCTTTGTATGGACGATGGTGGCATGGGCCTTTATTCCCGCCAGCATGATCATGCGCGGCATCGCGATGAGCCGCGTTGCCGATCTGATCGAGGAAAAGCGCCGTCGCGCTTATGCCCGCGCCCAGCACGCTGGCTGATCTTTCTGTTCTCTGTTTGGGTCGGGGCGGCGCAGGCCGATCCTTTGCGCATTGCAACCTGGCATGTCGAGCTGAGCCGCGATGGCCCCGGTCTGCTCTATCGTGATATTCTGAAAGGTCAGGATCCGCAGATTGCCGCCGTCGTGGCGATTTTGGCGGAAATGCAGCCGGATATCCTGTTTCTAAGCGACATAGACCATGATGTGACCCTCGCGGCGTTGACCGCATTGCGGGACCGGGTCAGCGACGCGGGTCTGCTGTATTCGTATCTCTATGCGCCGGTGCAAAATTCAGGCCGCGCATCCGGGGTGGATCTGGATGGTGATGGCCGGTTGGGCACGGCAGAGGATGCCTTGGGGTTCGGGTTTTTCACCGGGTTTGGCGGGATTGCCCTGCTGTCGCGATATCCGATTGATGTGGCGGGGGCCCGGGATTTTTCAAAGCTCCTGTGGCGTGATCTGCCCGGCAATCTGATTGCGGGGGCTGAGGTGCCCAAGGATGCGCAGGCGGTTTTGCCGTTGTCGAGCACCGCACATTGGGTGGTGCCGGTGGATACGCCACAGGCGCGGCTGCATGTCATGGCGTTTTCCGCCACGCCGCCGGTGTTCGATGGCCCCGAGGACCGAAATGGCCGTCGCAACCATGACGAGGTGATGTTCTGGCGGCATTATCTGGACGGGGCATTTGGGCCGCCGCCGGGTGGGGCTTTTGTGTTGATGGGCAACGCCAATCTGGACCCGGCAGATGGCGAGGGCCGCCACGAGGCGATCCGCCGTCTTCTGGATGATCCCCGGCTTCAGGATACTTTGCCGATGGATGCCGCCGCGACGGCAGAGGCCAACCCGGAGCAACGCGGAAATCCGGCGCTGGACACCGCCAATTGGGGGGATCCGACGCCGGGGAACCTGCGGGTGGATTATGTCCTGCCTGCTGCCGGGCTTGCGGTGCTGGACAGCGGCACTATTTGGCCGGCGCCGGGCTCGCTTGCGGCAGAGGCAAGCCGCCATGCGCTTGTCTGGGTTGATCTTGATTGGCCGCCGGGTCCGTGACCAGGGTGTTGACCGGATGGCTGGCTGCAAGAGCCTCGTGCAGGGGGGTCGGGGTGAAATTCGGCAACCATGTCTCCAGCGGGCTGGGGTCCAGCCAGTGTGGCATGCTCCACAGATAGCGCATTTCCACCAGATGCCGGCCCAAAGGCCAGACCAATGATGCCAAACGGAATGGCCACCAGGCCATGCGCCGTGCCTTGATCTGCCGTCCTGTGACATCGCTTAACGCGGTGGCCAATTGGCGTCCGGTCAGGGTCATTCCCGCGACGGGCAGGGCGATTTGCTTTGGAAGGTCGGTCCGGTCCAGCAATTGCACCCCGGCCCGCGCCACATCCGGCAGGAAGGCCCAGGCATGTGGCGCGTCCAGATCGCCGGGGTATGCGATGCGGCCCTTGGCCAGCTTGCCGGCAATCAATGTGTCAAACCAACGGTTGCCGGAACTTGTGCCAAGAAAATCCCCGGCACGCAAAATCAGAAACGACACGCCGGAGGTGCGATAGGCCTCTTCCATTTCTATGCGGGACCGGCCCAGCGTGTTGGTGGCGCGCATTGGCGTGGATTCGGTCAGGGCAGGGGCGCTGCCCGCGCCGTATCCATAGATGCTGCCGGCAATCACGATGCGTGCGCCGTTTGCCTTGGCGGCGGCGATCACCTTTTGGGTCAGGATCGGAACCTGCGCCGCTTGATGTTCATAGGATGGGTTCCAGCCATTGACGATGATGTCCACGCCCTGTGCGGCGGTGGCCAGATCATCGGTCTTGCGGTCAAACTGGCGCACACGCCAGCCGGCATTCCAAAGGGCCTCGGCCATTGCGCCGCCAAATCCGCCGGTCGCACCAAGAATGAGGGCCGTTCGTGTCATCTGCTGTCTCCTGTGGGGGGTCATCTGTGGGTAAGCGCAATCTGACGCAAAGGTGGATGCATGCGAATTGCCTAAATTCGACGGTGTGGTATGCGTAAATGAATGGATAATGCACTCACCCGACTCGACTGGTCCCTGATCGAGGCTTTCCTTGCGGTGGCCGAAACCGGGTCCCTTTCTGCGGCTGCCAGACATCTGGGCAGCAGCCAGCCGACGCTGGGGCGGCAGGTGCGCCAGATCGAAGACCAACTGGGGCTGGTGCTGTTTGATCGCCAGCCGCGCGGGCTCAAACTGTCGGAAAGCGGGCTTGGGTTGCTGGAACCGGCGCGCAGCATGCGCGATGCGGCGCGGCGGATCGAACTGGCGGCGGCGGGGCAGGCCAGCGATCTGAGCGGAACGGTGCGGATTACCGCCAGCGTGTTCACCGCCCATCATCTTTTGCCGCCGATCATTGCCGGGGTGCGCCGGGATTATCCCGAAATCCAGATTGATTTGATGCCGACGGATGTCAGTGAAAACCTGTTGTTCCGCGAGGCCGATATCGCGGTGCGGATGCACCGGTCAGAGCAACTGGACATCGTGACCCGTCATTTGGGGGATATCAAACTGGGGGTTTATGCCGCGCGGGCCTACCTTGATCGGGTGGGGCGCCCGCAGGATGCCGAGGCGCTGCGCCAGCTTGATTTTGTCGGGTATGACCGCAGCGAGCTGATCCTGCGCGGCATGCGCAGCGTCGGGTGGGAAGTGACGCGAGACTGGTTCGCCACCCGCTGTGATCACCATGCGGTTTATTACGAATTGGTGCGGGCGGGATGTGGTGTCGGGTTCGCGCAATGCCATGTGGCTGATGCCGATCCGACGCTGGAACACCTGGTGTCGGATTTTCCGCTGCCGGGGTTGCCGATCTGGCTGGCGGCGCATCAATCGCTGCGCCGTTCGCCGCGTGTTTCGCTGATCTGGGACCGTCTGGCAACCGGGTTGATGCCCTTCGTTTCTTGACCCTCCTGCCGGTATTGGCTAGGCGATGCGGAACGCATATCGGAACCAGATCTGACAAAGGAATACGCTCATGACCACGCCTTCGCTTCTTATCCTGCCCGGTGACGGAATCGGCCCCGAGGTCATGGCGCAGGTGCGGCGCATTATCGACTGGTACGGCGACAAGCGCGGGCTGAAATTCGACGTCAGCGAGGATCTGGTCGGCGGCTGCGCCTATGACAAGCACGGCACACCGCTGCATGACGACACAATGGCCAAAGCGCAGGAGGTCGATGCCGTCCTGTTGGGTGCCGTGGGCGGCCCGAAATACGACAACCTTGATTTCAGCGTCAAACCGGAACGTGGCCTGCTGCGTCTGCGCAAGGAAATGGACCTGTTCTCCAACCTGCGCCCGGCCCAGTGTTTTGATGCGCTCGCCGATTTCTCTTCGTTGAAGAAGGATGTTGTGGCGGGTCTCGACATCATGATCATCCGCGAACTGACATCGGGTGTGTATTTCGGTGAACCGCGCGGCATTTTCAACGAAGGCAACGAACGTGTGGGCATCAACACCCAGCGTTACACCGAATCCGAAATTGCCCGTGTGGCGCGGTCTGCGTTCGAATTGGCCCGCAAGCGCAACAACAAGGTCTGCTCGATGGAGAAGGCCAATGTGATGGAGAGCGGCATCCTCTGGCGCGATGTCGTGACCGAGGTGCATCAGGCGGAATATGCCGATGTCGAGCTGTCACATATGTACGCCGACGCCGGTGCAATGCAGCTGACCCGCTGGCCCAAGCAATTCGACGTCATCGTGACCGACAACCTGTTTGGCGATCTGCTGTCCGATCTGGCGGCCATGCTGACCGGGTCGTTGGGCATGTTGCCCTCGGCCTCGCTTGGTGCGCCAATGGCCAATGGCCGGCCCAAGGCACTGTATGAACCGGTCCATGGGTCCGCCCCGGACATCGCCGGCACAGGCAAGGCAAACCCGATCGCCTGTATCCTCAGCTTTGCGATGGCACTGCGCTACAGCTTTGACCAAGGGGCCGAGGCTGACCGTCTTGAAGCGGCGATTGAAACTGTGCTGGCCAATGGCATTCGCACCGCGGACCTGCTGCAGGCCGAGGGTGTGGAACCTGCCTCAACCGTTGAAGCGGGTGATGCGGTACTTGCCGCTCTTGACGCGTCGCTGTGATCTGAACGCTCGACGCTGAATTGCCGGTTGGGATAGGTTGATCCTGTCCCAACCACAAAGGTGCGTCATGTTTCGTTATTTTGTCTTCGCGTCTCTGTTGGCCTCTCCGGTATTGGCCAATGGGTATGAAATCGGCCAGGTTGTTGATTGGCCGCTGGAGAATATCCAGAAAAGCATCGCCGGCTTTCCGCTGATCCAGGAAGAAGGCCGACCGCAGACCTCTGTGGTTCTGCGTCGCGACAACAGCGGCAATATGATCGCGCAATTCGCCGAAACCGGCTTTGCCGACGATTCCGTGGAAGGCATGCGCCATACCTATACCCTGGAACCGCAGACGGATGGCCGGGTCAAGCTTCTGGACAGCATTGTCGAATACCGTTGCTATCGTGGTGAAACCCCGAAGAAATGGCAAACCGGGCTCTGTCCGTGACCGGATGCGGGTGATGTGGCGTAGCTGACTTGATCCCGGCGGGAAAATCGCAGTAACAGGGACTCAACCCCTTACAACTGCCCGCCATTGGCGGCCCACTTGGCGAGTTCCCATGAATATCAAAGGCATTCTGTTCGCCCTGCTGGGCTTTGCGATGTTTTCCGTCCACGACGTGGTGGTGAAATACCTTGGGGCGCAATATTCGCCGATCCAGATCTTGTTCTTCGCGGGCATGTTCAGTTTCCCGCTGGTGACCTTTCTGTTGATAAGCGACCCGACGCGGGAAAACCTGCGCCCGGTTCATCCCTGGTGGGTCTTGGTGCGGGTTCTGGCATCGCTTGGTGCCGGGTTGCTGGCATTTTATGCATTTTCGGTGCTGCCCTTGGCCCAGACCTATACCCTGTTGTTTGCGGCACCGATGCTGATCACCGTTTTGGCCATTCCCGTATTGGGCGAATCCGTTGGCCCGCATCGTTGGGCGGCGGTTTCTGTTGGTCTGGTGGGGGTCATTGTGGTGTTGCGCCCCGGTGGGCAGGAATTGAACCTAGGGCATTTGGCGGCGGTTGGTTCGGCGGCCTGTAATGCGATGGCGTCGATTGCGGTGCGCAAGGTCGGCAAGGACGAGCGCGCGGTTGTGCTTCTGCTGTACCCGCTGGCGGGGAATTTCATCCTGATGGGATCGGCGTTGCCCTTTGTCTATGTGCCGATGCCGATCGTTGATTTCGGCGCGCTGGGCGTGATGGCGGTGTTGGGCTTCTTTGCCAGCATGTGCATTATCGGCGCGTATCGGTTCGGCGAGGCCGCGATTGTCGCCCCGATGCAATATTCGCAAATCCTCTGGGCGACGTTTTTCGGGTTTCTGCTGTTCGGCGAAAGCCTTGACCAACCGACAATGATCGGCGCCGGGTTGATCATTCTGTCCGGTCTGTACATCGTGTATCGCGAAAGCAGAGGCGGTACATCGACCAATACGCCGGTGCTGCGCAACCGGACCCGTGGTTTCAGCCCCAGCAGCCTGCGGATTTCACCGCTGTTGCGGCGGTGGAAAGACAATTGAATCTGCTTGCAATATGCAAAGCACCGATGTAATTCGCCCGTCACGGTTCGGAGTGTAGCTCAGCTTGGTAGAGCACTGTCTTCGGGAGGCAGGGGCCGGAGGTTCGAATCCTCTCACTCCGACCAATTTCCCGTCCTTTGATCAGTATATGCGGTGTGTGATGACCGCTGTGTGATGACCGGGGCATGACGCCCCGGCCAGCAGGGTCAGAACGTTTTCGAGAGGGAAATCTTGAACGTTCGTCCCGGTGCCTTGCGCGTCGATGACGAAAGATGGCCGACATAATCGAGGTCCAGCGCATTTTCGAGACCAACACGCACCTCTGTACCGTCAAGCCAACCGCCGTTGTCCGGCCGCCATGTGGTGCGCAGGTTATGCACGGTGGCATTGGCCAGATCGTCGCCCGCTGAATCGCGCCGGTCGGCGGCGTGGACAATTTCCCAGCTGACATCCAGCATGTCATCCCATTTGCGCCCCACCGTCAGTTGCACCCGGTCCGCCGGGCTGTTGCGCCATGTGGTGTCCGTGCCATCGGGATTGAATTCCGTGCCATCGCCCATGTGACCGGCAAGATCGAAATACACTCCACTGGACAACCCGTAAGAGGCCTCAATCTCGAAACCCTGGGTTTCGACGCTTTCCAGCGAAGACGAGGTCGACCCCGATGAGGTGTAGCTGGTGATGTCCCAAAGCGTGGTTTGATACGCCGTGCCGCGCAGGGTCAGATTGTCGCCGCCTGCAAATACATCGGTGCCGGTATATTCCGCCCCAAGTTCGAAGGTCTGGGATTTTTCCGACATGGTCATCCGGTCCTGTGCCGTGGCGCTGGCGCCCAGATCGTCGATGATCGGCAGACCTTCGGTATAGGCCGCGCTGCCGAACACGGACAATCCATTGCCGAAATCATAGGCCAATGCCAGACCACCCATCAGCGCGTCGGTTTCATAATCACTGGGGTAGGTCGTGCCGGTGCTGGCGTCGACCAGGCTGTTGGCGCTTTCGATTCGCGACTTTTCAAACCGCAGGGCCGGGGTGATAGTGAGCTGTCCGACGGTCATTTCATCCACCATGAACATGGCAAACCGTTTGTCGCTGCCGCCCGGCGCGCCGGCGGCGCTGTTGTCGGCGCGTTCGCGGTGCTGGACCTCGATCCCGGCCAGCATGTCATGGGCAACAACGCCGGTGTCAAACAGCGCGCGGTTGGACAGCGTCAGCTTGGTTGTTTCATACCGTTGATCGGCGTTGACCGTGCTTACAAGGAACGGAAAGGTCGGCGTGCCTTCCAACGGCGACGAGCCGGGCACATATTCATATTCGATCTTCTGATCGGCGTAAGACAGGTTCGCGCGCAGGTCGATCAGGTCATTGCCGGGGTTATAGCGGTATTCCAGCACGGTCTGTGCGGTGTCGGTCACCCGGTCAACATTGCCGAACATGCCGCCATCGGTGGCAAATTGATCGTAGGGCACATCCTTGTCGTCGGCGACGGTGCGCGAATGGCTGAACATGAGCGAGTGGTCGTCGTCCTGGCCAAAGGTGAAGCGCCCCTTGGCAAGGTAGGACGGCGTAGTAAAGGCGCTGTTGCCGATGGTGTCACCATTGCCGTCGGTCAGGTCGCCCTGATTGCGATAAGTATAGTTCAACAGGAATTCAGCGCCTTCGCTTGGCATCCAGGCCAGGTTGGTCGAGCTGGTCAGCCCCTCGCCATTCGACGAAAACTCCAACGTTTGCGAGCCGCCAAAGCCCAGTTCACCACCGGTGAAATCCGATGCGTCCTTGGTTTCCAGCTTCACCACGCCGCCAACAATGCCCGATCCATAGGCAAAACTGCCGATGGTGCCGCGCAGCACCTCGACCTCGCGATAGAGCATGGGGTCGGTGAACAGCTGTGTGCCGATCCGATACAGTTCTTCCGAACCGACAGATGCACCATCGACCTGGACCGCGATTTTCTGGTCCGTGCCATAGGTGGTGTTCGCGCCAAAGCCGCGAATGTTGATGCCGGACCCCTGGGGCGTGGTGCCATTCACCAGCGTCACGCCGGGGACGGAATCAATCAGCTGTGCGACGGTGCTGGCCTGTCGGTCCTGAATTTCCTCTTCGCCGACAACGGTTCGGGCCAGGGCGGTGCCAAAGCTCAGATCGCGTTTGCCGCCAGTCAGAACAAGAGTGCCAAGAAAGCCGGGGGTGTTGTCCTGGGCAACAGCGGGGAGAGCCAAAGAAATACAGACAAGCGCGGTCGAGCCGCGCAAGAGGGGGGTAAGCATATGCGCCATCCTTAGAGGGGGGTTGGGCCGTAGCTTGCACAGGCTGGCGCGGCGAATTGTTATGTGTGTGAACGATTGTGATCGTGACGGGTTGCAGCGTTAATCCAATCATACTAAAACAGTCAAGTATTTTGAGAGAGCCACGCACCAATCTGAATCGTTTTGCTTTGGGCGCAGCAATCGGACAACAGACCCCGATCCGAGGACGCCCATGCAAGAACAGATCATCCCGACCCCCGAAGCCATTCGCACGTTTTTGGCTGACAACCCCAAGACACGCGCCCGCGACGCCGCCCAGAAGCTGGGCATTGCCGAATGCCAATTGGTGGCGGCCACTGTCGGCTATGGCGCGACGCGCATCACGGCCCACCCCGATCAGCTTATCCCCGCGGTCGAAACGCTGGGCGAGGTGATGGCGCTGACGCGGGTGGGCGATTGTGTGCATGAAAAGGTTGGGGCCTACGGCAATTACCATTCCGGGCCACATGCGTCGATGACCCTGACCGAGGATATCGACCTGCGGATCTTCCCATCGCATTGGGTCACGGCCTTTGCGGTTGAAACCCCGACCAGTTCGGGTGTGCGCCGGTCGGTACAGGTGTTTGATGCGGCGGGTGATGCGGTGCACAAGATCCACCTGCGCGACAGCTCGGACCATGATGAATGGTCGTCACTGGTGTCGGATCTGGCGCTGGGGGATCAGACGCTGGAGCAGGCGGTGGAGCCGCGCAAACCCACCGAAGCGGCAAAGTCGCGGCCCGAAAAGGCCGATGTGCTGCGCGCAGAATGGGCCAAGCTGACCGATACTCATCAATTCCTGCGCCTGTGTTCCAAGTTGAAAATGAACCGGCTGGGCGCCTATCGCATCGCGGGCGCGCGGTTTGTGCGTCAGCTTGCGCCAAGTGCCGCCAATGAAATGTTGACGGCGGTGCAGGCCGGGGGCTTTGAAATCATGCTGTTTGTCGGCAATCGCGGCTGCATTCAGATCCATACCGGCCCGATCGTCAATCTGCGCGCCATGGGCCCGTGGCAGAACGTGATGGACCCGCGATTCAACCTGCATCTGCGACTGGACCGCGTGGCAGAGGTCTGGGCGGTTGAGAAACCCACCAACCGCGGCCCGGCCGTGTCGGTCGAAGCCTTCGATGCCGAGGGCGGATTGATCTTTCAGGTCTTTGGCGTCGGCAAAGAGGGCCGGGATTCACGGCCAGACTGGAAACGGGTTGTGGCGGCGCTGCCCTCGCTTGAAGCGGTGCCAGCATGATCGGGCGGCAAATGCGGTCCGCGTCAGTGCGGTTGATGGGTGCGTTGGGATTGGCGGCGCTTCTCAGCAGCGGGGCTAGTGCTGAAACGACAACAGAGCCGGATGTGCTGTCGATTGGCGGTGCGGTGACCGAAATCGTTGTCGCCCTGGGCCAGCAGCATCGACTGCGCGCCCGCGACACCACATCGACCTATCCGTCCTCGGTCACCGATCTGCCGGATGTCGGCTATATGCGTGCGCTGTCGCCTGAGGGTGTGCTGTCCGTCGCCCCCGGTTTGATCCTGTCGGAAGAGGGCGCAGGCCCGCCCGAGGCGCTGGATGTGATCCGTGCGGCAGATGTGAATTTTGTCGAGGTACCGGGCGGCACAACGGTTGACGGGATCGTGAACAAGATCATGACCATCGGTGCCGCGCTGGACGTCACGGATCGCGCCGGGGCCCTGGCCGCAGAGGTGCGTCAGGCGATGACCGACGCCATGGCGGATGCCGACCGCCCCGAGCAGGACAAGAAGCGGGTGATGTTCGTGATCTCGACCCAGGGCGGGCGGATCAATGCGGCCGGCACCGGCACCGGGGCGGATGCGATCATTCGCATGGCCGGTGGCATCAACGCGGTGACGCAATATCATGGCTACAAGCTGATTACGGACGAGGCCGTCGGCATGGCCGCGCCGGATGTGATCCTGATGATGGATCGCGGCGGCGATCATGGTAAATCCGACGACGATCTGTTTGCCATGCCCGCCATTCAGCTTACTCCGGCGGCGCTCAGCCGGTCCGTGGTGCGGCTGGACGGTTTGATGATGCTGGGGTTTGGCCCCCGCACCCCCGAAGCGGTGCGCGCCCTTAACGATGCGCTATACGGAAACGGAGCCTGACCCATGGTTGCCCTGTCCGAAATTGCCGCCCCCCCACAGCGGGACCGGCTGTCGCGTGCGCGGGATCTGCATTGGCTGTTGGCCGGGGCTTTGGTGCTGGCCTGTTTCGCCAGTCTGGAGGTCGGGGCGACCGATGTCCGGCTGACGGCGCTGTTGTTCAAACTGATCCAGGGCGAGGCGCTGAGCCAGATTGAGCGCGTGGTTCTCTGGGATATTCGCCTGCCCCGGTTGGCGATGGGCGTGCTGGTCGGCGCGGCGCTGGCGGTGTCTGGCGCTGCGATGCAGGGGCTGTTTCGCAACCCGCTGGCCGATCCCGGCATTGTCGGTGTCGGGGCGGGGGCCGGTCTGGGGGCGATCTTGGCGATTGTGCTTGGGGCGATGTTGCCGGAATGGCTGCGGGCGTGGACCGGCAATCAGTTGATCCCGTTTGCCGCCTTTCTTGGCGGGTGGGGGTCGACGATCCTGCTGTATCGCGTGTCGACCCGCCATGGCCGCACCTCGGTCGCGACCATGCTTTTGGCGGGGATTGCGCTGGGCGCTTTGGCGGGGGCCTTGTCCGGTGTGCTTGTCTATGTGGCGGATGATCAGCAATTGCGCGATCTGACGTTCTGGGGGCTTGGCTCTTTGGCGGGGGCCAGCTGGGCCAAGGTGTTTGCCGCCGGGCCGCTGATCCTGTTGGCGATTGGCGTCGCGGCCACATTGGGGCGCGGGTTGAACGGCCTTGCGCTGGGCGAGGCGACAGCGGCGCATATCGGCATTGATGTGCAGAAAATGAAGAACATCGCAATTCTGGCCGTGGCCGGCGCCACCGGCGCAGCCGTGGCGGTATCGGGCGGCATCGGCTTTGTTGGCATTGTGGTGCCGCATCTGCTGCGGCTGATCTCTGGCCCGGATCACCGTACCCTGCTGGTCAACTCAGCCTTGCTGGGCGCGACGCTTTTGATCCTGGCGGATGTCATCGCCCGAAGTGTCATCGCACCGGCGGAATTGCCGATTGGCATTGTGACGGCCGTTTTGGGTGCGCCGATCTTTTTGTGGATTCTGTTGCGGCGACGGGGGATGGTCGACCTATGAGTTTCGAGGCCCATGATATTTTCGTGCGCTATGGCCGCCGCAGCGCGTTGCGCGGCGTCAGTCTTGTGGCCAAGGCAGGAGAGGTGACCGCGATTGTCGGCCCCAACGGATCGGGAAAATCGACCCTGTTGGCGGCGATGACGGCCTCGGTGCCTTATGACGGGTCGGTGCGGTTGAACGGCCGGCCGGTGATCGACCAGAAGCCATGGGAATTGGCCGCGCAACGTGCCGTCCTTCCCCAGGAGTCGCGGCTGGCCTTTCCCTTTTCCGTGATCGAGGTCGTGCGCATCGGGCTTCAGGCCGGCACTGCCGGAAATTGTGCCGAGGTGCCGATGCAGGCGTTGGACCGTGTGGGGCTGGCGCATTATGCGAACCGCAGTTTCCATGAATTGTCCGGCGGCGAGGCGCAGCGCGTCATGCTGGCGCGTGTTCTGGCACAGGTTTGGGTGCCGGTTGAAAACGGACAGCCGCGTTGGCTGTTGCTGGATGAACCGGTGTCGAGCCTGGACATTGCCCATCAGCTTCAGGTGATGGAGCTGGCGCGCGATTTCGCGCATGCTGGTGGCGGTGTGATTGCGGTGATGCATGATTTGAACCTGACGGCGCTGTTTGCCGACCGGGTGGCGGTTCTGGCCGGGGGGCAATGTCTGGCCACCGGCGCACCACGCGATGTGTTGACCGATGGTGTCCTGTCTGATGCCTATGGCTGTGCGTTGCGGGTGTCTGCCCCGCCGCCGGTTGATGTGCCCTATATCCTGCCGCATGCGGCGTCTGCCTAGGAAAGATCTGAATATGTTTCGCGGTGCTCTTTGTGCGATTTTTGCACTTTCGACGGCGGTCCAGGCCCAGCCCACCGCCAATCCACCAGCCGATATTGTGCTGTTGGGCGAGGTGCATGACAATCCCGATGCTCATTTGGCTCAGGCCGCTCGTTTGGCCGATCTGAAACCCACGGCGGTGGTGTTTGAAATGCTGACGCAGGCACAGGCCCAGCAGGCCGCCGAAGACCCGGCGCGCATCCCGGACATCTGGGCCGAGGGCGACTGGCCGGATTATGCGCTTTATTCGCCGATCTTTGAGGCCTTGGGCGATGCGCAGATTGTCGGGGCGGCCGCCCCGCGCGCGGACATTCGCGCCGTCTATGGCGACGGAGCCGCGGCCCTGTTCGGCGCGGATGCCGGACGATTTGGATTGGATCGCGCCCTGCCAGAGGCGCAGCAATCCGCGCGCGAAGAGATGCAGTTTGATGCCCATTGCCAGGCCATGCCGCGCGCGATGATGGGCGGCATGGTGGCGGTGCAGCGATACCGCGATGCGGTGTTTGCCCGCGCGGCCCTGATGGCGCTGGACACCTATGGTCCGCCCGTCGCGGTGATTGCGGGCAACGGTCATGTGCGCACCGATTGGGGGGTGCCGGCGTTGATCGCCCTTGCGGCGCCCCAGACCCAGACCTGGGCTGTCGGCTTTGTCGAAGACGCAACCGACGTGCCATTTGACGAAAGCCATGTCGTGCCGCCGGTTGATCGGGATGACCCCTGTGCCGCGCTGCGCGGCAAAGATGGAGAGTAAAAGATGTTCTATTTTCGAAACCGCGCCTTGGCCGCTCTGGCGATTGTTGGGTCGGCTGCCGCGATGGCCCTGCCGGAAATCGCCCCCGCCGAATCCACCCCGGCCCAAAGCCCGGCGGAAACCGATCAGGGCAGCCATGTCACGCTGGAGCTGAATTCCGTGGCCCAGGTCGACGGCGCCTGTCAGGTCAGTTTTCTGATCCAGAACGGCCATGCC
Organism: Marinovum sp. 2_MG-2023; assembly: GCF_030548265.1. Classification (NCBI taxonomy): domain Bacteria; kingdom Pseudomonadati; phylum Pseudomonadota; class Alphaproteobacteria; order Rhodobacterales; family Roseobacteraceae; genus Marinovum; species Marinovum sp. 2_MG-2023. Next base: position 51,694 of record NZ_JAUOSD010000004.1, on the reverse strand, counting down.
GCCGATATCACGTCGGCCATCTATGAGGCGGTGTTGTTTGACACCTCGGGCGGGGTTGACCGTCTGACCCTGTTTGATTTCGGGGCCTTGCCCGCCGCGCGCCCACGTGTGCGCCAGTTTGTCTTGCCGGGCCTTGATTGCAGCGCGCTGGGCCGGTTGCTGATCAATGGGGCCGAAACATGCACCAGCGACGGGCTGGCCCCGGATGCCTGTGGCCGCGATCTGGAATTGCGCAGCCGTATTGATGTGGAGATTCTGGGATGATTGCCGCCGTTCGTGAAACCATTTTGCACATTCTGGACCTTGGCGGGCCTGTCGTGTTGCTGCTGTGTCTGCTGTCGATCATTGTCTCGACCGTTGTGATCTACAAGCTGTGGCAATTCACGGCGGCGGGCGTCGGGCGACACAAGGCTTTGCAACAGGCGGTGGCGGCCTGGGACCGGGGCGATCAGAGCGGCGCGCGACTGTATCTGGATCAATCGCGCAGCTATCTGCGTCCGGTTCTGGCCATGGCGCTGAACGGCCAAACCGACGGCGCGCGGTTGGAGGCCGAGGCTGAATCCCGCTTTGCCAGATTGGAACGCGGTTTCCGGCTTTTGGATTCGGTGGCCCAGCTTGCCCCGCTGCTTGGGCTGTTTGGCACGGTTCTGGGGATGATTTCGGCGTTTCAGGCCCTGCAGGCCGCTGGCGCGCAGGTTGATCCTTCTATTCTGGCGGGCGGTATTTGGGTGGCGTTGTTGACCACGGCGGTGGGACTGGCGGTGGCGATGCCAACCGCGCTGGTTCTGGCCTGGCTGGAATCGCGGATGGATGGCGACCGCGTCCTAGCCCAAACCGCGTTGCGCACAATTCTGGCACCGGATCAGGGCCGTAGAACAACCGAACAGACAGAGCCCGCGTCCTCTTCGGTGCCATTGCCGGAGCCTGACCATGCGTAGACGCGCGCGACGGCGCAAGTTGTCGATGACCTCGTTGATTGATGTCATCTTCTTGCTGCTGTTGTTTTTCATGTTGTCCTCGACCTTTACCCGTTTTGCCGAGGTTGAACTGGCCGCCGGCGGGGCCGGTGGCGGAGTGGTGGAAAACGGTGCAAAGCCGGTTTTTCTGTCGCTGGGACCGGACAGTTTGCGGGTGAATGGCACCGATCATGATCTTGCGGCGCTGGCAGAGGCCGTCGCGGCATTCAAAACCGATGATGTTGCGCCGCTTAGCGTGTTGGTCGCGATGCGTGGTCCGGTGACGGCCCAACGGCTGACTGATCTGTTGGCGGCATTGCGTCCGGTTGCGGGGGTACGGGTCACCGTATTGGAAACCACATGACCATCAGAGCCCGCCGCAAAGACCGAGAGCCGACAACGGCACTGATCAACATTGTGTTCTTGATGCTGATCTTCTTTTTGGTGGCCGGTACTTTGGCCGCGCCATTGGACAAGGATCTGAAACTGGTGCGGGTGGCCGAGATCGAAGGCACCGCGCCCGCCGATGCATTGGTGGTCCATGCCGATGGCCGCATGACCCATCAGGGCCGGGCGGTCGCATCGGCGACTGAATTTCTGGCCGCTGTTCCCGAAGAGACCCGGAACCGGGTGCGTATTGTGCCAGATCGGGATCTGGCGGCCAGTGCATTGGTGCGCATTGGGCGGGATTTGCGGGCGGCTGGCGCGGAAAGCGTTGTGATTGTTACGGAAAGGGCGCTGCAATGAAGATGACATCGCGCGCGGCGAAATTGGCGGCACTTGCCACGGCTTTGGTGGCGCATGGGGCATTGGCATTGTCGCTGGTGACACCAGAGAAGGCCCTGATGGAAGGGGCCAATGGCGCGGCAGAGGTGCGGCTTGGCAATGCGTTTGCCGATATGGTGGCGGGGGTTGCCACGCCTGAACCGGCCGAGGTTGAAACACCGCGCCCCAAGGTGGACACCGCCAAAGCGCAACAGCCCCCAGAGGCGGCGCAACCGGCGGAGCCAGAGACATATGCCGAGGCCGCCGAACCGGTGCAACCCGCACCAGATGCCGAGGCCCGCCAGCCCGCCGAACGGGCACAAGCGGTTGAGGCCGCGCAAAAGGCAAAGGCGGCGCAGGCCGCAGAGGTGGAACAGCCCGCACAGGCGCAAAACGCGCCAGCGCCGACCGCCACCGAGGTTCCCGAGGATGTGACCGTCGCGCCGGGGCGCGCGGTCGCGGCACTGCAACCGGTCAAGTCGGCCAAGCCTGCGAAAACGGTTGCCACGACCGCAACCGCCGCCGCCCCTGCGGCCTTGGCCCGCCCTGTGCCGCCGCTGATCCCGGACACGTCGGTGTCAGAGGTCGCGCCCCCGACAGAAACCCCAGCCGACCCCCTGATCGAACCCCGGGCCGTGCCCCTGACCGGGACAGATCCAGAGGTTGCCACGGTGACCCGGTCGAAGCGTCCGAAAATGCGCAGTGCGGAATTTGCCGAAGCCCATAAACCCGCCACACCCCCGGCACCCGTCGCCCGCACGTCCCCGAAGAAGCAGCCGACAAAAACCGCGGCGAAACCCAAGACCCCCAAGGGCAATGCGGCCCAGAACGCCCGCGCCGGCGTGGCCAATGGCACCGCCATGGCCAAGGCACAGCAAAGCGGCAGCGGCGGGCGCAAAAAATCCGCGGGCAACGCCGCGGTCAGCAACTATCCGGGGCTGGTCATGCGCAAACTGTCGCGGGTTGGCAAGCCACGTGTGAACGCGCGCGGGGCAACGGTGGTTGCCTTTACCATCAGCGGAAGCGGCGGATTGGCCTCGGTCTCTGTCGCGCGCAGTTCGGGGTCTTCGGCACTGGATTCCGCCGCCATGCAATTGGTCCGCCGCGCGGCACCCTTTCCGAAGCCACCCAGCGGCGCAAGACGCGGGTTTTCGATCCAGATCAAAGGTCGTTAGTCGCCCGGTTAATCGCCCAGTCAATCACCAAGTGGCTGTGGCCCTGTCCGTCCGTGATAGGCGGTCAGGGACGTCTGAATGCGGTGCAGGTTTTCGGTGGCCTTGTTGGGCAGTGCCTGGGCCACCGACATGGCCAGCGCATCCACCAGGATAAGGTGAATGTAGCGTGACGCTGTCGGTTTGTGGATGTCGATATCCTCATGCACATCCACCAGGATCGGGATGGTACAGGCCTTGGCCAGACGGGTGTCCGGCTTGGTGATGCAGATCGTGGTTGCCCCATAGCCGCCGGCGATTTCCGCCGCGCTGACGATGGCGTCGGCCTCGCCGCTGGCGGAAATCAGCAACAGCACATCACCGCCGGTCAGGGTCGCGGCCCGCATTTGCAGGATACAGCTGTCGTTCACCGCAAAAGAGGGCACGCCAAGACGGAAAAACCGGTTTGCCGCTTCTTGGGCAATCACCGATGACCCGCCACCGATCCCGGCGCACAACAGATGGCGGCTGTCCAGCAGGGCCTGTTTCGCCAGATCCAGCGCACCGGTGTCCACCTGATCGCGCATTTCTATGGCCTTGGCAAAGATCGTGCACAGGATCTGATCAATTGCGCCATTGCCGGTCGGCGCGGAAAGACCGGGAGCGGCCGAAAGATATTGCTGGCTGACAGCCAGATTCTGCGCCAGCCGCAGCTTGAATTCGCGAAAGCCGTCACAGCCCAGGGTGCGGCAGAACCGAATGACCGTCGGCGTGCTGACACCGCAATGGCCGGCAAGCTGGGCAATGGTCATGGCGCTGATGTCCTGAAGGTGGGCCTTGACGTAATCAGCGACCTTCTGTTCCTGCGTCGCCATTTTGCCGTCATGGCGATGCAGAGCCGAAATGACATCGGTAAAGCCAGATGTTCCCTTTTTCGGCGATAGGGTGTCTGCGCTTGGTTCGTTCTGTTTTTCTGCCATGGAATCCCAGTGTAACGCCGACGGGCGTGTACCTTAGGTAAGATATCAGGCTGGGCTTGCCCAGATGCCCAGGGTGAAAAGCTGGATCTGGAATGGGGTGTGATTCTGTAACGGAGATTGCTCGGTATGGCGGAGTTGGCGGGCATTTTCATGGTGCCTTGGTACCGGTCGCGGCAGAGATCCTGTATGCGGCGGGGGCGATGAAGGAAAATTGTACTATCTAAGACGCCGCGATTTGCCGTGCGGCCGCAAATCATGGTGGACGGCAAAGTCGAATTTGACGCCGTGGTTTACAGACCGTTTTGGGCATAAATGATCGGGCGGGGCATCCCCGTCCGACCAAAAAATCCCATCCCTCCGGGTGCGGTTTTTACTCTGGACGATGTGCATTCATCTGCCGCATTTCCGCGAATTTCGAAACCAATTTCACCCTCAAATCAGCCGCGATTTCCGGTTTCAAAATCGGGATCTAAAATTGAAGCCCCCGTATTTGGACCGCCAATTTTGGGGAGGTCAATCCAGCGAATTGAAGCGATGGATGCTGGAAATTATACGTGATTTTAGGTATCCTTTTGCGAAGAAAAGGAATGCGCGACAAACGTCAGTGGGTCGTGTTGGAAAAGGATGTTCGAACAGGTTGCATGAAACTTGTGGCAACTTGATACTGGTAAGCGTCAGTTTTTTGGGAAATGCAGCTAAAGCGAGAAAATAAAATTGCACGTCAGGGTAATAGGTTGTGAATTCCGCCGACGATTGCGCTGGACACAAATTAATGAATTGACTGGAAATTCACGATCAAATAACGATCATCAATGTTACATTGACAAGGTATCGGAGATGACATGTCGGAAATAAACCTTGACGGAATGTCTCTGAAAGAACTGAAGCAGCTGCAAAAGAACGTAGCAAAAGCAATCAGCACTTTTGAAGACAGAAAGAAAAAAGAAGCGCTCGCAGCGCTGGAAGCAAAAGCCGCGGAGATGGGGTTCTCTCTATCTGATCTGACAAGTGGCAAAGGTGGAAAAATTTCCACTCCGAAATATCGCAATCCCGAAAACATTGATCAGACCTGGACCGGCCGTGGCCGTAAACCGGGCTGGTTTGTGGCTGCATTGGAAGAGGGCGTTTCGCCCGAGGCCATGTTGATTTCCTGACGGGTTTTTGCGGCGGATGTGCCATCCGCATTGCTACCCTGGAGTGAGACCTGGGAAGGCTGCGTTGGCGACATTCGTAACGTGAATTAATGAGCCCCTGATGCCCGGCATTGGGGGCTTTTGATATTTTGGACGCTGGAAAGCTGTGCTTGCCTCATGACGTGGCCAGAGGGGCGCGTCACGCAGGACAGGCCGCGCAGCGCAGCGAGCAACGCGCCTTCAGGCTGTCTCAGGCGCCATTTGAGAGATACCCCCTTTAACGGCCACGAGCGGCGAAAATATCGCCGCTCGCGTTCTTTTATATCCTCGCCCGCCCGGATGGTCCGGCGGATCGGGGCAAAATCAGTTCGGGATGTCGCCGGTCAGACCTTCGACATAGAAATCCATGCCCGCCAGCGTGCCGTCGTCAGCGGTTTCGCCGTCGGCCAGCCAGTCAGAGCCGTCCTGCTTTTTGATCGGCCCGGTAAAGGGATGATATTCGCCCGACGCAATCGCGTCTTTCATTGCCAGCGCCTCGGCCTTGACCTCGGCTGGGACCGCATCGGAAATCTCGCCAATGCCCACCATGCCCGGCCCAATGCCGTCCCAGGTGTCGGTGCTTTCCCATGTGCCATCCTTCACCGCCTGAACGCGGGCGATGTAATACGGGGCCCAATCGTCGATGATCGACGACACGCGCGGCAGCGGTGCATATTCACCCATATCCGACGCCTGACCAAAGGTGATGACATTGCCGGCCTTTTCCGCTGCGGCCTGTGGCGCGGTGGAATCGGTGTGTTGCAGGATCACATCCGCGCCCTGTTCGATCAATGCGTTGGCGGCATCGGCCTCTTTTGCGGGATCAAACCAAGTGTAGGCCCAAACGACCGAAAATTCGACGTCCGGGTTTACCTTCTTGGCGTGAAGATAGGCCGAGTTGATGCCGCGAATAACCTCTGGGATCGGGAAGGACGCAATATAACCGATCTTGTTGGTCTTGGTCATCTTGCCCGCGATATGGCCCTGAATGGCGCGGCCTTCATAGAAACGGGCTGAATAGGTGCTGACGTTATCGGCGCGTTTGTACCCCGTCGCATGTTCGAATTTCACATTCGGGAATTTCGAAGCCACATTGATTGTCGGATCCATATACCCGAACGAAGTGGTAAAGATGATGTCGGCGCCACCCAGCGCCATTTGCGTCATCGCGCGTTCACTGTCGGCACCTTCGGGCACGCTTTCCTGAAACACGGTTTCGACGGCATCACCAAAGTGTTCTTCAACCGCCAGACGGCCTTGGTTGTGTTCGTAGGTCCAGCCACCATCGCCTACGGGTCCGACAAAGATAAAGCCAACCTTGGTTTTGTCCTGAGCGATGGCCGTGCCGGCCAAGCCCAGTGCCAGAGCTGCGCTGGCAAGAAGGGTTCTGCGGTTCATTTGGATACTCCCCAATGTGGTTGTTCAATATGGTCTTTTGTTTGGTTTGGCCTCAGTGCGAGGCATGGAATGCGCGGCCGAGTGAGGCCGGTGCGCCGTGGTATCCCCGCGCTGAAATAACGACCAGCACCAGGATTGTTATCAGATACGGTGACATCGACAAGTACTCGACCGGGAGGCTTGTGCCCGCCGCTTGCAGGTTCAACTGCAAGACGGTGACGCCGCCAAAAAGATACGCACCGATCAGCACGCGCCAGGGTTTCCAGCTGGCAAAAACCACAATCGCCAGCGCGATCCAACCGGCCCCGGCGGTCATGCCTTCGGTCCATTGCGGCACCCGCACCAGCGAAAGATAAGCCCCGCCAAGCCCGGAACAGGCCCCGCCAAAGGCAATTGCCATCATGCGGATATGTACCACCTTGTAGCCCAGCGCATGCGCGGCATCATGGCTTTCGCCGACGGCGCGCAGGATCAATCCGGCACGGGTGAATTTCAGCACCGCCCAGACGGCGGCGATCATGGCAATCGAGACGTAAACCATGATGTCATGCTGGAACAACATCGGCCCGATGACCGGAATGTCGCCCAGCACCGGGATATGCAGATCCGCCAGGCTGGGGGCCTTCATCCCCTCATAGGGTTTGCCGATCAGCGATGACAGCCCCAGCCCGACCAAAGTCAGGCCCAGCCCGGTCGCCACCTGATTGGACAAGAGATATTGCGTCAAAAACCCAAAGCTCAGCGACAAAAGCGCCGAGGCCAAGGCTGCCGCCGCAAAACCCAGCAAGGGCGAGCCTGTGTTGACCGCGACGGCAAAACCGACCACCGCGCCAGTGATCATCATGCCCTCGACGCCCAGGTTCAGCACGCCTGATTTTTCCGTTACCAGTTCGCCAATTGCGGCCAGAAGGATCGGCGTGGCCGACACCATGAGCGAGGCAACCAGAAGGATCGGATTGATTGTGCCAAAGTCCATTATGCGGCCTCCCCCTGTCCGAATTGGACGCGGTAATTGGTGAATACATCCGTCGCCAGCAAGAAGAACAGCAACATGCCCTGAAACAATTGGATCGCCGCGCCGGGCAGGCCCAAATTGCTCTGCGCCGCTTCGCCACCGATATAGGTCAGCGCCATCAACAACCCGGCCAACAGGATGCCCACCGGATGCAGCCGGCCCAGAAAGGCCACGATAATCGCGGTAAAGCCGTAGCCGGAGTTGAAGTCGATGGTGATCTGGCCCGCCGGGCCTGCGACCTCAAACAATCCGGCCATGCCGGCCAATGCGCCCGACAGACCAAGACAGAACAGGATCACCCGTGCGGGTTTCACCCCGGCGAACCTAGCGGCGCGTGGCGCTTCGCCGGTCAGGCGGATGTGAAAGCCACGTATGTGGCGGGTCAGCAGGACATAGGCGAAAATCACCGCAATAAAGGCGGCGATCACCCCCCAATGCATGCCGGTCCCGGCAATGATTTCGGTGTTGGCGGCGCTTTCATATTGCTGAAGATTGCGCGAACCGGGAAAGCCGCGCCCTTCGGGATTTTTCAACAGCCCAGACGCCACAGAGGCAAGCCAGGCTTCGGCCACATAGACCAGCATCAACGAGACCAGAATTTCATTGGTGCCGAATTTGGTCTTCAGGATGGCGGGGATCATGCCCCAGGCCCAACCGCCAAGCGCCCCGGCAAGGATCATCAGCGGAAAAATTATGAAACTGTCGAGCGGATAAAAGGCCAATCCGACACCGGCACCGGCAATCGCCCCCATGATATACTGGCCTTCGGCGCCGATATTCCAGATCCCCGCGCGAAAGCCGATGGACAGACCGATCGCAATCAGGATCAGCGGCCCGGCCTTGATCAGCAATTGCCCGCGATAATAAAACGCAAATTCGCCAAAGATCGGATCCCAGAAAATCGTGCGGATCGCCTCTAGCGGCGGTTTGCCCAGGGCGGCAAACATGATGCCGCCGACAATCATGGTCAGCAACACCGCCAGCAACGGGGTGACAGCGGTCCAGAACCGCGAAGGCTGGGGCCGTTTGACGAGGTGGATCATGTCCGGCCCTCCGAATTTGCAAATTTCTTTACCGAAATCGGGTCTGCCAATGCTGGCGTTGTGCGTCGATCAAGCCGTTGCATGGGCCATCTCCATATCATGTGCGCCACCCATCATCAGGCCGATTTCATCCACCGTCAGACCCTGTACCGGGCGAATGTCCGACAATCGGCCTTCGTTCAACGCGCCAAACCGGTCGGCCACTTCCATCAATTCATCCAGATCCTGACTGATCACCACCACGGCTGCGCCCTGGGCCGCAAGGTCCAGAAGCGCCTGTCGGATTGCCGCCGCCGCCGCCGCATCCACGCCCCATGTCGGCTGGTTCACCACCAGAACCTGCGGTCGTTGCAGCACCTCGCGGCCAATGACAAATTTCTGAAGATTGCCCCCCGACAACGCCCGTGCCGCGGTGCCCGCACCGGGCGTGCGCACATCAAAGGCCTCGATCACCTGTTCGGCAAATCCGGTGGCCTTGGGCCAGTTCAGAAATCCTTTCTTCATCAACCCTTGACGCGCTGCGGCCGTCAGCATGGCGTTTTCCGTCAGGCTCATGTCCGGGGCCGCCGCATGGCCCAATCGTTCCTCTGGCGCGGATAATAGCCCGGCTTTGCGCCGTGCTTCGGGGCCTTGGGTGCCGACCGGCGCGCCATCAAAAGAAACCATTTGCGCCTCGGTCAGGATTTCACCGGAAATCGCGGCCAGGAATTCATCCTGTCCGTTGCCCGCCACGCCGCCAATGCCCAGAACCTCGCCCGCGCGCACCTCGAACGAGATATCTTTGAGCGATGTGCCGAATTCGCCGGGGGATTTGGCCGACAGACCGTCCACTTTCAACCGCACCTCGCCAAACTCCTTGGTGGCGCGTTGCACCGCATCAAACGACGCCCCGACCATCATTTCCGCCAGCGCCCGCGCGGTGGTGTCGCGTGGGGTACAGGTCGCGACGACCTGACCCCGGCGCAGGATTGTCGCGCTTTCGCAGATTGTGCGGATTTCTTCCAGCTTGTGAGAAATATACAGGATTGCCGTGCCTTCGTCCGACAGTTTGCGCAGCGTCTGAAACAGGATTTCGACCTCCTGCGGTGTCAGAACCGAGGTCGGCTCATCCATGATCAACAGGCGCGGATCTTGCAGAAGACAGCGGATGATTTCGACCCGCTGGCGTTCACCGGCCGACAATCCGCCAACCGTGCGGTCGGGATCAAGCGGCAGACCATAGGTTTCCGACACGTCGCGGATCTGCTGGGCCAGATCGCGGGGCTTGGGCGGATTTTCCATGCCAAGCGCGACGTTTTCAGCAACGGTCAGCGCCTCGAACAGGGAAAAATGCTGAAACACCATCGCCACACCAGAGCCACGGGCCGCATGTGGGTTTGGCGGGGCAAAGGCCGCGCCGTTCAGCATCATGCTGCCGCTGTCCGGTTTCACCAGACCATAGATCATTTTGACCAGCGTGGATTTGCCCGCGCCGTTTTCACCCAAAAGCGCATGCACCTCGCCCTTGCCCACCGAAAAGGACACATCGGAATTGGCGATCACACCGGGATAGGCCTTGGTCAGCCCTTTGATATCCAACAGGGTCTCTCTCATGCGCGGTTCTCCCTTGCGGCGGTCTGGGGCTCTGTTCGGTTCAGGTAACGGGCCGCCACCCCCACAGCAATGGCATGCGGATGTTTGCCCAATCCGGGGTCGCCAATCGGACAGGTGATGCGTGCTATTTGGGCATCACGATGCCCCAAGGCGGCAAGCCGCGACCGGAAGCGCGCCCATTTGGTGGCAGATCCGATCAACCCGGCGCTGGCAAAGCCATGGGTCAATGCGGCGTGGCACAGCGCCAGATCCAGCGCGTGCGAATATGTCAGGATCAGGTGATGCGCGGTTTTCGGGGCATGGGGCATCAAAGCGGTCGGGTCAGCGACAGGGACCACAGTGACCGACGTGGGGTGGGCGTCGGGAAAGCGCGCTGCGGCGGTGTCGACCCAGGTGATCGCCATGCCCGGCAACGGGGCCAGAACGTGGACCAGTGCCCGGCCCACATGGCCCGCGCCCCAGATCCAGATTTGGAAATCCGGGGTCAAAATTGGCTCGATAAACCATGAACCATGAAGTCCCGCCGTCACTGGCGCGCCCGCGTTGCGCAGGTCGGTTTCGGCGCGGAAAATTGCCAGCGGTTTCGCACCTTTGCCACGTGCAAAGGCCCCAGTTTCCGGCACCTCGTCCAGGCGCGAGGCGTCATAGACCTCGGTCAGGAGGGTCACCGCGCCACCGCAGCATTGCCCCAGTTCCGGCCCCAGGGGGTGGCGGGTCAACTGATCCGGCGCGTTTGCGGTCAGGGCGTCGCGCGCCGCAAGTGTCGCGGCATATTCCAAAGCGCCGCCGCCAATGGTGCCGCTTTGCCCATCTGCCCAGACCAGCATCGCGGCCCCCACTTCGCGCGGGGACGACCCGGCAATCGCGGCAATCACCACGCGGGCGACCCGGCCCTTGTCGGCAACCGCATCGCACAGGCCTGCGCGGTCAAACATCGTCCAGCGCCTTGATCGCGGCAAGAATGCGTTCCGGCGTCGCCGGGGCGTCCAAATCGGGATAGCCCTTGCCACAGGCGGCAATTGCATCCGACAGCGCAAAGAAGGCCGACATGCCCAGCATGAAGGGCGGTTCGCCCACCGCTTTGGAGCGATAGATCGTGTCGCTTTGGTTTTCACCATCCCACAGGTCGACGTTGAACACATCCGGCGTGTCGGAACAGGCCGGGATTTTATAGGTCGACGGCGCATGGGTGCGCAAACGGCCCGTATCGTCCCAGACCAGCTCCTCCATCGTGAGCCAGCCGGCGCCTTGAACAAAGCCGCCTTCGACCTGTCCGATGTCCAACGCCGGGTTCAGCGAGGCGCCGGCATCATGCAGAATATCGGTGCGCAAGATACGGTTTTCGCCGGTCAGTGTGTCGATCACGCATTCGGTCAGCGCCGCACCATAGGCGAAATAGAAAAACGGCCGGCCCTGGCCCTTGATCCGGTCCCAGGCGACATCGGGCGTCTTGTAGAACCCGGTGGCGGACAGGCTGATCCGTGCCTCATAGGCCGATTTCGCCGCTTCGGCAAAGGTCAGGGTCTCGCCGCCGACGATGACATTGCCATCCTCGAACCGGACGTTTTCGACCGGCTGCTGGTGCAATCCCGCCAGATGTTCGGCCATCCTTGCGGTGATCTTGTCACAGGCGTCCTTGACCGCCATGCCGTTCAGGTCAGACCCGGAGGAGGCCGCGGTCGCCGATGTGTTGGGCACCTTGGCGGTGTCCGTCGCGGTGATGCGGATCATGTCGATCGGCACGCCAAAGCGCGAAGCCGCAACCTGCGCCACCTTTTGAAACAGCCCCTGACCCATTTCGGTGCCGCCGTGGTTCAGGTGGATCGAGCCATCCTGATAGACATGCACCAGCGCGCCGGCCTGATTGAGGTGGGTGAGCGTAAAGGAAATGCCGAATTTCACCGGCGTCAGGGCAAGACCGCGTTTCAGGATCGGATTGGAGGCATTCCAGGCAGAGATATCCGCGCGCCGGGTGGCATAATCGGCGCGGCTCGCCAGTGCGTCGGTCATCTCGTTCAGAATGAAGTCCGTGACGTCCATGCCATAGGGCGTGGTTTGCACGCCGGGCTGTGACGCGGGCACCGCTGGCGGGGTCACGTTTTGCGCCGTCCCGCGCGAGGTCAGATCGGCACCTGGGGCGGTGAAGGGCCGGGATTTGGCGGAGGAATGCGGACCGGTGTAGCGATGCGCTGTGCCCGCCCCGGTTTTTGCCGGGGCCTCATAGTAATTGGCGCGCCGCACCGCCAGCGGATCAAGCCCCAGATGATGCGCTATGTGATCGACCACCCGTTCGATGCCCAACATCCCTTGCGGGCCGCCAAAACCGCGATAGGCGGTGGCGCTTTGGGTGTTGGTTTTCAACCGGTGGCTTTCGATCCGGGCGTGTTCCAGATGATAGGCATTGTCGGCGTGCAGCATGGCGCGGTCCGCCACCGGCAGCGACAGATCCTGTGCCCAGCCACAGCGGGCATATTGCATGAAGTCAACGCCAGCGATTTTGCCCTGATCGTCGAAGCCGACGGAATAATCGATGCGGAAATCGTGGCGTTTGCCGGTGATGGTCATGTCATCATCGCGGTCATAACGCATCTTGCAGGGTTTTCCGCTGATCTGCGCCGCGATGGCGCAGATACAGGCCAATGCATTGCCCTGGCTTTCCTTGCCACCAAATCCGCCGCCCATGCGCCGGGTTTCCACCCGGACGGCATGCATCGGGGTGCCGATGGCCTCGGCTACCTTGTGCTGGATTTCGGTCGGGTGCTGGGTCGAGGAATGCACCAACATGTCGCCGTTGTCCTGTGGCAGGGCGAGGGCGGCCTGACCTTCCAGATAGAAATGTTCCTGGCCGCCCATTTCCAGACTGCCGGTCAGCTGGTGTGGCGCGCCTGCGATGGCGCTGGCGGCGTCGCCCTTTTGATAGATGCGCGGGCCGTCTTCGAACCGGCTGTTGGCGGCGAGGGCGGCGTCAATGGTCAGGATCGGGGTTTCGGCGCTGGTTTCGACCTTGGCCAGACGTGCAGCCTTGCGGGCGTTCAGATGGGTATCGGCGACCACCGCAAAGATCGGTTGGCCGATATAATGCAGCGCACCGGTGCTGAGCAGGGGTTCGTCATGGATTGACGGTGACACATCATTGGCAAAAGGCAGATCATCCGCCGTCAGCACCGCAGCGACACCGGGCACGGCGCGCACGGCGGTGAGGTCCAGAGCGGTGATTGTGCCGCGGGCAATTTCACTGGTGCCAAAGGCGATATGCAGAGTGCCGCGCGGGGTTGGAATATCGTCGATATAGCGCGCCGCGCCAGTGACATGCAGCGCGCCGGCATCATGGGGCAGGGGGTTGGCGACGCTCATGGTTTGACCTCCAGCACCGAGGTGGCTGTGCCGTTCAGGTCGTGGAAGTAACGCAGAAGCATGTTTTTGGCGCTGGTCTTGCGATACTCGGCACTGGCGCGCATGTCGGACATCGGGGTGAAGTCCTCATCCAGCGCAGCGGCGGCGGCCGCCACGCTGTCTTCGGACCAGGGCCGGTTTATGAGGGCGGTTTCCAATGTGATCGCGCGCTTTGGCGTGCCGGCCATGCCGCCAAATGCGATGCGGGCGGCGGTGATCTTGCCATCCGTGATGGTCAGATCAAAGGCACCGCAGACGGCGGAAATATCCTGATCAAAGCGTTTCGAGAGTTTGTAGCTGCGCAGATTGGCGCGGTTTTTGGGGATGGTCACGGCCTCGACAAATTCGCCCGGGGCGCGATCCTGTTTGCCGTAGTCGATGAAGAAATCTTCCAGTGCGATGTCGCGCCGCCTGTCACCTTGGCGCAGATGCAATGTCGCGCCGAGGGTGATCAGCACCGGCGGGCTGTCCCCGATGGGAGAGCCGTTGGCGATATTGCCGCCGATAGTCGCGGCCTCGCGCACCTGAACGCTGCCATAGCGGCGCAGGAGTTCGCCGAAACTGGGATAAAGCTCCGTCATCAGCGGCCAGAGTTGCGCGATGGTGACACCGGCGCCGATTTTCAGGGTGTCGCCCCGGTGTTCGATTTGTTGCAGGTCCTGGCATCGATTGAGGAAGATGACCGGATCGAGGTCGCGCAATTGTTTGGTGACCCAGAGCCCCACATCGGTGGCGCCGGCAATCAGGGTTGCGTCGGGGTGTTGGCTGTAGATTTGCGCCAGTTCGTCCGAGGATCGGGGCAGGAAGGGGGGCCAGCCCCCCGCTGCGCCCCCCCCGGGATATTTTTGAACAGAAGAAGCCACAAGGGCGGCATCCGCCGCGACCCAGCGTGGCACCGGTGCGGTTTCGGCGGATTTGGCGGCGCGGAGGATCGGGGCGTAGCCGGTGCAGCGGCAGAGATTGCCGGCCAGCCGGTCGTTGTGATCGGTTTGGCCATTGGCATGGGCCACGGCCATCGAGGCGATGAAGCCCGGCGTGCAAAACCCGCATTGCGAGCCGTGATGCGCGACCATGGCGGATTGAACCGGGTGCAGATCGCCGCTGTCGTCGCGAATGCCCTCGACCGTGCGGACAGATTTGCCTTCCAGCTGTGGTAAAAAGAGGATGCAGGCATTCAGCGCGCGGATACCGTTTTCATCCTGCACCATCACCGTGCAGGCCCCGCAGTCGCCTTCGTTGCAGCCCTCTTTGGTTCCGGTCAATCCGCGGTCTTCGCGCAGCCAGTCCAGCAGAGTTTGCGTTGGATTGTCAGGGCGAAGCCGGACATGTTCTCCGTTCAGAAGAAAGCCAATGTCCATATCTGGGTCCTGCCGCTCTACCTTGCGCACAATTTTGCAAACCCTCGATGCGGCGTAGAAGGTTTGCGTGCCGGTCCGTTAAGCAGGATAGGGAGGCTGGTTCGCGACTGGCAAGCGAATCCTTGGCTGCGGTGCAGAAAGTTTTTGCCATTGCATAAATCTTGTGCGTTGGTTTTTGGCGGCCCTGCGTGGGGTTTCAACGGTTTAGCAGGGGCTTATTCATCAGGTTCATTTGAAAGACTTTTTGGCGGATCAGCCAAATACCGACCAATTGGTGAACCGTGCCAGCCGTTCCGCCGCCTCTGTGCCGACCTTTGAATTTCCCCAGGCGTTCAGGCCCGGCGACCAGATTGCGACAGAGGCCCGCCCCGGCACCGCGAGCAGGATACCGCCGCCAACGCCGCTTTTGCCGGGGAGGCCGGTGCGGAAGGCAAAGTCGCCGGAGCCGTCATAATGGCCGCAGGTCATCATCAGCGCAGCAATGCGGCGGCGTTTTACCTGGGGCAGCAGCATTGGCGCGCCCTTCAGACCGGCGATGCCGCGACCTGCCAGGGCCAGTTGCCGGGTGGTCATTTCGATGGCGCATTGATGGAAATAGGTGCCCAGCGTCATCTCTGCCGGGTTTTTGAGGTTGCCGAAGCTTTTCAGATAATGCGCCAGGGCAAAGTTTCGGTGACCGGTGGATTTTTCCGATGCGGCGACTGCGGCGTCGATATGGATGTCGTCTTCGCCGCTGCTGGCGCGAATAAAGCCGAGGATTTCGGTCAGGGCCTCTTTTGGGGCGCGGCCGGCCAGGAGTTCATCGGTGGTGACCAGCGCCCCGGCGTTGATAAAGGGATTGCGCGGGCGGCCCTGTTCCTGTTCCAGCAAGAGGATCGAGTCGAAACGGTCGCCCGAGGGTTCGCGACCCACCCGCGACCAGAGGCTTTCGCCGATGCGGGACAAGACGCAGGCGAGGGCAAACACCTTGGACACCGATTGGATCGAAAATCGGGTGTCTGATTGGCCGGCGCTGAGCAGGCGACCGTCGGCCAGCGCCACCGAAATGGCAAATTGCGCCGGGTCGATACGGGCCAGTTCCGGGATATAGGTCGCCACCTCGCCCCAATCCGCGCTTGCGCGGAACTCGGAATCGAGGGTTTCGAGAAAGGTTTGCAATTGGTTCGGGTCCGTCATGGCGCGAAGCTACAGCGCCCGGCGCGCTTGTCCAGATGTCACGTGTTGGCGGTGGTTGGTGTGTCCGATGTCATGAAGCTGGTAATTTCGGTGATGGCAGAGCGCACATTCAGGATCGAATTATGCTCGCCGTGTTCATAGATCTGCACCTTGGCTCCGGGCCAAGTGTCGCCGATATTTGTCACATCATCAAACGGAACGGCCCAATCCTGGCGGGCATGAACGACCAGAAGATCTTCGGACCGGTTTGCGGTCATATGGTCCCAAGGGGTTTCGATCGCGTAAGGCGCGCCAAGGCGGCTGACCTCGGCCACAAAGGTATCAAGACATCGGCCATCCAGCCCGTATTGCCTGCCACCCTGCCGGACAAGGTTGGCGAGGTTCACCGGCGTGGACACAAACGCCAGTTTCGGGCTGAGGTCACAGTGTTTGAGGGCGAAAAGCGTGCCGTTGCAGCCAACGCAATGGGCGATCACACCATCATAGGGGCCGTGGTTTTTGGTGACGGACTGAATGCTTTCGGCGATGTCACGCATGCTGCACATATCGCGTTGCGGGCCGAGATGCCCCGGCAGGACCAGCAGATCAACCGTGACGCCCGCGGTTTGCAGCCGCCGAATAAGCCGCAGGAACTGGCGGAAATGTCCATCCAGCCCCGGCACGATCAAGATGCGTTTGCCGGAGGGGCTGTTGTCCTTGGCCAGGGCCGGGAAATTCAGCCGGGTCACCCCGTCCACGGTGATTTGCGTGATGTCCTCTGGTGAATAACGGTCCAGATCCGCCAGGAAACAGGCCGAAGGCGTAAGATGCCGTCGCGCCAGCATGCGGGCCGTTCCGCGCGGTGACAGTTTGGTCATCACGTCCAGAGCATGTCTTCGCAGACGGGTTTTGATGCCGTAATGCGGGAGCTGCACTGCGACGGGGGGCGTATAGGGGCTATTTATTGTATCGTTTGGCATTTTTCACAAAATTATTTAAAGGGGAGTTATATTGCGACGCTCCACTTTAAATTTGGCAGAATTTGGACCGGGGCGGGACAAGGTCGCGGCGGCATGGCTTCCATCGCCGCGCTGGCGGGCATAGTTTGGCGCCTATGAGCCAAGCACCCCGATTCATTCACCTGCGCACCCATACCGAATACTCTTTGTTGGAAGGGGCTATGCGGCTGAAAAAGCTGCCGGGTCTCTGCGCCGACATGGGCATGCCTGCGGTGGCGGTGACCGATAGCAACAATCTGTTTTGCGGGCTGGAGTTTTCGGTTGGTGCACAGGGGGCTGGCATACAGCCGATCATGGGCTGTCAGGTCGATCTGGCGTATCAGGCCGTCAAACCGGGGGATCGCCCGGCATTGCCTGCGGCGATTGTCCTTCTGGCACAGAATGAGCGCGGATATGAGCATCTGATGCGGCTCAACACCTGTCTTTATGTGGACAAGGGCGGGCAGCAGCCGCAGGTGACGCTGGATGAATTGCAGAGCAATTCAGATGGGTTGATTTGCCTGTCTGGCGGGCCGGATGGTCCGGTGGGCAGATTGTTGCAGCGCGGGCAACGCCCGGCGGCAGAGGCGCTGATGGAGCGGCTCAAATCCATATTCGGGGATCGGCTGTATGTCGAGTTGCAGCGCCACCCCGGCGAAGGTGGATTGCCCGAGGCCGAAGCGAAATCGGAACGTGGCTTTGTCGAAATGGCCTATGCCATGGATCTGCCGCTGGTGGCGACGAATGACGTCTATTTCCCGAAACCAGAGATGTACGAGGCGCATGATGCGCTGATCTGTATCGCCGAAGGTGCCTATGTCGATCAACAGGACGGGCGCCGCCGTCTGACGCGCGAACATTATTTCAAAAGCCCGCAGGAAATGGCAACGCTGTTTGCCGATTTGCCAGAGGCGCTGGAAAACACGGTCGAGATCGCCAAGCGCTGTGCCTTTGGCTGTTATCGCCGCGATCCGATCCTGCCGAAATTCGCCGATGACGAGGTGGCCGAACTGCGCCGCATCGCCAACGAAGGCCTGCAACAGCGGCTGGCGGTGATCCCGCATGCGGTGTCGGTCGAGGAATATCAGGAACGGTTGGAATTCGAGCTTGGCATTATCGAGGGCATGGGATTTCCCGGCTACTTTCTGATCGTTGCCGATTTCATCCAATGGGCCAAGGACAATGATATTCCGGTGGGGCCGGGGCGGGGGTCTGGTGCCGGGTCGCTTGTGGCCTATGCGTTGACCATCACCGACCTTGACCCGCTGCGCTATTCGCTGCTGTTCGAACGGTTCCTGAACCCGGAACGGGTCAGCATGCCTGACTTTGACATCGACTTTTGCATGGATCGCCGCGAAGAGGTGATCCGCTATGTGCAGCAGAAATATGGCCGCGACAAAGTGGGCCAGATCATCACCTTTGGTGCGCTCTTGTCCAAGGCGGCGGTGCGTGACATCGGGCGCGTGTTGCAGATGCCCTATGGTCAGGTCGATCGTTTGTCGAAAATGATCCCGGTCGAGGGGGTGAAACCCGTCAGCATCGAAAAGGCGTTGCAGGACGAGCCGCGCCTGAAAGAAGAGGCCAGGAACGAAGAGGTGGTTGACCGGCTTCTGACCTATGGTCAGCAGGTCGAGGGGCTGTTGCGCAATGCATCGACCCACGCCGCCGGGGTGGTGATTGGCGACCGGCCATTGGATGCGCTTGTGCCGCTTTACCAGGATCCGCGATCCGACATGCCGGCCACGCAATTCAACATGAAATGGGTCGAACAGGCCGGGCTGGTGAAATTCGACTTTCTCGGTCTGAAAACCCTGACCGTGATCCAGAATGCGATGGATCTGATCTTCAAATCCGGTCGGCCGCTGCATGTCTCGGCGGACGGCAGGCAGCTCTATGAACCGGCGGAAGGGGCAGAAAACCAGATCAACGCCATCCCGCTGGATGATGAGGCGTCTTACAAGCTTTATGCGGCGGCCAAGACCGTGGCGGTGTTTCAGGTGGAAAGCTCGGGCATGATGGATGCCCTGAAGCGTATGAAGCCGACCTGTATCGAGGACATCGTCGCCCTTGTGGCGTTGTACCGTCCCGGCCCGATGGAAAACATCCCAACCTATTGCGAGGTCAAGAACGGGCAGAAAAAGATCACCTCGGTCCATCCGTCGATCGACCACATCCTGTCGGAAACCCAGGGCATTATCGTCTATCAGGAACAGGTGATGCAGATCGCGCAGGTCATGGCGGGCTATTCGCTTGGCGGTGCTGACCTGTTGCGTCGGGCGATGGGTAAAAAGATCAAAGAGGCGATGGACGCCGAACGTCCGAAATTCGAAAAGGGCGCGGCGGAAAACGGGGTCGACAAGAAAAAGGCGACCGAGGTTTTCGACCTTCTGGAAAAATTCGCCAACTACGGTTTCAACAAATCCCACGCTGCTGCCTATGCGGTGGTCAGCTATCAGACGGCTTGGCTGAAGGCCAACCACCCGGTCGAATTCATGGCCGGGGTGATGAACTGCGATATCCACCTGACCGACAAGCTTGCGACCTATTTCGAAGAGGTCCGCAAGGGGCTGGGGCTGCCTTGGGTGCCGCCCTGCGTAAACCGGTCGCTGGCGACGTTTGATGTGGTGGACGGCGCATTGGTCTATGCGCTGGGCGCGTTGAAAAACGTCGGGGTCGAGGCGATGAAACTGGTGGTAGAGGGGCGGCGCGCCGACCCAAGCCAGCCGGGCAGCCCCGACAAACCCTTTGCCACGATTTATGATCTGGCCCGGCGGGTTGATCTGAAACGGGTGGGCAAACGTCCGATGGAAATGCTGGCCCGCGCCGGGGCGTTCGATCAGCTTGATCCCAATCGGCGGCGGGTGTTCGAAAGCCTTGATGCGCTGGTGAGCTATTCGGCTGCGGTGCATGATCAGAAAAACTCTAATCAAGTCAGCCTGTTTGGCGAGGCGGGGGATGACCTTCCGGAACCGCGTCTTGCGCCGGTGAATGATTGGTTGCCCGCCGAACGGCTGGCCGAGGAATTCAAGGCGGTTGGCTTCTATCTCTCTGGTCACCCGCTGGATGATTACATGGCGGCGCTCCGGCGCAAGGACGTGATGACACTTGACGAGGTCACGGCCAAGGCCGAGAGCACGCCCTGTCTGGCCAAACTGGCCGGGGTGGTTGCGGGACGTCAGGAGCGTAAATCCGCACGCGGAAATCGGTTTGCCTTTTGCCAATTGTCCGACACCACCGGCGCCTATGAGGTCACGCTGTTTTCCGAAACACTGGAGAAAAGCCGCGATTTCCTGGAAACCGGGGCCAAGGTTGTGGTGACGGTCGAGGCGACAATGGAAAGCGATCAGTTGAAATTGCTGGCCCGCTCTGTTGCGCCGATTGACGATGCGGTGGCGGATGCCGGGGCGTCGGGGCTAAAGGTGTTTGTCGAAGAACCGGGCGCGATTGCGTCGATTTCCCAGATGTTGTCGGATGCGGCCGAGCGGGTGAAAAAGGCCGGGCGCGGCCCGATCTATCTTTGCCTGATGGACCCTGCCTTGCCCGGCGAGGTCGAGATCGACACCGGCGCCGAATTCCCGGTGACGCCAGAGATCAAAGGCGCGCTGAAATCCCTGCCGGGGGTGATGGCCGTGGAAGAGGTCTAGGGGTTTTGCGGGCAGGATCGCGGGGCAGAATTACCGGTCAGGCGAAATAGGCACGGCGCAGCAAATTCAAACCCGCCAGGAGCAACACCGCCAAGGTCGCGCGGCGAAAGGTTTCTTGGTCGATCCGGTCCTGAACCATGCCGCCCAACCAGACGCCAATCATCGCCGGCAGACACAGCCAGATCGAAAACACAAAGGTTTCGCTGCGCACCACGCCGGAATTCCAATGCGCGAGCAGCAATAACAGCGACCCAAACCCAAACGCGACGCCCTGGGTGCGCATCTGCATGCGTTTTTCGGTCTGCAATGCGGTCAGATAGGCCACCATCGGCGGGCCCCAAACGCCGGACAATCCACCGATAAAACCGGAAAACGTGCCCAGTGTGACCTCGACCCAGGCAATTTGTTGCGGCAGGTGGAATTTTATCCCGACAAGCTGCATCAGGCAGAACAGGGTGATGGGCAGGCCGATCGACAGGAACAACACCCAAACCGGCAAGAACACATAAAGCTGTGCCGACAGCACCAGCACGACCCCGGCTGTGAGCAAGTAGATGCGAAACTGATAGGCCGAACGCCATGCCGCCCCCAGACCCTGGCGCAATGCCTGGGCCCCATTGGTCAGCAAGGTTGGAAGAATCAGCCCGGCCAACGCCACATCTGGGGGTAGAAACATGCCCAGCAACGAAATCATGATCATTGGCATGGCGAATCCGACCATGCCCTTGATCACACCGGCCAAAAGCGCGACGGCACCGCTGGCCATCAACAGAGAAAACGAGAGATCAAATGCAGCAAAATCCATTTCTGTCGCCTAGCACAGCCGGATGGTCGCTGCATTTTAAATCTTTTGCGCAATATTTGGAATGTGATCGTCCTTGAAACGAATTTTTGTTGCGCTGCACCTGCGAAGGCTTTATGCAACGGCAAGAGAGACAAAGGAGTGCGACCATGGCCCATGATGGACAAGACCTGACGACGCAGGCACAGGTGCTGCTTGACGATCTGTTGACATTGACCGGCGCGGCAATTGCCCCGGTCGAACGGATTTTCGATTGCGCCCGCGCGCATCTGCGCGATCTGGTGGTCCAGGATGGCCGGGTGTCGGCAATGTTGGTCGAGGTGCATCAGGATGCGGCGCATGGGCTGGCTTGGTTGGCTACCTATTTGGAATCGCTCAGACAAATGCAGGGTTGGGCAGAGCGGATGACCGCAGAGGGCCAGTTTTCAGAGCTGAATGCCCTGATGCATCAGATCGCCTTTGGCGAATATCTGGCCCAGATCCGGGGTGGCATTCCCATGAACCAGGGCGAGATCGTGCGCCCGCGCGATTTCGGGGTTGGCCCGGAGGAGCTGGGCGTTCTGAACACGCCAGAGATTGAAACCCTGTTGACGCAGGGCAATACCACGGCGGCCCGGATGCGGTTGGTGGAACTGATGCAGGCGCAGCATGGGGCGACGATGTTCGGCGCATCCGGCCTGGATGACGAGCTTGAGATGATCCGCGAGCAATTTCGCCGCTATGCCGTCGATAATGTCATCCCGCACGCCCATGAATGGCATCTGAAAGACGACTACATCCCGATGCAGGTGATCGAGGAACTGGCCGAAATGGGGGTCTTTGGCCTGACCATTCCCGAAGAATTCGGCGGTTTCGGCCTGTCCAAGGCATCTATGTGCGTGGTGTCAGAGGAACTGTCGCGCGGCTATATCGGCGTCGGCTCGCTTGGCACAAGATCAGAGATTGCAGCCGAACTGATCATCGCCGGTGGCACGCAGGCACAAAAGGAACATTGGTTGCCGCTGCTGGCCTCGGGTGAAAAGCTGCCCACTGCGGTGTTCACCGAACCCAACACCGGCTCTGACCTCGGTTCCTTGCGCACCCGCGCGGTCAAGGGCGAGGACGGCAATTACACCGTGACCGGCAACAAGACATGGATCACCCATGCTGCGCGGACCCATGTCATGACGCTGTTGGCGCGCACCGATCCCGACACCAGTGATTATCGCGGGTTGTCGATGTTCCTGGCGGAAAAGGAACCCGGCGACGATGCCAACCCATTCCCGACCGAGGGCATGACTGGCGGCGAGATCGAGGTTCTGGGCTATCGCGGGATGAAGGAATTCGAACTGGGGTTCGATGGCTTCAAGGTCAAAGGCGACAATCTGCTGGGTGGGGAAGAAGGCAAAGGCTTCAAACAGCTGATGGAAACCTTTGAATCCGCTCGCATTCAGACCGCCGCACGCGCCATTGGCGTGGCGCAATCGGCGCTGGATGTGTCGTTGCAATATGCGCTGGATCGCAAGCAATTCGGCAAGTCGATCATCGCGTTCCCGCGTGTGGCCGGCAAGCTGGCGATGATGGCGGTCGAGATCATGGTGGCGCGGCAGCTGACCTATTTCTCGGCCCGGGAAAAGGACGAGGGGCGGCGCTGTGATCTTGAGGCTGGTATGGCCAAGCTTCTGGGCGCGCGTGTTGCCTGGGCAGCGGCGGACAACGGGTTGCAGATCCACGGCGGCAACGGATTTGCCTTGGAATACACGATCAGCCGGATTTTGTGCGACGCGCGGATTCTCAATATCTTTGAGGGTGCCGCAGAAATTCAGGCACAGGTGATCGCCCGTCGCCTGCTTGATCCGCGCAAATAATCAGGCGGAGATCCCGGATGGTGATCCTGGGTGGTGATCCGGGGCCGCAGTCCCGGACCGTGATCTTCGGTTTGATCATCCCGTGCAGTTCGCTGCGCGGGATTTTTGCGTCACGGTCTTGGGGACTGGGTGTGCCCTGATCCCGGCGGGCAGCACCCGGGATGGTGCTGGCCCCATATCCGCTGGGCATCTTTGGCCACCAAACGATTCTGAAGCGCATCCAATTCCCGCAGGGCAAGTTTCGCATCGCCGGTGCGGGCGATTGCCCGATCAAAGGCGCGCCGAACCGACTGTGCGCCCCAGGGCAGGATGGCAGAGGACACCCATGTGCGCAGATCTTTGGGCAGGTTGTCATAGGCCCGCATCGGATCTTTGTGGCTTGGTTTGCATCTCAGCGACGTAGAGCCGCGATTGCCGGACATGGTGTGGTTCATCTGTCGGTACGCCATTGGAATCGATTTGAGGCGAATATGTAATAACATTACACGTCACGGCACAAGGCCACGAAGGCGCGGAAATGCCGACAAGGGGCATTTTAGGCGGCTTTGTAGTTCAAAAGAGCAGATTCACCGGTGGTCAGATTGCGGCGGGCATAGTCGCCGTAGCTGTGCGGGTCATGTTCGATGTCCGGCAACCCCGCCACAAGACGTGCGCGATCCTCGTGGCCTAGCGTTGACAGCTGGGCGCTGGCGGGATGGAAGCTCTCGGTTTCCAGCCCATTGGCCCAAAGGATTTCATGCCGTGGCAACAACAGATGCACGTAGGTCACAGCGCGCACGGTGAAATCCGTTTCCGCAAATTTGGTGCCATCCAGATCACTGGCCGCAACCAGAGCTTCGGGCGTGTTGAACAAATCCTGAACCTCCGCCCCGCGCACCAAAAGCCGGTGTTGCGGGGAGACCAGCAATGTTTTGTCGGGGCGACCGGCCCCAAAAGCATCAGAGAAAATGCGCACCGGGCGCAAATGCGGCATGACATACAGACGCGCGCCGCTGATCCGGCGCGCCCCGGTCCACAGCACCTCTTGCGGGCCATTGTCGCGGGTCAGGACATGATCCCCCTCGCGCAGGTGTTCGACCGGGCGGGGGCCTGTCGGCGTCTGAATCGCTGTGCCGGGGGTGAAACAGATCACCCCGCCGTCGCGGTTTTCGGCGCTCAACCGGGGTTTCAGCGTGACGCTGACAACCCAGAGCTCCCTGTCGCGCGGTGGCATTTCCCCCATGAACATCAGCAAGGGGCGGGTGTCGGTCCCGGACGGGATCAGGGTGATGCTATAGGTTTTTGCGCCATCCGTGACGACAAAGCTGTTGTTGTCTGGTGCATTGGCGATATCTGCGTCGTAATTCGGATGTCGTACGGCCCGTGCCGTGCCAACCAATTTGGTGACGGCTTTTGCGGCGCGCCTGCGTCTGTCGTCTTCGCCGTCTGCCATATCCAGCCGCAACACAGACTGCGGACCATCGACGCAAAGCGCCTTGCCTGTCCAACTCCAGAGCGCGCCAACCTTCAATTCAGAAAGCGATGCGGCCGGAAAGCCATCAATACATGTGTGCGACCAAGCGATGACAAACGTGCCACGATAGCCCGTTTTCATACCTGGAACTGCCTCGTTACTCTTTTTATTCCCAAGAGATTAACAGATCCGCCGCCTGATGGGAATCCATTATGCGCGTCGGCGGCGCTTTGCGCGATCCTCTGGCAAGACTGGACCTGTCCGGCAGGGTTGGGGTAGGAGGGGGCATTGGTCGGGAGCGTGAACATGGTGTTTTCGGTGCGTATGGCCACCGGTTTGGTGGCAATGACATGGCTCTTGGGCTGTGGGGATCCGTTGGACGGGGTTGCAAAGCTCTCTGACGTGGAATTGGCAGAGACGCCGCCGGTGGCCGCGATTGCGCCCGAGGGGCAATCGGAAGAGACACCCGTGGCCGAACCGGGCCTGTTGGGACGCATGATCGGCGGCGGTGCAGATCCCGCCGATGCCGAGACATCCTCAGATGCGGCAGAGCCAGATGCGGTGGAGGCCGTGGCGGCCAACACAGCGGCGCCGCGGCGTGGCCTGTTCGGCGGCGGCGCATCGCGCCCTTCGGCCAAGGCCAAACCGCCCTCGGTTCCGCCGGGCACGATCCTGTCTTTTGGATTGGTCAAACCGGTGTGCGACCTGCCTAAATCCAAGCGTGGCAAAGAGATCGAGGCCTTTCCCGCCCGCTCCAAGGCCTATCGCCTCTATGACAGTGAGCCCGGCCGCACCACCGCGCATCCGTTTTATGTGACCGGGTTCGACGACGGCTGTGCGCGGACCTTTACCGCCGCTTTGGCGGTGTTTGGCGCGCCAGAGATGCATGAATTGCTGCGCTATGGCCTGCCTGCGGATATACAGCCCTATTCTGCGACCGACAGCGCCTATGAAAAGATCAAGTCACGCATTTGCCGGGTTGGTCGTGGCAAACCCTGCGGCAGCAAGGTGTCCCGCATCGAAAAGAATACCGTGTTTGTCAGCGCCTATGAAAAATACGGCGACAACGCGCGCTGGTTCAACATGCTGCTGCATGATGGCGAGGTTGCGGAAACCGATCTGAAAAGCGGCGGCTGACATCGTCGGCGCGCGGGTCAAACCCCGCCGTCGTGTCGCTGGGGTGTCGCTGTCGTGATCGCTAAATTCACCAGCCGATGATGCGGTTTAGTAATGCGGCGGGCGCTCGTCGCCAAGGACAACACCGCCGGGTTGTTCGTTTTGGCGTTCTGCTTCGCGCAGGATCAGCCGCGTCACCTGGGATTGCAGGCGCGTTATGTCGGTGTCCTGGCGGGCAATCACGTCAGACATGTCATCGACCATGCGGATCAGATGGGCAATGCGTTCTTCGAGGGCGTCAATCTGGGTGCTCATGAGGTTGGGCTATAGACCGAACGGGCGGCATTGCCTAGGGCCACTTCGGTTGCCCCTCCTTGCCCCTAGGGATGCTTCCGGCTACACCGCGCGCAAACATAGCACAGCCGGAGCCGACCATGGCCAAGCAGAAGAAACAGCCCCGCCCCAAGGCGATCACCCCCAAGGGATTTCGTGACTATTTTGGTCATGAAGTGACCGAACGGGCCGAAATGTTGGCGACCATCGCCGGGGTCTATCATCGCTATGGGTTTGACGCGCTGGAAAGCAGTGCGGTGGAAACGGTCGAGGCGCTGGGCAAGTTTCTGCCAGATGTCGACCGCCCGAACGAAGGTGTGTTCGCCTGGCAAGAGGACGACGCCGATTGGCTGGCGTTGCGCTATGATCTGACTGCACCTTTGGCGCGGGTCTATGCACAATATCGCAACGATCTGCCGACACCCTATCGCCGCTATGCGATGGGGCCGGTGTGGCGCAACGAAAAGCCGGGGCCGGGCCGGTTCCGCCAGTTTTATCAATGTGATGCCGATACTGTTGGCGCACCTTCGGTGGCGGCGGATGCCGAAATCTGCACCATGCTGTCCGACACGCTTGAGGCCGTTGGCATTGCGCGCGGCGATTACGTTGTGCGGGTCAACAACCGCAAGGTTCTGAATGGCGTGCTAGAGGCGATGGGCGTGACGGAAGAAGGCCAACAGGCCGCCGTGCTGCGCACCATCGACAAATTCGACAAGGTCGGCGAATCCGGTGTGCGTGAATTGCTGGGCAAGGGGCGGCTTGATGCCTCGGGCGCTTATATCGACGGGGTTGGTCTGGCGGATGCCCAGGCCGAGCCGGTCATCGCCTTTCTGACCTCAAAAGGCGCAAGTGCCGCCGACACGCTGACCAACCTGCGCGCCGCCATTGGCGACAGCGCAATTGGTGGCGAAGGTGTTGCAGAGCTTGAACAGATTGCCAATTTGCTGGCGGCACAGGGCTATGGCCCGGATCGGATCGAGATTGACCCTTCGGTCGTGCGCGGCCTTGGCTATTACACCGGGCCGGTGTTCGAGGCCGAGCTGACCTTTGAGATCCTTGATGAAAAAGGCCGCAAGCGGCAATTCGGTTCGGTTGCCGGTGGCGGGCGTTATGACGATCTGGTCAAGCGGTTCACCGGTCAGGCGGTCCCGGCGACGGGCGTGTCCATCGGTGTTGACCGGCTCTTGGCCGCATTGCGCGAGAAAGGGCGGATACGCTCTGCCGAGCGCGGGCCTGTGGTGGTGACGGTCATGGATCGCGATCAGATGGCGACCTATCAGACCATGGTTGCCGAATTGCGCAACGCGGGCATTCGCGCCGAGGTCTATCTGGGCAATCCCAAGAACTTCGGCAATCAGCTCAAATACGCCGACAAACGCCAATCCCCGATTGCGGTGATTCAAGGCAGTGACGAGGCCGATCGCGGCGTTGTTCAGATCAAGGATTTGATCCTGGGGGCGCAGATCGCCGAAAACGCCACCCTGGAGGAATGGAAAGAGCGCCCCTCGCAGTTCGAAGTCCCGCGCGGCGAACTGGTGGCAAAGGTGCAAGAGATCCTTGAGGGGCAGGCCTGATGCCGGGGCAAATGCCGGGACGCGCCCGGATCATTGCCGAAGCGATGCGCTTGCGCCAAGGTTTTGAAACCGCTGGGGCTCAAGTGGTGGAAACCCCGGTGCTGCAACCGGCGGAAACCCTGCTGGATCTCTATGGCGAGGATATCCGGGGCCGGGCCTATGTGACCCAGGATCCGCAGCGCGGCGAACAGATGCTGCGGCCTGATTTCACCGTACCGGTGGTGCAGATGCATATGGCGCATGGTGCAGAACCGGCGCGCTATACCTATGCCGGAGAGGTGTTTCGCAAACAGGAAGACGACCCAGAGCGCGACAGCGAATATCTGCAGGTCGGCTACGAAGTTTTTGATCGCGACACGCCGGCCGCGCGCGAAGCCGAGGTTTTTGCCCGGATTTCGTCGGCCCTGTCTGATCTCAACCTGCGGGCGGCCACCGGTGATATTGGTCTGCTGAAGGCGGCTGTTGATGGGTTGGACACCACCGAGAAACGCAAGGTGGCGCTGCGCCGTCACATCTGGCGGCCCCGGCGGTTCCGCGCCTTGCTTGACCGGTTTGCCGGCCGCACCCCGGTGCCGTCCAGCCGCAGTGCGCTTTTGGCCGCAGCCGATCCGATGGCAGAGAATGTGCCGCAGATCGGTTTGCGCAGCCCCGCAGAGGTTGCCGCGCGGATTGAGACCCTGCGCGAAGACGCCGCGACGCCGCCGATTTCCGCGCGGCAAGTCGATCTCATCGAGGATCTTCTGGCGGTGCGGGAAACCCTACCATTCGCGCTGGAGCATCTGCGCGATATCGCGGTGGATTTGCCCTCGATCCAGGGCGCGGTGAATCGCCTGGTGGCCCGGGCGGATGCCCTGCGGGCCGAGGGGGTTGATGTGGATGCATTGGAATTCGAAGGCAGCTATGGGCGCACGTCGATGGAATATTACGACGGGTTTGTGTTTGGACTTTATGCTGAACGCCGCCCCGATTTGCCGCCGGTGGCGACGGGCGGGCGCTATGATGCGCTCTGCGCCGCACTTGGTGGCGGGCGGGGTATGCCGGCGGTCGGGGGCGTGATCCGCCCCGGTCTTGCGCTTTTGCTGCGGGAGGGTGGCCAATGACCATCAAGCTGGGCGTGCCGTCCAAAGGGCGGCTGATGGAAAAGACCTTTGACTGGTTTGGCGCACGTGGCGTGACGCTGGCGCGCACCGGGTCCGAACGCGAATATGCCGGCGCGGTGTCGGGGGTCGATGGTATCGAATTGGTGCTGTTGTCCGCCGGGGAAATTCCCCGCGAACTGGCCGCTGGGCGCATTCATTTGGGCGTGACCGGAACCGATCTGGTGCATGAAAAACTGCCGCAATGGGAACAGGTGGTCGAGCCGCTGGTCGAACTGGGCTTTGGACATGCCGACCTGATCCTGGCGGTGCCGATCTGCTGGGTGGATGTGGACACGCTTGACGATCTGGACGCGGCGGCGGCAGCCTTTCGGGCGCGCCATGGATTCCGGTTGCGGATTGCGACGAAGTATCACCGGCTGATCCGCGAATTCCTGCGTGATTGCGGTGTGGCGGATTATCAACTGGTCGACAGCCAGGGGGCGACCGAAGGCACGGTCAAGAACCTGACGGCCGAGATGATCGCCGATATCACGTCAACCGGCGAGACGCTGCGCGCCAACCACCTGAAAATTCTTTCAGATGGTCTGGTCCTGAAGTCACAAGCGACCCTGTTTCGGGCTCGTGGTGTCAAGCTGGACCCCGATGACCGCGCTGCTTTGTCGGCGTTGCGGTCAAAACTGGAACTTCTGGGGTAAGGTTTGCCGCCAAAGCCGTGGTCTGTTCAAAATGTGCGCTGCGGCGCGCAGGTTGAATTGCGTTCAGGCCACGCAGGCCTTGGGGGCGCTGCCCCCGTCCCTCTGGGACTCCCCCGGGATATTTTTGAACAGAAGAAGCAGGGCGTGCGTTACAACACGCCGATTTCGGCCAGGGCCGCATTGAGGGCGGCGGGCAGCGGGTCTTCGCGTCGTGCGCGGTCTGAGATGTCTGGTGGGGCATCTTCGGGTTTGAGGTAGCGCCAGCCCTGAAACGGGCGCCGGGGCGCTGGTGCCGTCCGAATGATGTCGGGGTCCAGCACGATACCGCAGCGCGCGATTCCATCGGGGCCGGTCACCTCGTCCAGGCGGAGTACCTTTTGACGGGCCAGGACCACGCCCTTGAACACCCAATAGAGCGAGCCGCCATTCAGCAATTCAGCGGCTCGTTTGGGCCACATTCGGGTGACATGGCGCGGCAGGGTGTCAGGCAGGCTGGCCCTGTGAGAGGCTTGCCACAGGGCGAGGTCGTCCGGCGTTTCGGTGCCGACGCATAATTTTATCAGATTGATCGAGTCAGTCATGTGAATCCGCCCCCCAGCGGCCCATCTATTGTAGTCTTCATGTGGCGGGCTTCAAGTTGTTGTGCAATTCCCTAGTTAGGCGTATCTTGAGCGTCTTCAAAAAAAAGAGGGAATCGCGCCATGACCCGTTTCGCTGCCCCGATCGCCGAACAGATCTGGGATATGAAATACCGTTTCAAGCAGGCAGACGGCACGCCGATTGATAAAACGGTCGAGGACAGTTGGCGACGGATTGCCCGCGACATGGCGCGGGTAGAGGCGCAGCCCGATGTCTGGGAGGCGCGGTTTTACGAGGCGTTGGAGGATTTCAAGTTTCTGCCGGCTGGGCGGATCACGGCCGGGGCGGGCACAGCCCGTTCGGTGACGTTGTTCAACTGTTTTGTTATGGGCACCGTGCCCGACAGCATGGGTGGCATTTTTGATATGCTGCGCGAAGCGGCGCTGACCATGCAGCAGGGTGGCGGCATCGGGTATGATTTTTCCACCATCCGGCCCAAGGGCGCAGCGGTTTCGGGGGTTGCGGCGGATGCCAGCGGTCCGTTGTCGTTCATGGACGTGTGGGACGCGATGTGCCGCACCATCATGTCTGCCGGGTCGCGGCGCGGCGCGATGATGGCGACCATGCGGGTCGACCATCCCGATGTCGAGGATTTCATCGCAGCCAAATCCGACAGCGCGCGCTTGCGCATGTTCAACATGTCGGTGCTGATCAGCGATGATTTCATGGCTGCGGTCAAAGCCGACGAACCTTGGGATCTGCAATTTGACGGCAAGGTCTATCGCACCCTGTCGGCGCGGGACTTGTGGAACCGGATCATGCAGGCGACCTATGATTATGCCGAGCCGGGGGTGATTTTCATTGACCGGATCAATGCCGCCAACAACCTGAACTATGTTGAGCAGATTGCCGCCACCAATCCCTGTGGTGAACAGCCTTTGCCGCCTTATGGCGCCTGTTTGCTGGGGTCGATCAATCTGGCGCGGTTGGTCAGCGATCCGTTTTCCGATGCGGCTCGCATTGACGAAGAGGCGCTTGATGGTCTGGTCGCCACCGCCGTGCGGATGATGGACAACGTGGTCGATGCGTCGAAATTCCCGCTGGAGGCGCAGGCGCGCGAAGCCGAAGCCAAGCGGCGGATCGGTTTGGGAGTGACCGGTTTGGCCGATGCGTTGTTGATGAAGGGGTTGCGCTATGGCTCGGATGAAGCGGCGGCGCAGACCGAGCGTTGGTTGAAACGGATTGCCCGGGCGGCCTATTTGGCGTCGGTCGATCTGGCGCAGGAAAAGGGGGCTTTTCCGCTGTTTGACGCCGAAGGCTATTTGGCCAGTGGCAATATGCAGGCGATGGATCAGGACGTGAGAGATGCCGTGGCAGAGCACGGCATTCGCAACGCGCTTTTGACCTCGATCGCGCCCACAGGGACAATTTCGCTGTATGCTGGCAATGTCAGTTCCGGGATCGAGCCGGTTTTCGCCTATCGTTATACCCGCAAGGTGTTGCAAAAGGATGGGTCGCGGACCGAGGAAGAGGTTGTCGATTACGCGGTGCAGATGTGGCAGGACAAGTTTGGCGATGCCGCGCTGCCGGAGTATTTCGTCAATGCCCAGACGCTGGATCCGGCCGAGCATGTGAAGATGCAGGCGGCGGCGCAGAAATGGGTGGATTCGTCGATTTCCAAGACGATCAACTGCCCCGAGGATATTGATTTCGAGTCGTTCAAGGATGTTTACATGCAGGCCTATGAGACGGGCTGCAAAGGCTGCACGACCTATCGGCCGAATGATGTGACGGGGTCGGTTTTGACGGTGTCGGAGGAGAAGCCGAAACTCTTTAATCAAAGCAGCGACTATCGCAAAAATCTCGCCAACCTGATCGAATTGCGCGGAACTACCATGCGTCAAGCATCGTTAGATGCAGGGCTGAGCCACGGCTACCTTCATGGGATTATAAAAGACGGTAAGGAACCTACGCTAGATCGGATCGAGAAGATTGCGTCGGCCCTGAACGCGGAAGTGTCAGAAATTCTGGGCACAGGGGGGGGGCAGTCTCCCGAACTGGTCACTCAAGCTGATGTTGAACCGCTTCAACCGCATGGCGACGTGGTCTACATGTCCGAACCGCTGGACCGGCCGCAGACGCTGGAGGGCAATACCTACAAGCTGAAATGGCCCGACAGCGAACATGCCATCTATCTGACAATCAACGATATTATCGTTGGTGGTCGCCGCCGGCCGTTTGAGGTGTTCATCAATTCCAAGAATATGGAGCATTTCGCCTGGACCGTCGCGTTGACGCGGATGATCTCTGCGGTGTTCCGGCGCGGGGGCGATGTATCCTTTGTGGTGGAAGAGCTGAAAGCCGTCTTCGATCCGCGCGGCGGTGCCTGGGTGAAGGGCAAATACATCCCATCCATCCTGGCGGCGATTGGCGGCGTGATCGAACGCCACATGGTCGCCACCGGGTTTCTGGCAGGCGAAGGCATGGGGTTGAAGTCCGATCCCAAAGCGCAGGTCGCAGAAGCGGAGCCCGGAAAACGCGGCAAGGCCTGCCCCTCGTGCGGGCAATACGAATTGCGCATGGTCGAAGGGTGCATGACTTGCGGGGCCTGTGGGCATAGCAAGTGTTCTGGATGAAGCTGTCTATGCGTGTTGTTGTGGCGTGCCACGCGACATGACCTAACCGCCTCTCAAGGTCATTTCGGCTGAGATGATAAAGAAACGGCCTCGGGGAGTACCCGAGGCCGTTTGCATGTCTGGTTCTGGCGATGCCGAGTGGTGTGGTGCAGGGGCAGCACGCTAAGGAGGGCAGCTGATCTGGTCTGCGGGCCGTATGCAAGTATGAAGACGGGACACGAAGAAAGTGAGGGCTCCACGTACGTCCGACCTTAGTTCGTTAGGAGCTTTCGGCTCACAGTAGGCGCCTGGCGTATGACTAACTCCTGCTGTGTTTGCGGCTCCTACCGCTGCCATAAGTGGCAGAACACATCCCATGGGTGTTTTTGAAAATACTGCCTTTGACCGGGCAAAATACGTTGAAAATCTGCCTCTGAATAGACATCTTTAAATTGAACGAACTTATGAATGGGTCTTGGTATGAACGCAGGCGCGGGCATTGGATACGGGTACAACGTTGCGATTGAAAAGCTCGCAGAGGAATTAGCAGTACCGCAAGGCCGCTTCGAAGAAGCCGAAAGACGCTACCAAGACCTTGGCGAGTTTTTGCATCGAGATGAGTCTAAGGTGCGTGATTATGATCCCGATGTCTATATCCAAGGTTCGTTCGCGCTCGGTACACCAATCAAACCGACGTCCAATGATGAAGATTACGATCTCGACATCGTTGTCTCGTTCCGATCTCTGACGAAAGCGAAAATCTCCCAAGCAGATCTGCGCGCTCTTCTTCTGGCTGAGCTCCAGGCGTATCGCAATGCGCGAGGGATCAAGAATGAGGTGAGCGATGAGCCTAGAAGGTGCTGCACCTTGATCTACGCAGACGGTGCGCAATTCCACATGGACGTGTTACCGGCTGTGCCGAACGAGGCGAATATGCGTGCTGTGCTTTCTTCCTACCTCGCAGATCAGGCGCTCGCGGAAGGCGCAATTGCCATCACAGATAAAGACAAGAAAGGCACATACCGTATCATCACGGATGATTGGCCCCGAAGCAATCCCAGGGGCTTTGCAGCATGGTTCAAATCAAGACAGATTGAGCAGTTGAATGAACGCCGCAGGGCATTCCTCGATGCTCAAGGCAAAGTGACAGCGAGTGTGGAGGACGTCCCGGTATTTCGGGTGCGGACACCTCTCCAGTCATCCATCATGATCTTGAAGCGTCACAGGGATGAGTGGTTCGCGAAGCGGGATCCGGACCTGAAGGTCATTAGTGTGATCCTCACAACGCTCGCGACACATGCTTATGCAGGCGAAGCAAGGGTATCGGATGCAATCGCCAAGATTCTGAGGGACATGCATCTCGCGATCAAAGAACGGAATGGGGTGTCATGGATCGCCAACCCTACGGACCCTTCAGAGAACTTTGCGGATAGGTGGGAAAAATTTCCCGAGCGCCGGGAATCCTTCTTCAAGTGGCTGGAGGCTGCCCGAAGGGATTTTGGTGCCGTTCAAAGGTTCAGCGACACAAATATTGTTCTAAATGAGCTCTCACGAAATCTTGGAAGTACCCTCGTTGAAGGTGCGCGCTCAAGAGTAGCGGCATCTGCGGGAGCACGTGCGGCATCCGTTGCTCCTGCCGCTGCGGCTGGTGCTTCTGCGCCCGGTCTCGTTTTTGGTGGTGAGGATCGGAGGCCGACGGAGCCAAAAGGTTTTGGTTGATGGACTTCACAGCCGGCGAAGCACGGCTAATCCGTGAGTGTGAAGAGCTTGCTGACCTAGCAGCGGCATCAGATTGGCTGGAAAAACCCCAATTCGGCAAAAACGCCGATGGCCTGCTGACCTGGTCGTTTGTTCTGCTGGCCGGGGAGCGTCGCATTCCATTGCGGCTGGTTTTCCCAGCACTTTTTCCAGATCTGCCGCCATTTGTACTTCCAGCCGACAGCTCGGTCCGGCTATCCCAGCACCAGTATGGCGAGGGTGGCGAACTATGCCTTCAGTATAGACCGGATAACTGGCATCCTGACTGCAAGAGCGTGGATGTAGTAAGGAGTGCCAAAGCACTGCTTGAGGCAACCCCAAAGGACGATGCTTTCTCAGACGTGGAAAGCGCTCATCCAGCCGACTTACCTTCACTGCTCTCGGGGTGCTCCCGGCGCTTCATGCTACCGCCTGACACGGCACGCCTTCTAAGGTTGCGCCTTGCCGGACACGCAACCGATATTCATATGACTCTGGAGCGTCGGGTTGGGGGTTCCGAAGTTCTTGTTGCTCGCATCGCGAGCATCGGTCTGGACTCTGGCCTACGGGTGCCGATTGATGGTGCGGGATTTGGGGGAAGGGTGGTCCCTGGGGTCCTATATCGATTGCCCGATATTCGACAAATTCCAGATCTGCATCCCGAAGAGCTCAAGGGGCTCTTGTACCAGTACCTGCCTTCATGGCTCCGTAAATGGGTAGAAGGCGCCGGCGACATGTTGGTTGTCATATCAAATGGCAGGCGAGAGGTATTGCTGCGCGTTCGGCACAATGGAGCGAAACGAAAGATCGACCTGTTTCATACCTTCGAACCGCCGAAGGTTAGAGAACGCCGACTCCACGGGAAAATTTTTCGAGAATCCAGTATCTGCATCCTTGGCGCGGGTTCGTTGGGATCAAAAGTGGCCGCCAGTCTTGCGCGTGAAGGCGTCAGTCGTTTCATGCTGCTGGATAATGATGTTCTTTGGTCCGACAACTTGGTTAGAAACGAACTCGATGAGATGGATGTGGGGCACCACAAGGCAGTTTCTCTGCAGCACCGGCTAGTTCGGATTAATCCAGATGTAAAAGTCGGTGCCTTGGGCATGAGCCTAACATCTCAAACCGCTGTCCAGCATATTGCCCAGTTGAGCGAGATTATCAGCACTTGTGATCTCGTGATCGACACAACGGCTGATAATAGTGTGTTTCGAATGGCAGCGGCCATTTGCACGCAGAAGCGCAAACCTCTCGTCTGGGGACGAGTTTACGCGGGTGGTCTCGGAGGCCTGATTGCTCGAAGTTTCCCATCTGAAGATCCGCCTCCGCTAACCGCTGCGTCTCAATTGCGAGCATGGTGCGACGAGAAGGGCATGGCGCCGCCGGAGGGCCGCGAGCACAATTACGGGGTGCAAGGTCACGACGACGATGAGCCCTTATTCGCTTCTGACAGTGATGTAGGCGTCATTGCTAATAGGCTGGTCCGTCACGCCCTGGATGCCCTCGTACCCACAGAGATGCGGGTCCACCCCGAGCCTGCCTATTTTATAGGGCTGCGCAAAGGCTGGATCTTTGATCATCCCTTTGACACCCACCCGGTCATCTTCAGTCCTCACGAGGGATCGGTACAGGGCAGTACAAGTTGCGCAGAAGAGGGCATTGCACGCGTCATGACTCAACTTGGAGTGCAAGGTGACGCTTAGCCTCACAGTCTCACGCTCGCAGCTCGCGGAACTGCAGAACTACCTGAAGCAAGGCGGCAAACGCGAGATCGGGGGATGGTTAGTTGCAGAACAAACAGCTCCGGGCGAATTTGATCTCGTCGGTTTTACCGTTGATCTTGAGGCGGGTACACGAGATCGTTTCGATAGCTTGCCTGAGCTGCACTCAAAACAAATGGATCGGATTTTGCTGGCGAATAGTGATCGCGTTGGTCGGGTTGACTATCTTGGCGAATGGCACTCACATCCAACATTCCCACCAACGCCTAGTGAAATCGACTTAGCTTCGATGACTGATATGGTCGAGCACAGCGGCCCTTCATTTGCAGCTTTAGTTATCGTGCGTCTTGTGGGAGGCGTATCGATACAGGCAACTATCACCACGTTTCAGCGCGGCCAATTGCCCGAGGCGGGCCAGCTGAAAATTTCAGATGAGGATGGTAAAGATGGATTTCGTAAGGCTTGGTAAGTGCTTAATATTTATCGTATTTTCGTGAGGTGGGGCGTTAAAATATCGTTTGACTGTTTGTTAATAATCCGATGGGGGAATAAAGTGGAGCGGATAATTGTCTAGTTCGAGCATCCCAGCCAAGATACAGACCCAGTTATGGGCTTTGGCGGCGGGCCGATGTGAGTTTTCAGGGTGCAACAAGCTCCTTGTCGGAGATCTGATCGCTGGCAAGGAAGACGGAAAGTTTGGTTTCATCGCGCACATTGTGGCAGATAGCGAGAATGGACCGAGGGGTGATAGTGTCCGTTCGCCGCTTCTCGCCCGTGACATTAGCAATCTGATGCTGATGTGTCCTATCCATCACAAGGAAATCGACGTAGATCACGTGGACGACTATCCGGAAGAAACACTCGTGGCAATGAAGCGCGAGCACGAAGAGCGGATCGAGACTGTTACAGATATGGACGCTGACCGCGCCGCTCATGTGCTCCGTTTCGCGGCGACTATCGGCCAAATGGACTCGTTGGTTTCCACCAAAGCGATCTTTGCCGCTATGCCGCCCGACAGACATCCGGCGGAGCGACGAACCATCGACATCGAGTTAAATTCCGAAATCAAGGATGATGAGCCAGAGTTTTGGGATATGCAAAGCGCGCATCTGCATCGTCAGTTTCGGCGCAAGGTAAAGGAGCGGATAGAGCAGAAGGAGATCCTTCAGTTGAGTGTGTTTGCGCTTGCTCCGCAGCCTCTGCTGATCGAACTCGGTACATTGCTAGGCGACATCATGCCGGTATCTGTTCACCAAAAATATCGCGAGCCATCTACCTGGAAATGGCAACTTCACCAGCCGTCGATTAATTTCAAGATTGGTGAGTACACTGGGCCGAAGGACGTACCAGTCGCACTCAAGCTGGCGCTCAGCGCGACCGTCGATGATCAGAGAATTCATTCGGTTCTGGGCAATAACGCGGCAATCTGGTCGATCACGGCAGAGGATCCTCATAATGACATCATGCGAAGACAGGAGGATCTTGCAATTTATAAGACTCACCTTCGCAGGCTCTTTGATCGGATCAAGGCTCACCACGGCGAGGACGCGACTATCAACGTATTTCCTGTTCTTCCAGCTTCCGCGGCTGTCGAAACAGGTCGCTCACGAATGCCAAAAGCCGACCTGCCTTTGGTGATCTACGATCAAAAACCGGGGAGGGGATTCGAGCCAACGATTAAGATTATGGCTTAGGTAATTGTAAAACACCGAGCGCAAATTAGTCATAAGTTTTCGGGATTGGCCGCGTCTCTTCTGCTCAGCTCTGCATTCGTAAAATCAGTAGGCGACGGGCAATAATACCGTATGGAGGTTTCACGCAATGGAATTCCCGTTGGCGAATACCAGGCCTGTTGATCAATTATTGGAAGACCTAGTTGAGGAGCTTCAGGTGCCGTCCGGTCGGTATGAACAAGCTGAGCGCAGTTACAAGTCGCTCGGCGAGTGGTTGCACCGGCCGGACTCGACTGTTCGGGATGACAGTCCCGACGTATATGTGCAGGGTTCATTTCGGCTGGGTACTGCAATACGGCCCGCGTCAGACGAAGAAGACTATGACATCGATATGGTCTGCCGCCTCGATTGCGAGAAGTCGGCACTTACCCAGGCAGAGCTGAAACGTCGCGTTGGCGTCGAAGTCAAAGCCTATGCCCGGCGATATGGCATGAGCAAACCCGAAGACGGGCGCCGCTGCTGGACCCTGGTCTACGCAGATGGTGCACAGTTTCACATGGATGTCCTGCCTGCGGTGCCTGACTTCGAGAAGCGGCGCTATCTGAGTGAAGCGGGCCCCGCGCTTGCCCGACTGGGGGCAACCGCGCTCGCGATCACAGACAAGAAACACGACTGCTTCCGGCAGGAAGGTGGCCGCTGGCCGCGCAGCAATCCCAAAGGCTATGCGCTCTGGTTTCGCGATCGGATGGGCCAGGCGTTCAGGCGTCGTGCTCTGAACGAGGCGCGCAGGATGCAGGCCAGCGTTGAGGATGTTCCGGCATGGCGAGTGCGTACCCCGCTGCAGGGCGCCATTCAGATCCTTAAACGCCATCGCGATTTGATGTTCAGCGACCTGCCTGATGACAAGCCGATCTCCATCCTGATCACCACCCTTGCCGCACATGCCTATAACCAGGAAGAACGCCTCTCCGATGCGCTGTTCTCGATCCTTCACGGGATGGACCGGTATATCACCCGTCGCAATGGCGTGGACTGGGTCGAAAACCCAGCCGACCCCGAAGAGAACTTTGCTGACAAGTGGGAAGAGCACTCTGAGCGCCGGGGTGCATTCCATGAGTGGCTTCAGCAGGCCCGCGGTGATTTCGCATCGGCACATCAGGCGCTCACCGTAGACGGTGTCGGTGCCGTCCTAAGCGAACGCATGGGGCAGGCTCTGGTCGAACGAGCACTGGGGCGTCGCAATCCGGCCAAGAAACCGGGTGTTACCGCGCGGCTGGTCCGTGCGGCCAATCTTCTCCTTACGCCGGCCTATATGCGAAAGCCGCGATGGCCGCAGGCTGCGGAAGGTCGCGTGAATATTGGCGCTGCGATATTTACGCAGCAGGGTTTCAGGCCGCAGAGCTTCGTGAGCAACGGAGCGCCGCTTCCCAGAAATTGTAGCCTGCGCTTCGAGGCGGACACGACTGTGACCGGGCGTTTCAAGGTCTATTGGCAGGTCGTGAACACCGGGCG
Source organism: Marinovum sp. 2_MG-2023 (assembly GCF_030548265.1). Classification (NCBI taxonomy): domain Bacteria; kingdom Pseudomonadati; phylum Pseudomonadota; class Alphaproteobacteria; order Rhodobacterales; family Roseobacteraceae; genus Marinovum; species Marinovum sp. 2_MG-2023. The sequence continues at coordinate 12,319 of NZ_JAUOSD010000004.1, read as the reverse complement.
GGAAGCCGAGGATGCGGATTGCTTACGTGGGGGCTTTAGCCCGGACGCGGCGGTCCGGGGTGGTCTGACCCATTCTGAGAGCACCCTCTATCGGGGCCAGCACAGCATCGAGTGTTTCATTGTGAAAAATGGCAAACTGGCTGCGCGCAGCGGTCAGTTCATCGTGAATATTAGCTGATCCGGAGGCTTAAAACATGTCTTTCTGGCGAAAACACGGTGACCGGTTTCTCGATGGATTGATCACCTATGTCTTCCGGACCCCGTCCTGGCCTTCGAGATTGCTGCGTGCCGGAGGCGCATTGATTTTCGCCGGGCTGGGCGTCGGCGGGCTGGTCGGTGATCTCTCTTGGATCGATGCGGACCGCGTCGTGCGGCTGGCTGTGCAGGCGGATGGCGGCGGATTGTCGGTCCACTGGTCACAGGTCACCGTCTTCCTCGGCATTCTCCTCGCGGCTGCGGGGAGTGTCCTTGGTGTGATCGATCACATCGCTGACCGGCGGCAGCTCAGGAAGCAGAGTGTGGTTGTCCTAGAGCACCGCGGGCTGCACCAGACTGTTGATACCCCACTTGCCTCTGCCGTGCCGAAGCACCTGAAAGGCCGTATCGATCTCCTACCGGTCGACCACCGGCAGTCGACCTCAACGAGTCAGATCAGCAGTCCCGAAGACGCACTCTCACAGATTGCCGGGTTGCGGCAACAGCTTCGTCAGAAGCGTGATGCGGCGGGTCCTGGCAACGTCAGGTTGGTCTACGGTGGCATGGCTCCGGTTCCGCTGACGTTCCTGACCGGTATGATGGTTGGCAATGAAGCCGGTCTCACAGTGATGGACTGGGATCGTTTCGCAGAAAGGTGGCGTGAGCCCGATGGTGTGGATGACGGAGATCGCTTCACCGTAGCCGGACTTGAGGAGCTGCAAGACAAAACCACGGAGGTCGCATTGGCCGTCGCTGTTTCCTTCCCATCGGATGTGGATGGTATTCGGGCGACCCTCGGTGACATGCCGCTGATTCGCCTTGCTCTGCCAAGTCTAAGCACAACGGCGCACTGGTCTGCTGACAAACAATCAGCCATGTCGATAGATTTCACCGATCTCCTGGGCAATCTGATGGCGAAAGGTGTCAAACGCATTCACCTATTCATTGCGGCCCCCAACAGTGTCGTATTTTCTCTCGGTCGGCATCTTGATGACAGGCTGCATCCCGAGGTGCTGGTCTACCAGTACGAGCGCTCGGCATCGCCACCATTTCCATGGGCGGTGAAAATGCCGACCCATGGGCAGAGTGCCGCGCAAATCGTCAGAAGTGGCGCGATACCAATTCACGTCGCCATCACCTGACTATTTACTGGTGTCTTGCAGCGCGCAGGGAACAATTGGTCGAAGAGCATATCGGCTCAAAAGAGGAGCGCTACGGGCACCAAACTCCCGTGCGGAGCCCTCACCTACTGAAGGTCCCTTTCGGGTGTTGCTAGGCGCGGACAGTGCCGCTCTGCCACAAATCCGCTTCCCGCCCTTCATGTATTGACCCAGCGGAATCTGCTAAGGTTAAACCGCCAATTTGAATGCCTCGATAGGCGCACACATGTATAAGGCCCAAACGGCAGAGAAGTCGCGTGAGCGCCGAGTGCTGCCTGCCGTCGGGTCGCGGGCCTACATAGCGGAAGAAACGTTTTCAACGTAGTTCGTTCCCGTGCTCCACATCGTGCCAGTGCTTGTTCACGGGCAGTCTTGCGGCTTGCTTTATGATGTCGGAAACCCGCACGGGGCGAAAGTCCCATTGGTCGACGCCGACGTTCACACTGTTGCGGGAGCCAGGCCATTGGTCGTGAACATGGCCGAAGAGTTGCAAGGCACCCCGTCGAGCGCCGTTCCATGTGATCATCGGGTAGTGGCATAGGACGAGGCTTTGATCGCCGTCCTTGATCTCTGCCATGTACTCGGTGCTGGCCCAAGGTAGCGAAATCACCGCTTCATCATCGTGGTTGCCGATGATCAGGTGCTTGCGCCCAGGGAGGCTGTGAAACCAGCTTTCGAACTGTGCCGTATCCTCGGCGCGTCCGAACGCGAAATCCCCCAGAATCCATAGGTCATCGTCATGACGGACGCAGGCCTGGAAGTTTGCGATCAACGCGGCGTTCATCTCGGCTGTCGAGGCAAACGGGCGCTTGCAAAAGTCGATGATGCGATGATGGCCGAAGTGCAGGTCGGCCGAATACCAGTTGGCCAAATGCATGCCCTCCGCTTTCGTCTGAATCCGTCCCGGACATTGGCATGTGACTGCACAAAAGCCGAGGACCACTTTTGGTGTGGCGCGGGGGTTTCGATGCCGTTTGAAACCTTCGTTCCTCCGCCAATGTCCAATGTGAAATCGCCATCTGACATTCCGAGGGTAATGTAGGTTAAGTGTCAGAACTAATTGAGACTTCTTAGGTTAAAGTCCTCATATTCCCCTTGCAAGCTGCTCTGGGGCCTTCCTAGAATCGGTTCAGGTCGGGCAAGCGAACCCGGCTTGATCAGAAACGTTTGTTCCTACTGAAGGCTGCAAGATATGGACGCAGACAAAATGCGCCAGCAGATCGTGAAACTGCATCTCGGGATGTCCGGGACGACGATCACGGAGCTTGCTGAGAGTATCGGGTACAGTCGACCTGCGGTGTCGAACGTGTTGGCCGGTAGGAAGAGATCGCCGCAGATCGAAGCGGCAATCGCCGAGCGCACTGGGTTTCGCGCAGACGATCTGTGGCCTGCTGCGAGTGTAAGAAAAAAGGGAGGGCAGAAGGGATGATCTAGAAAAGAGAAAAGCCCCGAGAGCGGACTCTCAAGGGCCTTCATGTCGATTGGTCCCGACAACCTGAAGGTCTCTCGATTCCCCTCAAAAGTCAAGTCTGGCGGCCGGGTCACCTGACCCGATCGGTCGTGCTCGGCCGTCTTCCATCATTCGACAAGAGGATCGTGAGCGGTTCACCGTGGTCAGTATGACCCACGGCCGATCCCGCACACTGCAAAAACATGGAAAAAGAAATCTTCGTGGCCCCTCGGGCCAGCCGTGCAACGCGGAACCTTTCGGAACGCTCGAAGGCGCGAACCTATGTAGAGACTGGCGCTTTCCGACCTTATGGCGGTGAGAGCCAGAAAGTGAAATTTGACAGCCTTGGTGAGTTCGACGCTTTTGTCACGATCACCGCCACCTATCCTGTCGCTGACATGGTAGAGCAACCTCCAGCCATCGAGTACGTCGACGCAGAGGGTCGATCCAGACGCAAAGTGATCGACCAAGTTTATACCTTTGTTGATGGAACCACGTTTGCCGCCGAGGTGAAACCTGCGGCACGCGCCATGGCCCAGAACCTTGAAGAGCAGCTGAGCTTTGTGGCGGCGGCCATGCCGCCAGAGTTCGCCGAGACCTTGGTTCTGATCACCGAGGAGAATTACGACCAGTGGGAAGCCCTGAATGCGCGCCGCCTCTTGGCCTACAGGCGTGAAGACGATCCGGAAGCCGCGTCTATCATTGCAGGCTTGGCGGCCGAGCTTGAGCTGCCGGTTAAAATTCGCGATCTGATCGCGCGGGCTGCCATCGGGGGGAGGGCATGGCCTGAGGTCTTCAAGGCGATCTATGCTGGCGTACTGAGGCCCCTTGAGGACGGCATCATCGACCTCGAGATGCTGGTCGAAGGAGGCTCGAAATGAACGAGATCATTCGTCTGGAGCCATACTCGCAAATCCGCCATGGCGGCATAGCCAGCTTGGTCGTTGACCAAGGGCCTTTGGGGGTTACCGTCACGCGCGAAGTTGACGGAAATGTTGCTTTTGATGAGCTGACCTACGATGAGATCAACGATGGCCTGAGGACGGGTCATATCGTTGTACAGGACGGCTACCACAGCGAGGAGGCGGCGCGACAGCGAACCAAGTTCGGAGAGCAGGTCGTCTCCCAGTTGCCGCGCAAGCAACGCGGGAAGGTATTCTTCCGACAGACATGGTGCGATTTCTTTCTGGATGCCGAGGCGCGCGAAGAAATCGGACGGGATTGGAGGGACGTCGACGCTTGGATTCTCAAGGTCGCCCCGCAGATAGAGAAGCATATCCCTCAACCCGAAGGGCCTGCCCAGAAACGCAAGTACTGCGGCAAGAAACGCTCGCGAAACGAAATCGACCCGCCAAGCTCGTCGGCCCTATTGCGATGGGTGCGAAAGTACCAGGATGCAGGGCGTTCCGTTCTTGCGCTTATCGATAAGAGGCACTTGGCCGGTCGTACAAAGGTGAAATTCGGCCCAGAGAGTGCGGCACTGCTGCGGAAGTGCGCAGATCGTTATGCCAGCTTCAAACGCCCCTCCAAGAAAAGTGTCATTCGGCAGGCAAAGCGGGCGTTTCGGCTGGCCAATGCCTTTCGGGTAGACCGCGGCCTACCGGCTTTGGAAGTGCCGTCCGATAGTACCATCTACAGGGAGATCAACCGTCTCGAGCCCTATTACGTCATGTGCCAGCGCCAGGGGCTGGAGGCGGCCAACAGGCATTTTGCAATCATCGGAGAGGGCCTCAACGTCCTGCGTCCCGGAGAGCGGCTGGAGGTTGATGAGTGGAAGGTCGATCTGATCACCTTTTTCGCGGAAGCCGGCGTGTTCGGGCATCTGACCGAAGAACAGATCAAGGCGTTGCCGAAGGGGCGACGCTGGATCTACGTGGTGATCGATGTCCGAACGCGTCTGATCCTCTCGGTGAAGGTATGTGCTGCCCCCAACACTGAAGACGCGATTGCCGCGTTGGACCTTGCCACGCGCGACAAGTCTGAGTTGGCAAAGCTCTTCGGGTGCAAACTGCCCTTTTGGCCGGGGACTGGGTTCGAGACCGTTGCCTCTGACCAAGGCGTTGCCTTTGCGAACTTCGACTTCCGAGCTGCTGTGACTGACCTGCGTGGTACGGTCATGTTTCCTCCCGCGGGCGTGCCCAAGTTGCGTGGGCATGTCGAACGGTGTTTCCGGACCTTCGGTGTGGACCTGATGCAGTGCCTGAGTGCGCGCACATATTCGAACATCGTCGAAAAGGGCGACTTCAAACCTGAAGACTATGCGGCGCTTGCGGACGACGAGCTGACACGGATCTTGGTGCGCTTCGTTGTCGACGTGTACAACAACAAGCCACATGGAGGCCTTGGTGGACAGACGCCGCTGAATTGTTGGCGGGAGCTGTGCTCGACGGTCGGAAAACCTCGACAACCGGGCCGGTTCGAGCGCCTGGGTGCGTTCGGCCGGAAGTATACCCGGACCATTTCCGGGCGCGGTGTTCGATTTGCAAGTATCTTCTATACCTGCCAGACGGTGGAGGACTACTTCCTCTCCAACCCTGATCTCGAAGTCGAAATTCGGGTAGATCATGAAGACCTGGGGCTGATTGAGGTGCACCTTGATGGTGTATGGGTCGTGGCGCGCACCCGCGCAAAGGGGTTCGACGGCCTGTCTCTGGATCTTTGGACAGAAGCCTGCACCAACCTGCGGCGGCGTTTCGAGGCAGAGGCGGAGCTGACACAAGATGTCATCGATCAGGCTCTGGCCGATTTTTCGGAAGAGGACCGCGCAGCCTCGCAACGGCTCGGTATTTCCGCTCTCGCGCCGACACGGGCCGACGTCGAGCGTAATCGGCAGCAGCTTTGGCTTGGTCTGGATGTCGTTGCCGGGCACTGTCCTGCGGTTTCTAGAAAGAAGCGTGGGCTGCTGTCCGGCGTGATCCCCAAGGCCGAGAACGCGCTTCCGGCCCCCCTGACCGTTCTTCCATCGGAAGAGGACGTGGTCAGCACGCCTTCCTCACAACGGCCGCGGTGGCGCATGGAGGAGGGTGAATGACCCGCATCTCGCGCGAGGAGGTCAGCCACATCGTGGCTGACCTTGAAAGCCGCTTCATCGCTCATGACGCCTATCGTGACCTCCAAGATCAGATTGATGACATCTTTTATCGCCGTAAGGCGCACATGGCCGCCGGGCGGATGCCCGCGGAACGCGGCATCGTTGTTATCGGAAACGCCGGGGCCGGCAAGACGGTCAGCACCAAGCATGCTTTGGAGCAGCATCCCCAAATTTCGTATGGGTCGCCCCTGCGAGAAGCACTGACCGTTCGGCTTGAGACCGGTGCAACGATCAAAGGGGTCGGCGTCGATACTCTCGATGCGTTTGGATACGAGAGTAAGAGCGAGCGAAACGCGCATTCCATCTGGCAGCAGGTGATGCGCCAAGCCCGGGCGCATAAGACCTTGTTCTTTCACTTCGATGAGGCCCAGCACATCCTGAGATCCAAGTCGAAGCATGATCTGGACCAGGTCATGCTCGTGTGGAAATCTTGTCTGGAATACGCCACCTGGCCTGTCAGCCTGATCTTGAGTGGGACCTGCGAGCTCCTGGACCTGATCAATCGGGATGATCAGCTAAAGCGACGGTTTGAGCCCGTGCATTTCGCCCCGATGACATACGCCGCGCATGGGCATGAGGTTGGCAGTGTGCTGGAAGCCTATCTCTCGACAGCGAAGCTAGGACGAGGGCAGTCTTTTCAGGCTGCGTCCTCTGTTCAGCGTTTGCTGCATGCTTCCCGGTACGAGTTCGGGCTGACGACGCGTCTGATCATCGAGGCCATCAAGATCGCGTTGCTTGAGGGGAGTGCTTCGGTGGAACAAGCGCACTTTGCGACCGCCTATCGTAAGCAGAAAGGCTGTGTGGACGCATTGAACCCCTTCATCGTGGAGAGCTTCCGCGCCATCAACACCGGGCAGCTGTTGGGCGGCGCGGACCTCGAGGCGCCGCCAGTCAAGGCGAGGGGCGCGGCATGATCCGTCGCTTGCCGATCCTGGTAGCGTTGGTGCCGGGGGAAACCCCGGCGTCTTTCGCATCACGGCTGGCCTGGGCCAACGGCCTTTCTTTCGCATCGGAGTTTTGTGCTGATCAGGGTTTTGCGCTGCAGGCTCTTGCTGATGGCGAGGAGCGCGCGCTGTCCATCCTTGCTCAGCTTGGTGGTGTCGTTCGCGCCGAGCTCTTGCGAGGGCTCGTGGCCAAGACCTCGGCCGGTCAGTACCTGGTCGCCGGGCAACTTGTTGAGAAGCGGTGGATCACACGTAGACGGCTGAGGTTTTGCCCGAAGTGCGTGGCCGAAGACATTACGACGTCATCGGTGGATGGTGCCGCTCAAAAGTGCGTTTGGCACATCCCTTCGATCCGGGCCTGCCCGCAGCATGGATGCAGGCTCCACGAGGACGAGAGCTATTCGCATAGCCGGGGCCCACACGACTTTGCGGGCCGCATTCGCGACCTGGGGCTTGAGCCTGAGGAACTGGAACAACTGGTCGTTCCTCAGGCGCCGACCGGTCTGGAAAGTTATCTGGCTCGCAGAATGTCAGGTGAACGCCAAGACCGCTGGCTAGATGATCTGGGCTTCGGTGCCGTAGCACTCGGTGCCGAGATCCTGGGCATCGTGGACCTCTTCGGGGTTGGGGCGAAGCCGAAGTTCTTGTCGGAAGGCGACAAGAGCCAGGCAGGTGCGCGGGGCTTTGAAATCTTGTCGCGGGGTGAGCGCGGGCTGCGAGATTTGCTTGAGGCCATCCATTGTGACGCTGGATCGCCGGTCTCCCTGTCCCGCAGGCACTATGGCTGTCTGTTCAACTGGCTGGAGCAGTCACACGCGGATCAATATGAACCCTTGAGAGCCATCGTGCGGGATTTCATGGCGGAGACGTACCCCATTGGTGCAGGGGACATGCTCTTCGGCAAGCCGTGTGCCGGTCGGCGCGTCTACAGTGTCGAAGCTCTGCGTCGTGATCTGGGACTGGGATATCGTCAAACGTTGGAGCTGTTGCAGGCCAACGGCTTCCTGACTTCTGGTGGCGATGTCGGCAAGGGCGCGCTTCTCGATGCGCGGGCGCTGAAGCCAATCGTCGAGCGCTTCTCCGGGGTCATTTGCCAAGTTGCTGCGCAAAGAAGGGTCAATGCTCCCAGGGCTCAGTTCGATGCACTCGTTGCGGGCGGTATCCTGTCACCGATTGCCGGATCGCCCGTTGGGCGTCCCTATTACGACGAAGGCCAGCTTGATGCATTCCTCGCCAGCATCAAACCTCGCGTCGAATTGGGCGAAGGTGATGGCGGTGCGGAGCGCCTGGTCGGGATTCAGACGACCTGCCGGAAAGCCGTCGCAGGCGCGGCTGACGTTGTTCGCTTGATCCAGAAGGGGGCGCTGAAAACTGTCGCCAAGTCATCTGAGGAAAGTGGCTACTTGTCTGTGCGGCTGGACCCACAAGAGGTTGCCGAGGCGTTGCGTCTGCTCAAGCCAGAAGGCTACCTTCGGTCCACGCTAGCACGTTATCTGGGGATCAATGAAGCTGCCGTCCGGTATTTGGTGGAGGCGGGCCACCTGACGCAAGTTCGGGCACGGCACCCGCACTCACGGAAGTCGATCAAGGTTGTGACCTACGAATCCGTCGATTGTTTCCTGGACCGATATGTCCCCTGCAAACATCTTGCTGAATTCGAAGGCGAAGGCACGCGGAGTGTCGGTGATCAACTCGAAGCAATCGGGTTGAAGCCGCTGCCGTTGTCACCAGCGGGTAGGGGGCGTGTGTTTCTGCGCGCCGACGTGTCGCTGGGTCGACCGGAGCTAGAAAAGCGCTTGCGATCACTGCACCACGATAAGATAGCTTGGCCTGACCTGTGATGCTAAGTTTTCTCAATGGAGTGACCTGCGTTCCACCTGTCTAAGTCACTCGCGTAAGACACAGCATGGCGCTAGGAACTAATACAATGACAGACGCCGAACTTTTGACGATCGTGCAGAAGTGGAAGTGACATTAAGCCAAAGTGCACTGCGGCAGTCAGATATCTCCACTTTCTTACTGTGCTAAATGTTGGTGAGCGTTAGGTTCGATAAAATTGGAGGTGCCCGATTTTGAGAAATGATATCGCAAGTCAGGTCAATAGATTCAAATTTGAATTGTTGACCATGTCCGTTCAGGATGTTCGAGAATGGAATGCATTTGGCGACATTGATCTTGATGGGTTCTGCGAGAATCTTTGGGGTCATTCTGAACGCTCCCCAGGTCTCCAGACATCTAATGGATACCGGGCCGAAGACGATCCCACCTCGCCAATCAAAAAAGCGTTCGGCAGAACGGTGTCCCTGCGTCTGCAAAACCTTTCGCCGAGACGGCGAGAATGCGTTCTGAATATTTTTCATTTTGGAAGCAATGAGATAAAGGATGGATTGGACGCGGAGGTCAAGATTTAGATGGAGAGGCGCTCTCTCATCGAAGAGCTACACGCACTCATGGATGAAGATCCTGCCGCCGCTCTGGCACGAATTCGCGAGCTCGGAGATAGCCCTGAAGAAGCTTTTGCCTCCGCTGCCATCCTCATCGACTGTGGCGGGCACCTAGGCAACTCCATAGCCATTAACAGGGGCGTGGAAATACTGGAAGAGTTGCGCAAGAGCACCAAGCCGGACCCAGGCCTCGCCTATAACCTTGCCAATGGTTTGCAAACCCGCGCGCGGCTGATCTATGGGCCGCGCTCTCCCTATTTTGGCCAGTCTTTTGAGGACCACTTTCAAGCTAGAATTCGCTTCGGGGAGGCCGCTCGATCGCCACATGCACCGTTTGATTTGGCCTCTCAGGCGCTAACCAATATGGGTACGCTGTTGCAGGATACCTCACGTTGGATTGAGGCATTAGACCACTTTCGAGAAGCCCAATATGTCTGTCCGGAGAATGCCGTAGCAATGCTCAAAGAGCTCACGTTGCTTCAGCATCTTGGACAATTGTTCCAGTCAGACCCGCATAACTACCAGTATTACGGCCATATACCGACGATGGTCAATAGAATACGTATCCTCGCAGTAAACATTGAGCGTAACCTAGACACGCTTACCGCTTTCTCTGGGACAGCAGCGCTTACATTCGCGCAGCAGCAAATTGCGATGGCAAAAGCGCTTCCGTCCAGTTCTCAGGGACCGATCGAGAAGCCCTTTTTTCAGTTCGTCTCCAAGCATCAACTGGCGTTGTTTTTGCATTGCGGCGCGGAAGACTTTGACGCGGGGATTTTCGATGTGCTGACCATCCCGACCATTACGAGAACAATGGATGATGAAGATGGCGTACCGGAAATATATGCCATGCTGAACGTGATGAAGGCCGATTTTGCTTTTGCGCGGCAGGTCTACTTTGAGGTCCTAGAAGATGACACTGACACGCCCTACCTTGAAACTACGACTCACGGGGACACATTGGATTACGCGCTTTACGGGGTGCGCTATTCGGCACTGACCAGTGCGCAGCGCATCGCCTTCGACATCCTGGATAAAGTGGCAGTCGCCATCGCCTGTTATCTAAAAATGCCCAAGGCTCATAAGGTGAGCTTCGCAACACTCTGGGGGCGCATAGAAAAAGGCGGATCGTTTCGGTTTCACGATGAAATCGCTCGATGCCTTGCCAAGGGCAATTTCGGCCTGATAGCCCTACACAACATTTTCCATGATATGTCGAGTGATAATAGCCGAGGTGTCGGTATCATGGAGGCGCACAAGAGCTATCGAAATTCCTCCACACACCGTTTCACGGTGCTTCATGATTTTGGCAAGCAAGAACGCAAGTCCCCTTCGTTTGCAGTGGACCATCAGGACATCATGGAATTTGAGCGGATGACACTGGACTCACTGAAGCTTGCTCGCTCAGTGATATTCTACCTTGTGGACATGATCATGTTCGCGGAAGCGACGAGGCCAAAGCGCGATACTGACATCACAGTCCCAATGTCAGTTCCCGATCATGCGTACATTCGCGGCCGGTACGATTGAATCGAGACGGGAAAGGGAGCACATATCTTTGTTCGGTCATCCCAAAAAAAGGCATTGGAAAATGACCATAAAGTACTTCGCCTACGGTTCCAACATGCTCGAAGGACGCCTGCGACAACGCTGCCCGTCCGCGTGTGTGCTCGCCGTGTCACAGCTCAAGGGTTGGGCACTGTCCATGCATAAACGAAGTCAGGATGGATCGGGCAAGGCGACAATCGCTCCTTCTAGCGAACCGAGTACATCTGTTTTTGGCGTGCTCTACGAGATAGATAGTGACGACCTTGACCCGCTAGACCGCGCCGAAGGCCATGGACGTGGCTATAACCGGGTTTCGATCAAAGTTGCCATGGCCAGTTCTGGTGAGACCGTGACGGCGATCACATATCTCGCAGAAGAGGGCGCAATCGACTCGTCCCTCTACCCCTACAATTGGTATGTGAAGCTGATTGTGGCTGGAGCTAAAGAACATGCTCTGCCCCATGGCTACATCGAACAACTTTCCTGTATTCATGCGAAAGCAGACCCCGTACTGGCTCGACCAAGTCGGCGTCAGGCTCTTGCGCTGCTCAAAGAATGGGAAAACCGATGACCGTTGCCACACCCGACACCACCAAAATAGCTGGCGCGCAGACAGTTGCGGGCTGGAAAGCCCTCCGGACAAAGTTGGATGCTGCGCCATCCAAAGAGCTTTGGGAGGAAGCCTTTGAGGAATTCTATAGAGCTCGCCTTAAGACTCGATATTTTGATCCGGTCGAGACCTTGGAGAAGAATGCGACGCATAGTGGTGAAGGTTTTGCCATCGTCGCCATACTATGCTCGCTGATCGAGTTTCTTGAATCCACGTTGCAAGGAAAGACGTATCGCTACAGGCGCCGAAACGACCCGGTCCTGACAATCCACGAATATGAAAAAAGCGGAGCAATCTTCGAGAATTTTCTCGCGACGCGGGCCCCCTTCAGTGCTGTTTTTGACAAGAAATTGGCCAAGGACTTCTACACGAACGTCAGATGTGGGCTGCTCCACGAGGCACGGACTAAAGGTGGATGGCTGATACATACGGGTAAAGACACCGACCTGATGATCGACACTACCAAGAAGATCATCAATCGAAAGTGCCTACAGAAGGGCTTTGGCGAGTTCATAGATTCTTACAAAATTTCGTTGTTCGCCGATCAAACGCTCCAAGATGCCTTCAAAAGGAAAATGGACAGTCTGTGCATTGAATAGCAGACTGGCCCCTGTTTCTTTTTTTCGCCTAGACTAGCGCCTCAACAAGATCGTGATCCTGTAGAGGCTAGGTGCGACGAAGCTTGCAAACAGACCCAGCTCCTGTTGCGCCGTGCCTGGCTTTTAACCACCCACAAGTCAACTTCGGAACTGTGGGTACCAGGCGGATGAGGGAGAACGAAGTCGGTTGCGGGGCCATTCTTGACCTGCCCCCTGCTGGTCCCTCATTCATAATGAGAGTCTGCAGGTTGAATCTGGGTATTCGGCTTCCGCGTCTG